>JBGPCK010000219.1:0-2550 GCA_041481715.1 Thermoanaerobaculia bacterium | reverse complement strand
CGGAGTCGGGCAGCTACTCGGCCGAGCGATGGCTCGAGGTGTACGCCGAGCACCTGGAGAAGCATTCTCGGCAGATCGAGCGGAACCTCGAGGCCTGGCGCACAGAGGACACGCACCCGTCATAGGGAACGGCCGAGCGGCCATCGGGCTTCGTCGGCTTGCTTCTGAATTGGGAGAGACAGGGTTTTGAAGAAGGAGGGTTTCTTGAAACACCAAATTCGGAGTCCCTGGATGCTCGGTTTCGGTGTCGTGGTTCTCGGCGCCGCCGTCCTGTCGGCGCAGGCGGCTTCGTCGGAGAAGAAGCCGGCGATGGCGGCTCACGGGCACAAGGCCGCCGCGGCGGGACATGCGGTTGCCGCGGGAGACCTGAAATGGGTCGACGTTCCGGATCTCAAGGGCGCGCAGATTGCGGTCGTCTGGGGCGACCCGAAGACGGGCGCCTACTCCGCTTTCGAGAAGTGGCCCGCCGGAACCGACGCGGGCGTCCACACGCACACGAGTGACCTGAGGGCCGTCGTCGTATCCGGAACGATGGGCTTGGCGTTCGGGAGCGGACCGGAGAAAGATCTGACGGCCGGATCCTGGGCCCATACGCTGGCCAACGAGGTGCATCACAGCAAATGCAAGGCCGGCGCCGACTGCATTTTCTTCGTCACGCAAACCGGCAAAGCCGACCTGATACCGGCGGAAGAGAAGAAGTAACAGCATCTTCGACCTCCCCGAGCCGAGAGTGCCCGGCTCGGGGGGTTCCCTCGGCTTCCTGGGACCTCGAGTGACCCGCGGCCGGCGCCGCACCGAGTCCGGCGGTCAGTCTCGATACAGCACGTCGTGCAGGGCGTTCACGAGCGCCCGGTCGGGCGGCTTCGGAAGGCGGGCGGTCACGTTGACGGCGACGGTGGTGCTGCCGACGAGCGGGAGCATGCCGACTTGCAGGACCTCTCCGTCGGTCTCAACGTAGAGGGCCGCAGGCGTGCGGAAGTCGGGAGAGACACCCGCCTGCGTGACGGATCCATGGATCCGGTACTGGCCGTCTTCCAGCCGGGTGACCTCGAGCTCTTGCCGGATGCGGGGGATCTCGGTCCCATAGACCCATTGTCGGAAGAACCAGTCCATCTTGCCGTCGCCGGCGGCGTCCATGGCGGGTGTCATGTGCTTCTCGACGGCAGCCTGGAAGTCGCGCGTCGAGGGGTTCTTGTCGGCCTGCGTGAGGACAAAGTCCTTGAGCATGGCGATGAAGTTCGCGTCCGGCGGTGTGCTCGAGGGGTCGCGCAGGAGCATGCGCAGCATGTGAAGGATGTACGCTCCCTTCGCGTAGATCATCGCTTGCGCCGCGGAGCGGTTCCTCCACGTCGAGAGGCGCCAGCCGTCGGTGATCGGGCCGGCTTCGTCGTTGGCGACGGAGGCGTAGCGCGGCTTCATCGTGATCCAGCGGCGCGACTTTTCCCAGAAGGTGTTCGACTTCTTGAGGCCCCCCGTGTATTGCAGGACCAGAGCCGCCGTGAATTCCGCGAATCCCTCCGAGAGCCATTGATCCCGGTAGCTCTCCCAGCCGACCAGGTGCCCCCACCATTGGTGGGCGAACTCATGCGGGCCGACGAGATCGACGAAGTCCCCAGCGCTCTGCAGCCCGAGTTCGTGTCGGATCGTTCCGTCGAAAGCCGCAACGTAGGGAAGATAGATCAGGGAAGGCCAGGACTGGCCGTAGAAGGCCTGCGTCTGCTGGGTAATGGAGACCGCGCTGTAGGGAAGGCTCCCGAAGTAGATCGTGCCCACGCGCGCGGTGTTGATGCCGTCGGCCATCGCGGAGTCGGCCAGGTTGTCGGCGCTCGCCGAGATGTGCCGCAGGCCGGCGTCCGGGCGATTCTCGAGGAGGAAGTTGATTTCCCGCACGAAGTCCGGTTCGCCCGGATTCGTGTAGACGTCTACCGTCACTCCGCTCTCCGGGTCGGTGCGCTCGAGCCGGCGGAACCTGCCGTAGTTGAACCCGGCGACCCGGATGGGGTACTCCGATTTCCAGATCGAGACGCGGTCGTCGCCTTCGACCCGGTCGGCAACGAGCTCGCCGACGGAGACGATCTGATAGCCCTTCGGGCAGCGGTAGGTCAGGTCGAAGGAGGCCAGGTCCGTGAAAGTGCCCAGATTCGGATACCAGCTGTCCCGGGCGCCGACCAGAAAGTTGCCGTCGCCGGCGTCGCGCAGCACGTCCTTTCCCTCGTAGGTCAAGCGCAGCCAGATCGTCTGCCCTTCGGGGATCGGCTCCGGGAGGAGAACCGCAACATCAGCGTCCTCGTCTTCGTTCTCCTGGAGGAACGCCGCGGGCGTCCACCTCCCGTTCTCCTCCCGAGAGAAGGCGGCCTCCCGCACCCGTAGCCTCGCGAGGAGCGCAACCGGAAGGACGCGCAATCCGTCGACCCGCGGCGCGAAGCGGATCGTCGTCGTGCCTCGGATCCGCGCGTTCTTCTGGATCGTCGTCTCGACCGCGTAGTGCTCCGCGTCGCAGCGAAGCCGCGCCCCGGAGAGCCGCCCGGCCGCGATTTCCTTCTTGGTGTG
>JBGPCK010000218.1:0-2824 GCA_041481715.1 Thermoanaerobaculia bacterium | reverse complement strand
TGAAGAGGCCTGGGAGAGTGAGCGCGAACGAATCCTGGCCGGCCTCGCGTCGGCGAGCGGCCTTCGCACGAGGATCGCCCGCGACGCGAAGAGCCTGGCCGCCGGGCTCGACGCCGTCTCCGATCTACGTGCGCGCGCGACGAAGATGGAGATCTACGGCGAGCTGTCCTACAACCTCGACCGGCACTCGGCGGAGGCCAAGCAGAAATACGAAGTCGGGACCGCGCTCGTCAATCAGGTCGAGTCCGCCGTCGCGTTTCTTCCCGAAGAAGTGAGCCGGGTCGGCGCCGCGCGCCTCGAGCAGTGGTTTGGCGACGAGCCGCGCCTCGAAAAACATCGAATCCGCATCACCCGAATCCTGCGCGAGGCCCCGCACACGCTCCCGACCGGCGAACAGGCCCTGATCGCCAGCATGGCTCGCTGGCCGCAGCTCTGCTCGGACGTCTTCGATTCGGTGCAGGGCTCGGATCTCGGATGGGCGACCATGCCCGACGCCGCCGGTAAGACGATTCCGGTGACGTTCTACTCCTACCGCTATGACTTTCCCCGCGAGAAGCGGGAGGAATCGGCAAAGGCGCTCCTCGCGCGCCTCAAGACCTTCGAAGAAATCTTCGGCCTTCTCTACACGAGGCGCATCGAGGCCGACCTGACGATCGCGCGGCATCGGAAGTTCGACGACGGGATTGAAGCGATCTGGTTTCTTCGCGACGGGATGCCGAAGGAAGCGCCGCCGCTCATCATCAGCGAAGCGCGCCGGAACCTGCCGCTCTTTCAACGCTATCTCGCCCTGCGATCCCGCGCGCTCGGGCTCGGACCGGCGTCGTACGGAGGTCTTTTCATCCCTCCGCCCGACCAGGGTCAGACCTTCGGAGTCAAGGAGGCGCTGGGTCTGGCCGTCGAGTCAGCGGCGCCGCTCGGCCCCGCGTATCAGGAGCGCCTGCGCCGAGCGATCGACGGACACTGGATGCACCTGCCGCCCTGGCCACAGAAGCGCGGCGTCTTCGAGGTGTTTCCCGGTATTCGCATGGCGCACCCGTACATGCTGACGAGCTTCCGGCCGACCTACCGCGGCGCCCGGCAGGTCACCGGGGCGCTGGTCGACATGATGAAGGACGCGGACATCCCCGCCGACCGGCAGCCGGACTCCCGCGACGATCCGCCTGTGTACGGCAACGGCATCATCTACGTGGGCGACATGCTGTTCGACGATATGGTCCGATCCCGCGCCAAGGACCTCCAGACCCGCGTCGCCGACACGGTGCAGGCGCTCGATCTGATCTGGAGCAACTTCTTCCAAACGGCGCTCTTCACGGAGCTCGACACGCGCGTCCAGAAGCTCGTGCGGGACGGCAAGCCGCCTTCCGGCTCCGAGATCTCGAAGATCTACCTTGGACTCCTCCACGAGTACGCCGGCCCGGCTCGCGTGGACGACGTCCTCGGCGGCGAGTGGATGATCTACGACGTGTCGTTCTTTTCCTACGAGCACCAGTTCTGGGCCGCGGCGGTCGCGGCCGGCGCGAACATCATCGAGAAGATTCGCGCCGGAGATCCCAACGGCCTGAAGGCCGTGGACGAGGTCTACGGCCGCGGCGACAGCGACCGGAGCTATTGGCTGCTCCGCCAGGCCGGCATCGACATGGCGAAGCCCGAGGCGTACGCGCCGTTGTTCCGGCGAATGGCCGCGCTGTGCGACGAGCTGGAGAAGCTGCTCAAATCTTCTCCCACTCCCGGCGGGAGAGGGCAGGGGTGAGGGGCTCTTCTCTCGCTCTCGACAAGAGCGAGCCACGCCGAACGGAGTAACCCCCCTCACCCTACCCCTCTCCCCCCGCTGGGGGAGAGGGAACTGGCGGGCCACTCCCTCTCCCCACGGGAGAGAGGGCGCTTCTCCCTCTCCCCACGGGAGAGGGGAGGGGTGAGGGGAATTGCTCTCGCTCTCCAAAGGGGCCGGACTGAGCCCCCCTCACCCTGCCTCTCCCCCCGCCGGGGGGAGAGGGGTAGGGATGGCCGAGGGGTAGGGAAGGCGAAGGGTAGGGAAGGCGAAGGGTAGGGAAGGCGAAGGGTAGGGAGGGCCGAAGGACGGAGAGGGCCGAGACATGGAGAGGACCGGCGGCTCGTGTGCCTTCTCGCCAGACGCCTCCCGTTCGCGCCGTCATATCCTTCGCCTGATTCCAGGAGGCCAGACACCGATGCTGAGATTGCACGCCTTGACGCTCCTTCTCTCCGCCGCCGTCCTTCCAATGCTCGCGCGCGGCGCCATGCCCCGATCGCCCGTCGGTCCCGGGAGCAGCCGTTATGAGGACCTCGTTTCGTTCTTCAAGGACTGGCGATCCTTTCAGAAGCCGAAACTCGTCGGCGGCGTGCCGGACTACGGCGCGAGCGCGATGGCCGCGCAGCAGCGCGAGCTCGACGCTTACCGAAAGCGGCTGGCGGCGATCGACCCGAGCGGCTGGCCCGTTGCGCAGCAGGTCGACTACGACATCGTGCGCGCCGAGCTCGCCGGCCTCGACTTCGACCACCGCGTCCTGAAGCCGTGGGCCAACAACCCCGCCTTTTACGTCACGGTCTTCACGGAGGAGAGCGATCAGCCCGCGCGCGAGGGCCCGTTCGCCGAAGGCGCCGTCGAGCTCTGGAAGTACCCGTTCCCTCTCTCCGCGGAAAGCGCCGCGAAGATCGACGCGGGCATCCGGGCGATCCCGGGTCTCCTCGCGCAGGCGAAGACCAACCTGACCGGCAATGGCCGGGACCTCTGGATGTATGGCGCGAAGAGCATCCGGCAACAGAGTAAGGACCTCGCCCAGCTCGCGTCGCGGCTCGACGGCTCTCC
>JBGPCK010000217.1:0-2861 GCA_041481715.1 Thermoanaerobaculia bacterium | reverse complement strand
CACGGGGGGATCCATTTTTTCGCAATGGGACTTCGCCTCCGCTCGGCCGATCAGACGCGAGGTTGGCTGCGGCGCGGTAACGGCGCCTGCCGGAGCGGAAGCAGCATTGGCCGGCGCGGGGGTCTGTTTCGAACTCGAACAGGCGAGTGACGAGGCGAAGAGGACAACCGCCAGAACGCCCCCGGGGACGCCACTCGACCGCTGTTGCGCGATGTCGTCCGAGGAACCGCCCACGAGCGCCTCCAAGAAAGCCTTAGCAGCCTATCAGCAGACGGCGGCGGAACGCCGAAGGGCGAGCCGTCTGTCTGACCGGCAACGCTTGCCTGCATCACGCCTAAGAGGGATCCAACGGAGAGAAATCCGATTCTTTCGCTCCGAAGCGACCCTGGAGACGTACACTTTCCACACGCGACTGTTCGGGACGATAAAGAAAAGCCGGGGTCTTGCGCGGCGCGGCTCGACGACTCACTTGGAGTGTAGAGATGGCGTCTCTTTCACGAGTCCTCTTCATCGCTGTCGACGCAGGGGACAAGGACCTGATCCTGAAGTGGGCCGAGGAGGGTTTCTTGCCGACGTTTCGTTCCCTTCGGGAGCGCGCGGCTTGGGGGCCGACAGCCAATCCGACGGGCCTCTTCGTAGGCGCCATCTGGCCTTCGTTCTGGACGGGTCTCGAGCCCGGCCGACACGGTCGCTATTGCTTTTCGCAGCTCCGTACGGGGACCTACGACCACTACCAAGTCACCCCCTTCGATGTGCGTGGCGAGCCGTTCTGGGACGTCCTCAGCGAAGCCGGCCGGCGGGTGGCCATCCTGGATGTTCCCAAGACGGCACCGTCCCAACACATCAACGGGATCCAGATCGTGGACTGGGGAACGCACGACCCGGAGGTTGGCTTCTGCACGCGGCCGGAGTCACTGGCCCTCGAGGTCGAGGCCCGAGTCGGCCCGCACCCGGTCGGTCAATGCGATGAGTACCTCCGGCGCGACCCGGGCGCGCTCCTGGGTCTTCGCGACATGCTCGTGCGCGGCGTGGAAATGAAATCACGCCTCGCGGAGCACTTCCTCGAACAGGGAGGATGGGATCTGTTCCTGACCGTTTTCGCGGAGAGCCATTGCGCCGGTCACCAGCTGTGGAGGCTGCACGACCCGTCGCACCCGGGGCACGACCCGGACGCCGCCCGCTCGATCGGCGACCCCCTTCGAGACGTCTACGTCGCCATCGACGCCGCCATCGGCCGGCTGCTCGCCCGGGTGACGGAGGAGACGGCCGTCTTCGTTCTGGCCAGCCACGGGATGGGCCCGCATTACGACGGTACGTTTCTGCTCGACGAGATTCTCCGACGCCTCTTGGGCAAGCCCGATGTGCCCGAGGCCAAACGGTCTCTCGCGCGAGGAGCCGAGTCGGTCTGGCGGAGCGTACCTCTCCCGCTCCAAAAGCTCCTGCGTCCTGTGCGAAGCCGCGTGAAGGCAACGCTCGCCGACGTGGTCACCCATCCGGAGCTCGCGTCCCTGGCCTGTTTCGCGACCCCCAACAACGACGTGTACGGGGGGATCCGCGTCAACCTCGTCGGCCGCGAGCCGAAGGGGCGGATCCGGCCCGGAGCGGAATACGAGTCTTTCTGCGAATCGCTGACTCGCGATCTTCTCGCTTTCATCAACGTCGAAACCGGGCGGCCCCTGGTCCGGCGCGTCCTCCGGACGGCCGACCTCCATCAGGGGGAACGCCTCCAGGACCTTCCGGACCTCATGGTCGAATGGGATCGTGAGTCCCCGATCCGGACGATCTTCTCGCCCAAGACGGGCACGATCCACGGAGTCTTCGAGGGGGACCGGACCGGCGACCACAAGCCCGAGGGGATGATCTTCGCGTTCGGGCCCGGAATTTCTCGCGGTCGCCTCGCGAAACCTGTCTCGATCACGCAGTTCGCGCCCACGATCGCCTCGCGGCTGGGAGTTCCCTTGCCGAACGCCGATGCGGGGCCGGTCGAGGAGCTCTCCCAAGGGAACCGGTCGCCAGGCGGCTTAGCGGACACGTAGCAGGTTGCTGAAAAAGGGTGTGGGATGGCGTTGCGAGCGCCGGTGGGTCAGATGCCAGGAGACGCGACGATGGCGATGCGAGAGCATCGGAGAGGAGCGGCGACGACGCAGATGACCCGCGCGGCTTTCGGCTGCGGCGGTCGCCTTGCGACCGGCAGCCGAGAACTTTCCATAGGCCCCGGGGATACCGGGCCCCCGCTTGACTCTCTCGGCCGCCGTTCGCGAAGCGAATGCCTGCGGCCGAGAGTCAGCCACGACACCAGCATCCATTTTTCAGCACCCTGCTAGGCTTGCGCAGCGCATTCCCCGTCCGCCGCGCTCCATGCTGACTGTTCTGATCGCAACCCACAACGGCGCCCGCACATTGCCGGAAGTGCTAGAAGCCTACGGCGGCCTCAGGGCGCCAGACCGAGGCTGGAAGCTCGTGATCGTCGACAACGCCAGCACCGACGACACGGCGAGCGTGGTCCGCTCCTTCGCCGGACGATTGCCTCTCTCCTACCTCTTCGTGGACGCCCCTGGGCAGAACCTCGCGCGCAACCGGGGCCTCTCTGTCGCGGACGGCGATCTCGTGGTCTTTACGGACGACGATGCCGTGCCACACGCCGACTTGCTGATTCAAATGCGCTCTGCCGTGGACACCCACCCGGAATTCGGAATTTTCAGCGGCGGGATCGTGCCGAGATGGGAGGTCCGCCCCGAGCCGTGGCTCGTCGAGTCTGTTCCTCTGGCGCCATGCTTTGCCATCACGGACTCGGCCTGGGAGGAGGGCCCAATCAAGTCCGACTTCGTGTTCAGCCCCAACATGGCGATCCGGATGGAGAT
>JBGPCK010000216.1:0-2907 GCA_041481715.1 Thermoanaerobaculia bacterium | reverse complement strand
TCCCGCCGCGCCCCCCGAGAGAACGCACATCAAGTACGTTCCGATCACCCGGAAGATCGAGGGCGCCGAACATGTCGTCACGATCGGCAGCTACGGGGGCTTCTCCGCCCACCTCCTGCCGGGCGGGATGGGAGGCACACCGAAAATCGTCAATCCTCCGGGCGCCGATCCCATTCACAGGGAGTACCAGCAGGGTCGCACGACGAAGCAGACCTACACCGATTCGGGGCAAAAGTGGGACTGGTCGAACAGCAACTACATGTACGGGACGTTCCAAACGGACAGCGACGAGTACGCGAAGTTCAGCCAGGCCATGGCCCAGCAGATGGAGAAGAAGAAGGCTCAGTCGAAATAGCGGAACTCGTTCCCGGCGGGGTCAACCGTGCACTCTGGTGCTTTTTGTGTTCAAGAGCTCAGGAGTGCGCGGTTGACTCCGGATCCCTCAGATTCCTGATTTCAGACCGGATCCCAAGACCGGCGAAACCTGTCTGGCCCCTCGACGTCTCCGTGAACCGAGGAGGTCCTTGTCCATGAAGACATCTCTGCTCGCGGTAGCTCTCGCCGGCCTGTCCGCCAGCTTGTTCGCCGGCCCCGAGCCGGGGCCTGCCGAAGGAGAACGCCCGACCCGAGTCGAGCTCGCCTCGCCGGAAGTCGTCGTACCGATTCGAATGGAGAAGGGCCGGCCCGTCGTGCAGGTGATGATCGACGGGAAGGGGCCGTTCCCATTCGTCCTCGACACGGGCGCCGCGGGCACGGTTGTCGGAGGCGACCTGGCGAAAGAGCTCGAGCTGCCGGTCGTCGGCGAGGTGCGGATTGGCGATCCGATCAACCCACACGGGATCGCCGCGAAGCAAGTCCGGATCGGCCAGCTCTCGATCGGAGCGGCGACCTTCACGGGCATGGTCGTCACTTCAATGGAAGACTCGGATCTTCGGGAGCATCTCGGGGCGCGCGGTGTTCTCGGCATGCCGGTCTTCGCGGAGCTCCTGTTGACGCTCGACTACGGGCGGGGTGAGATCCGAATCGGCCGCGGCGAGCTGCCGCCTCCGGACGGGAAAGAGGTGGTTGCCTATCGGCCGGGCCTCGGAGGGACGATTGCGGTTTCGATCAAGGTCGCAACCCTCGAGCTCGACGCGGACCTGGACTCCGGATCACCGTCGGGCATAAGCCTGCCCAACAAGTACATGAACGACTTGCCGCTCGAGGGAAAGCCGGTCGAGGTCGGCCGCGCGCGAACGGTCGCGTCGGAGTTCGTCGTTTACGGCGCAACCTTGAAGGGCACCGTCAAGATCGGCGCCCACAACCTCGAGCAGCCGGCGTTGCGGTTCAACGGACTTCCCGTGGCAAACATCGGCAACGAGACACTCCGCCTCTTCGTCCTTACGATCGACCAGAAAGACCGCCGGATCCGCTTCCACGAGGCCGCATGAGAGGTCAACGCTGACTTCGTGCATTCGGGGGTCCTATGCAGGAAAGCAGCGTTGACCCCGTTGTGCAGGGCTGACCCCCTTATGCAGGAAAGCAGCGTTGACCCCTCAATAGGAGGTCTTGGGGTACCAGGTGGCGGCGCGGCCGCTCGGCGTGAGGTCGAAGAGGTTCCAAACAGGCGAGAAGAGATCGATGGCGCGGTGCTCGTACAGCACCATGGCGGCTTCGACCGAATAGGTGTGGTGGATGTCGCCGTTGGGTAGGCGCTTGAACACGGTGGCCCCCGGAACCTGATCGCCGTTGGGGCCGTCGAAGACCCTCTCTCCCCACTCCACGTTGAAGTCGCGGTTGAACGTGCTCTCGCTGCTCGAGAGCAGCCGGATGTGCCCCCACCCGCGGCCGCGCCCCCAGGCCCGCAGCGCGCGGATGTCCTTCTTCGTGACCAGGGCGAAGCTCTTCTGCTGCTCGACGTGAAACGCCACGCTGTTGTAGCCGTCCGCCCACATGTTGCACATGTTGCAGGGCTCGCCGGAATCGGACCCGAACATCGTGTTGATCAGGATGAGCTCGTCCCTCCCCTTCTCGAAGAGTTGAGAGAGCCGGACTTCGGTAATCGGCCCGTCCTTCGAGATGTCGCGGGGGCCTTCGAGAAAGACGTAGTCGGTCTCGACCTTCGGCCCGAGCGGCAGGTCGCGCCGCATCTGGGCAACGCGCTCTCGCTGATCCTTCAGCTCGATCTCGGCCTTGAGCAACCGGTTGCGCGCCTTCCGGTACGCCGGGCTCTCGCCGGCCAGGCTCACCTCGACCCTATCCCCGTTCACCTTCAGCGGCATGGCTCCTCCTCCACCGACGCGGCGGCAATCCCGCCAGTCACTTTCCACTCTGCCATACGGGCGAGGGTGCTAGAGTTTTTCCCCATGATGCCGGCTGGGCGGTCGTGGCGGTCCTCCTGGATTGCCCTGGCGGGATTGGGCCAGGCGATCGGAGTCGTGCTGCTGCCCAAGTGCCCTCTCTGCCTGGCGATGGATTTCGGGATCGTCGGCTCGCTCGTCGCCACGTTCCAGGCTCGATTCGGGCCCCTGCTCTGGCCGAGCCTCGCTCTGGCCGCGGGCAGCGCCGCCGTGCTCGCCGTTCGGTTCAGGAGTCACACCGCTGCGCCCAATTCTCGCGTACGCAAGACCGGCCAACGGCTGCGGCCCTGCTGCCCGCCGCCCTCGGCTTCGAGCGCCGCCTAGCCGCCGCCGGCGGGCGGCGACCTTCGTCGCGCTCCGGAACCGGAATCCCGCTCCGCCGAGGTCACAGCGGGGCAACCCCTCGCCCAGACTTAGCCTCTCCCGGTTAGCCCTTTTCACCTCTCGAGGCGATAACTGATTCAGGAAGCAGGTGGAGGGCTCGATATGCGCGTAATCACGCCGCCCGGAGACTTCAGGGCCAAGGCGATCGCAGGGACCCGTGTCGTGCTGATCGCGCTCGATTGCG
>JBGPCK010000215.1:0-3263 GCA_041481715.1 Thermoanaerobaculia bacterium | reverse complement strand
GGGGAACGGCTCGACGGCCGAAGCGACCTCTACGGCATGGGCGTGGTTCTCTACGAGCTGCTGACGGGAATGCGGCCCTTCGTTGGCGAGTCGCCGGCGGAATTGCTGCGAGCGCATCTCTTCACAGAACCCAAGCCGTTCGCCGAATCGGACCCTCAGGGCAAGGTGCCGGAGGAGCTGCGCGCCAGGGTCCTCAAGGCGCTCCAGAAAAAGCGCGAGGATCGCTACGCCACGGCCGAGGACTTCGATCGTGACATCCTGGATCTGCGCGAACGCTTCGCGGGGCCCGAGAGCGTCCGAAACGCCATGGAGGAGCTCTCGAACATCCGATCGACTCAGCCGGCCTCCCAGGCCAGCGTCACGCCGAGCGCGCAGGACCGCCTGGATCGTCAGTTCGGGCCGCACACGACGCCGTCTCCGTCGCTTCCGAACCTCTCGATCCTGCCCGGCACCGCGTTCGAAAAGACCACCCAGGCTCTTCCTTCCCCGCGCGAAAGGGAGACCGGCCGCCCGACGGAAGGGCCGCCGGACGCCGCTTCGGCAGGCCCGTACGACAAGACGGCCATCGACCCGCTCGCCGCCGCCGGGCGGGCATCCACGGCGCCGACGGTCGCGGCAGAGGGTCGCTCTGCGGCAAGACCAGCAAAGGTGGCCAGCCCTTCCGATCGGGCCGTTCCGGTACGGCCGGAGAAACCCGGGCGCGCGGCCGAACCGGCGCTGGGCCGGCGAGCTGGGGCTACCGTCCCGCTCATCCTCGTCCTGGCTGCCGCCGCGGGTCTTCTGATCTGGCGACCCTGGTCTCGAACGAGGGTCGCAACCGAGGAGACCGCCGCCCGGCCGGCGCCCACAGAGGTCGCCCTCGCGGAGCCGACCGCTCCCGCCGCGCCCTCGCCGCTACCCACCGCTCTGCCGACGGCGGCGCCCGAAAGCGCCGAGGCCCCCGCCCCGGCGCGTCCCTTCGAGCAAGCGGCTCGGGAATCGCGCGCCTCCACAACGCGCGTCCGCCACGACGCCGATCAGGCTCGCGCTCGGGAGCTCGCCCCGTCGACGTATCGCCGAGCCGCCGCCGCGCAAGCACAGGCAGAGAGGTTGGAAGAGAGCCGCGACGACGCCGGAGCGAAAAAGGCATTCGACGCGGCGGCGCGTCTGTTCTCCCAGGCCGAGGCCACGGCGCGCGCCGAAGCGGCCCGACAGGCGGTCCCGACGCCGCTGCGTGTGGCGGAGCTGCCGTCCGCGATCGTCCGGCCGACGGCCGCGCCCGCCGTTCCCACCGCCGTCCCGCCGCCCCCGACCGCGCCTCCGGTCACCCGTTCGGCCGACGTGACGCGTGTGGCCGTGGCCGATACCGAAGCGCCGCCGACCGTCCCCGCCGTTTCCCGGGGAGGGCCGTCGGAGGATCCGGTGCGTGAGACGGTGCGCCTCTACGAGCGCGCCTGGAGCCGTTTCGACTCCAAACTCTACCGGCGGGTGTACCCGTCCGGAGTCGATGCGTTCGAGCTCGCGATCAAGAATCTGCAGTCACAGTATGTTCGCATTGAGATCCGACGAGTCGATTTCGACGCCTCGGGGGCGCGCGCCGAGGTCCACGGCCGGGAAACCATCGTTGCGACGCCAAAGTCCGGAACCGAAGTGCAGAACGAGGGGGAAGTGACCCTCCACCTCCAGAAGAGCGGCGACCACTGGATCATCGCCGGGCGGAACTGAGGACCGGCGCGACCCGAGCCCTCGGACGATTCAGAACGCGTAGTCGAGCGCGACGACGGGCGTGAACTTGTCCTGAAGCCCCTTCTTGGTGATCGGGAAGAGTCCGTTGACGGTCACGAGCAGGTTTCCGAACGGATTGAACTTGAAGCCGACGGACCCGAGCAATGTGTTCAGGTCGCCTTCAGGCGCAATCAGCTGCGGAAGATTGGTCGTTACGAGAACCGGCGGCACGTTCGGATTGAAGACGTTGTTGGCGGTGTTGGCCGTGAATGGGGTGTTCGCGACCTCGATGATGTGAGTGCTCCGGAACGTGCGCCCGATGGCGTCCGCCGCAAACGTCACGCGAGAGCCGAGAGCCAGGTCGAACCCCGCGGTGTAGTCGATCTCGTCGGACAAGCCCTCGTGATTCGTACGGCAGGCTTCTCTTGGCGAGGGCGCCGGGGGCTCGCCCGCGATTGGCGCGGGCGGTTGATCGGACAATCCGAGACAGCGGTGGATCGCCCAGGTGTACCCGGCGTTGAGGTGAGGGGAAAACGGCCCCAGGTGCGCCGACGCGATGAGATAGGCCTTGATCTGCGCGACCCCGGTCCCGAGGAGGTCCTGTTCCCGGCCGGTCGGGAAGCGGACATCCGTGGCGACCGCGAGGCCGGCCTTTGGACTATCGGTCAAGCGAAGCTTCGCGCGCAGAAGCACGTCGCCGATGCCCGAAGCGCTTCCCGACTGGCGGCATCCCTGCTCGACGTCGACGGTGACCGTGGTGCAATTGGGGTCCGCGTCGGCCCCCGTTCGGAACTGGTGCACGGTCTTGAAGATGGGGTCGTTTCCCGTGGCCAGGCGGTTGATCGTCAGATCGCTTTGCGGCGTGATCGAAACGTTGACCAGAGGTAGCGCGAAGCCGACGTCGAGTCGATCCAGGAGACCGTAGGTCGCCACCAGCGCCGTGATGTCGCTATCCACTTTCAGCTTGAGCTGCGCTTGGATGACGTCCCCCTCGAAGAAGAAGTGAATGTTGTTGCCGTTCTGGTCGATGTCCTGGTGCTGAAACGCGAGCTTCAGCGACCCGTTCGACAGATCGATGTTGTTGATGCGGTCGAAGGTGAAGTGGCTGTAGTTCATTCCGACGTTGAATCGGCCCTTACCGACGGTGTCCACGCGCTCGGCGTAGACCGGGCCGAAGCTATCGGAACCGCGCGTGAAGGTGCCGAGCTTCGGGTCGTACGTGTACGTGAAGCCCCCGGAGGAGGAGGGCAAGGGGAACGAAGAGAGCTCGCTCGCCAGCTGCTGGTTGAACTCGTTGAAGGCCGTGAACTGGCTCAAGACCGCGATGAAGTGGGCCGAATGCGAAAAGACCGGACTCGCGGCCAGCGTGATGCCCTGGCTCAAGAAGTTCGTGAGGAGATCGCGAAGATCGTCCGCGGCGACGGAAAGCGGAAGCAGGAAAATCGTCGTCAGAGCGATAAGAACGCGGCGCAGTCCCATGGCTCTCCTCCCCATTCTCGTGTCCGAATGCGTCTTCGAACAGCCTACGTCGGCTCTTGGGACCGGTCAAGGCGAAAGCG
>JBGPCK010000214.1:0-3310 GCA_041481715.1 Thermoanaerobaculia bacterium | reverse complement strand
GCTCGTTCTGCTGCCTCTCATCCTGATGCCGCTCGCGGCAGTCTTCGTGTTCGCGTTCCGCGGCGGCCCCGCCGCCTTCGTGCGGGCCCTCGCTTCGCCCGAAGCGCAATTCGCGCTGCGGTTTTCCCTGTTGATTGCCTTCGCGACGGCGGCGGTCAACGCGGTCTTTGGCACATTCACGGCCTACGTCTTGTCGCGCTACTCTTTTCCCGGCGAGCGTCCCCTCGGCATCTTGGTAAACCTGCCGGTCGCGATTCCGACCGTCGTCGTGGGGACATCCTTGCTGCTGCTCTGGGGACCGATCGGCCTGCTCGGGCGTCTGCTCGAGCCGCTCGGGTTCCGGCCGATGTTCGCCCCGGCGGGCGTGCTGCTCGCCCACCTCTTCGTGACCTTCCCCTACATGCTGGGCGCCGTCAAGCCGGTCTTGGACGAGATCGAAGCCACCTACGAGGAGGCCGCCTATACGATCGGCGCCTCGCGCTGGCAGACATTTCGCTGGGTCATCCTGCCCACGCTGCGCGGAGGCCTTTTTACGGGGGCGCTCTTGACCTTCGCCCACTCGCTCGGCGAGTTCGGTGCGACGGTGCTCGTCTCCGGCAACCTGCGGCTGCGCACCCAAACGGCGCCCCTCTATATCTTTGCCCAGTTCGAGGCGGGCAACATCGAAGGGGCCAACGCCGTGGCGGCGGTGCTGGCGGCGCTCTCCTTCGTCATCTTCTTCTTTCTGCTGCGCTACACCGCGCGGCGAGCCCGCTAGTGCACCGGAAGAGACGCCATCGCGAGGTCTCGATTCGTGGCGCCACAAGCGCTTCGGTGACGAAAGACTAGCGCATGTCGATCACGCTCGAGAACGTCAGCAAGCGCTATGCGGGGCAGACCATCGTTGACCGCGTGTCGCTCCAGGTCGCCACCGGCGAGCTCTTCGTTCTGCTCGGAGCGAGCGGCTCGGGCAAGAGCACGGTCTTGCGTCTGATTTCGGGTCTTCTCCCGCCCGACGAGGGCGTGATCCGCCTCGGGGGGCGCGACGTTACGCCGTTGCCGCCGCAGAAGCGGGACGTCGGCTTCGTCTTCCAGAACTACTCGATCTTCCGGCACATGACCGTGGCGGAGAACATCGAGTTCGGGCTCCGGATTCGGAGGGTGCCGGCCGCCGACCGCGAGAGCCGCCGGGAAGAGCTGCTCGATCTCGTCGGACTCGCCGGTCTCGGCTCCCGCTACGACAGCCAGCTCTCGGGCGGGCAGCTCCAGCGGGTCGCCCTCGCCCGAGCTCTCGCCTACCGGCCGGCGGTTCTGCTTCTGGACGAGCCCTTCGGCGCTCTCGATGTGAAGATCCGCGGCCAGTTGCGACAGAACCTGAAGCAGATCCAGAAATCGCTCGGCGTGACGACGATCCTCGTCACCCATGACCAGGAGGAGGGCTTCGAGCTCGGCCAGCGGATCGGCGTGATCGAGCGGGGACGTCTGCTCGAGGTGGGCGCTCCCGAGGATCTTTACGCGCATCCCCGGTCGCTCTTCGCGGCGACGTTCCTCGGCGGGGGGACGATCCTCGTCGGCCGCTGCCGCAACGAGCGCGTCGAGCTCGGCCCGCTGACCCTCCCGATTCCCTCGGACGTTTCGCACGACGAAGGGGACCGGGTCCGCGTCCTTTTCCGGCCGGAGCAGGTGACGCTTGCAGGCGTCGAGCCTCCCCCGAGCGCCGCCGTGCTCGGTCGCGGCGAACGAATCGAGCAGAATTTCGCGGGCTCGACGCGGCGCGTGCGCGTGCGCCTGCCGCCCCTACCCGGGACCCGGCAGCTTTCTCCGGCGCTCCCCTTCGGCGAGGAGGCGCTCCTGATCGACGCCGCGGTTCCGGCGGACGGACGACCCGTGCCTCCTCAGCCGTGGGTCGTGCTCGAGAACTGGCACATCCTCCGCCAGCCGACGCCGCGGCTTCTCATCTGCGACGCCGGCGACGGGCCGGCCCCGGCCCTTCAGATCGCGCGGCCGCTGCTCGAGGCCCTCGACGGAGTCGCTACCGTCGTGGGAGTCGCCGGAAGCTCCGGCGATCAGGACTCGCTGCGCGACGCGCTCGCTCGCCGCGCGGACGAGGCGGGCCTGACGGGCACGCCCGTGCGCACGCGCTACGGCGACCCGGCCGAGCAGATCGCGCTCGAGCAGGCCGAGGCGCCTTACGATTTTCTGGTGCTCGGGGAGGCGGAGACGCCCCCGCGCGGCGGGCGGCGCCGGACGGCCGGCCTAGTCGAGGAGCTTATCGAGCGCGTCGCGACGCCGATCCTGCTCGTCCGCGGGCAGCCGGTCCGCCCGCAGCGGATCTTGATCTGCACGGCCGCCGGCGAGCCCGGCAAGGCCGACGTGCGCGTTGGCGGGTGGCTGGCGCGCAGGTTGGGCGCCACCGTGACGCTGCTCCACATCTCGCCGAAGGGCCGGCCGCTCGCCCTCTTCGCGCGCACCCACCTGGAGCGGGGTGTGGCGACGCTGCGTGAGCTCGAGGTCGCGAGCCGCTTCTCCATCCGCGAAGCGGATTCCGCGAGCGAAGGGATCTTCGCCGAGCTCGCCAAAGAGCCGCACGACCTCGTCGTGGTCGGCGGCCCCGCGCGGGGCGGGCGCTCCGCCTTCCTTCGCGGCGGAGACACCGCCACGCGTCAGGTGCTGCGTCAGTGTTCTTGTTCGGTCCTGGTGGTGCCGGAGGGATCCTGGTAGAGGCTTCGCCTCTCGAGGCTCACTCGGGGTACAGCTCCCGATACGACTCGGCGAAAAGCATCACCCGGCGCACGTAGTCGCGGCTCTCGTAGGCCGGGTGCGACTCGAACAGCTCGTCTTCCTCGAGGCCGGGGTTGCTCTTGCGCACGCCCTCCATGCGCCCCGGGCCGCCGTTGTAGGCCGCGAGCGCGAAGATCCAATTCTCCTCGAAGCGGTCGTAGAGGCGCCGCAAGTACGCGGCCCCGAGTCGCGCGTTGACGCCGGGGTCGTAGAGGAAGGCCCGCCGGTACCGCATGCGCAGCACCGAGCGCGCGACACTCGCCGCCGTCGAGGGCAGCAATTGTGTCAGCCCGAGCGCCCCGGCGCGCGACTTCGCCTTCGCCTCGAACAGGCTCTCCTGCCGGACGAGCCCCCGGAGAATCGCCGGGTCGATCCGGAACTCGCGCGCCCGCTCGGCGAGGAAGCCTCCCACTTCGATCGGATAGTAGAGCCTTCTCCAGCCATCCGGCACCCGGCCCTCTTCGGCCGTCCCCATCTCGGGAAAAGCCCGCTTGGCCGCCGAGGCCGCCGCCGCGAAGCGCCCGAGCGCAAACTCGGATTCCGCCAGACG
>JBGPCK010000213.1:0-3491 GCA_041481715.1 Thermoanaerobaculia bacterium | reverse complement strand
CTTCTGCGCCGCGCGATGGAGAAGGAGGGCTTTGCGGTCTACGAGTTCGAGTGGTGGCACTTCGACTACAAGGATTGGGAGAGGTATCCAGTGCTCAACCTGCGCTTCGGAGAGATTCGGTGAGGAGGGACGTCCGAGTGGCCTCGCGTTCCGAGGCCCTAGTTTCGTGTAACCGAAGTCTTGACGCGTTGGCTCTGTAGGGCGGCCCTTGCGGCCGCCCGCGGGCGGGGACAAGCCCCGCCCCTACGACCAACGCGGCTATCGGGACTCCCGTTGCACGACACTAGTGGTCACGCGGTCACTCGTCGCAGTCCGGGCATCCGAGAAACGGGATCCGTTCTGCGGCGACCGGATGGGAGTCTCCCTCGATCCGCGCCCAGGCGCCACCCTGCGCGTGCCAGAGGTAGCACTCGAGCCGGTACGCCTCGTTGGCGTCCGCCGCGCGGATCCAGCCGAAGAGAACGTTCTCCGAGGCCTCGCGCGCATTCTGGAGAAGCCGTTGGCGCAGGTCCACATCGTCGCGACCGACGCGCTCGTTGACGCGGCCGCCCCGGGCGACGATCTTTAGAAAATAGACGCCCGCGATCGCCGGGGGCACCGTCCGAGCGACGTTCGACTCGGTCAGACGAATCGCGGGTTGGACGCGGGGCGGGGGCGGAAGCTCGGGAAAGAGAGACGGCTGGGCCGGGTCCTCCGCAGGCTCTTCGAACCGCGTTCGACGGGCCAGCCGCATCCTGGACGACTAGTGTAGCAGGGGTCAGGCACGCACTCATGCACTCTCAGCGAAGAGGGCGGAAGAATTCCCGGATGTCCTCGGCGAGCAGCTCCGGCTCCTCCCACGCCGCAAAGTGGCCGCCGCGCGGCATCTCGGTCCACCGTTCGACGCGGTAGGCACGCTCCCCCCACTCCCGCGGCGGATGGTCGATGTCGGCAGGAAAGATCGTGACGGCGCACGGCACCTCGACCCGCTGTCCGGGGGCGAGCACGCGCGGCTCGCGATCCCGATCGAAGTAGAGCCGGTTGGCGGAGTTGATCGTGCCGGTCGCCCAGTAGATCGTGAGAATCGTCAGAAGATCATCGACCGAAAACCGGCGGCGGACGTCTCCCCCGCAATCACTCCACGAGCGGAGCTTCTCGACGATCCACGCCGCAAGGCCGGTGGGCGAGTCGGCGAGGCCGTAGGCAAGGGTCTGAGGCTTGGTTGCCTGGATGTGGTCGTAGGCTCCTTCCGCCCGCGCCCAAGCCTTCTCCTCCGCGAGGAACCGCTCTTCCGCCTCCGAGAGCGGCGGGGAGCCGGACCCGATGCCGGGCCGGAGCACATCGGAGACGTGGATCCCGACGACCCGGTCGGGGTAGTCGAAGCCAAGCCATGCCGTGACGCCAGACCCGATGTCCCCTCCCCGCGCCGCGAAACGCGGGTAGCCGAGGACGTCGGTCATGAGCCGAGCCCAGAGCGCCGCGATGCGCGTCTTCGTCATCCCGCGACGGCGGGGGATGTCCGAGAATGCGAAGCCCGGCAGCGACGGAACCACGACGTGGAAGGCATCCTCCGCCCGGCCGCCATGCGCGGCGGGGTCCGCCAGAAGCGGAATCAGACGGCTCATCTCGAGGAAGGTGCTCGGCCAGCCGTGCGTCAGAAGAATCGGCAGTGCGTCCCGCTCCTCCGAACGGACGTGGACGAAGTGGATGCCGAGCCCGTCGATGTCCGCGCGAAAGTGCGGCAGGCGGTTCAGCTCCTCCTCACGGGAGCGCCAGTCGAACTTGAGTCGCCAGGACTCCAGAAGCGAGTACAGGAAGGGGCTGCTCGTTCCGTACTCCCACCCCGCCTCGGGGACCTCGTCGGGCCAGCGCGTGCGCGTAAGGCGTTCGTTCAGGTCCGAAAGTGTCCTCTCGGCTACGTCGATCCGAAAGGTCTCCGTCCCGCCGACTTCTGCGGTTGCACTTGCGCGCTCCATGCGACTCGGAAACACGCCCAACGCGGCTTCGGTTGCACCCGGCCAGGAACTCTCAAGCGGTCCGCCGACGTCCCGGCGTAGCCAGGACGCCGGGGACCACGATGAGCCTGCTAGCTCCGCCGCGCGAAGATCCGGAGAACCGCCGCGGCTCCGATCGCCGCCAGACCTGCCAGCGCCAGCAACGGAAGGTCACTCGCCGTCTTGGGCAGACGCTTTGGAGCCTTCTCGTGCTTTGGAGCCTTCTCGGCCACGAGCGTCTTGGGCTCCTCTGCGGGGGCTAATTCCTTCACCGGAACCTCTTTCAACTGCGGTGTGATGACGACCACCTCTTCCCGGGCTTCCGGTTTGGCCGACTCCGCCGCATAGACTTCCTCATGGCGAGCCTCAGCGATCTTGACCGCCTCGGCCTTCGGGTACACGAACTCCACGCCGAAGTTGTTGGCCGGATAGAACCAGTACTTCAGCGCCTGCGGCAGCCCCTCGGCCCTCTGGAAATAGGCGAACTGCCCCTCCCCCGTCGTCTGGACGCGGTAATTGGGAATCGCCATGACCGTGGCGACGACCTTCGTCTCGTCGGCATTCAGGAACTGCACGACCTTGCGGGGCTGCTTGGTGTCGATGACCTTGACCATGTACTTGCCGGCCGGGAGCACCATTCCGGGGATCTCCGTCGGCTCCCCCAGAGTCAAGGGACTCCTCCAACTGTCGTCGCCGGAAACCGGCCGCGCCGCAAGGAGCAGCAAAAGGCCGAAGCCCGCGAGAAGAGAAAACGACTTGAAGAGTTTCATGATTCTCCAACCTCCTTTTCACACCAGCGGTCCGTCGCCCGCGCGCTCGGGACTTGGGGCGCGCGAGCGCCCTCCCTGCCCAAAGTAAAGCATAAAGCATAATCGATACCACCGCTCGGGGCCCGTCCGCTCGGTGCAAACTCATCATCCGGCAACCGTCTGGAGGTAGATTGTCCCGGCAATGAGCAGCCCGACACGGCCCGACATCGCGGGCTCCTCCTTCAACGCGAACTTCAAGGCGAACCCGTTTCCGTAGGGACGACCTCGCGACCGCGCTCCTCCAGGCGGAGGAGTCGGGCGACACTCTGAGCGAAGACGAGCTGCTGGCGATGGTCTTCCTGCTGCTCGAGAACCCCGATGTACTCGACCTCGCGCGAGCGAACAACAAGCACCTCGCGTTCGGGCAAGGGATCCACTACTGCCTCGGCGCCCCGCTCGCGCGCCTGGAAGCGCAAATCGCGTTCGACGTTCTCCTCGCGCGTGCGCCCGGTCTGCGCCTGTCCGTCTCTCCCGCGTCGCTGCGCTGGCGGCCGAGCCTGATCCTACGGGGGCTCGAGGCGCTGCCGGTGAGCCTTCGGGGCTAGCAGACTGCGGGTGTCGTGTAACCGAGGTCTTGACGCACGTCGGCTCTGTAGGGGCGGCCCTTGCGGCCGCCCGCGGGCGGGGGCAAGCCCCGCCCCTACGACCAAAGCCGCTATCGGGACTCCCTTGACACGACACTAGAGGCCGCTCGCCCGAAGGGCATCAG
>JBGPCK010000212.1:0-3535 GCA_041481715.1 Thermoanaerobaculia bacterium | reverse complement strand
GGCCGGCCAGGTCACCGACACTTCCTATCTGAACCTGGGCATCCTCCTCTACAACAAGAAGCAGCCAGCCGCGGCGGAGGAGGCCTTCGGTAAGGCGCTGGAGCTGACTCCCGATTTGTCCGACGCCTTCTACTACCGCGGTCTCACGCGGATCCAATTGAAGCGGACGGCGGAGGCGAAGGCCGACCTCAAGAGATACCTGGAGCTGGCTCCCGACGGCTCGGACGCGGATACCGCCAAGGAGCTGCTGAAGTCTCTTCAGTGAATCGGGGCAGGCTGCTGGCGGATCGGCAACCTGCTTGCGTGCCTGGACGTCTCTTCCCCGGGCGCTTCGCGCTCCTGCTCGCCGTTCTTCTCGCGGCGGCGGGCTGCTCGAAGAAGGCGCTCGTCTTCCCGCGCGCTTCGGTCATTCTGATCTCCGTCGACACGCTTCGCGCCGACCACCTTCCTGCTTACGGGTACCGCGGCGTCGAAACCCCGGCGCTCGACGCTCTGGCGAAGGACTCCATCGTCTTCGAGAACGCGATCTCGCACGTTCCGCTGACCCTGCCCTCGCACGTTTCCCTGATGACCGGGCTCCTCCCGTTTCAGAGCGGCGTTCGCGACAACGTCGGCTATCGCCTCGACCCCTCGCATCCGACGCTCGCAACCGTCCTCGCGGGCCGCGGCTGGGCCACGGGCGCCGCCGTTTCGGCCGTGGTGCTCGACCACGCCACCGGCGTGTCGCGGGGCTTCGAGCTGTACGACGACCGAATCGAAGGCACGAAGGTCGGTCAGGCGCTCGGCCAGGTGCAGCGAGCGGGAGGCGAGACGGAGAAGCGTCTGGAGGAATGGATCTCCGGGCAGCCGGAAGGCCGTCCGCTCCTCGCATTCCTCCACCTCTACGAGCCGCACACCCCCTACGAGCCCCCGGAGCCTTTCCGGAGCCGCTATCGGGAGAGCCCGTATGACGGCGAGATCGCGGCGGCCGACGAGATCGTCGGCCGGTTCCTGGCGTTTCTGAAGGGTCGAAGGCTCTACGACCGGGCGCTGATCGTCTTTCTCTCCGACCACGGCGAGGGCCTGGGGCAGCACGGAGAGGACGAGCACGGGATTCTCCTGTACCGCGAGGCGATCCGGGTACCGCTTTTCGTCAAGCTCCCAAAGGGGAGCCTTGCCGGCACGCGCGCGCAATCGCCGGCGGGGCTCGACGACGTCTTTCCAACCGTTCTCGCGGCGGTCGGTGAGACCGCCCCGGCAGGTCTTCCCGGCCTTTCCCTGATCGAGCTTGCGCGCCGCAAGGCGAGCCCTCGGAGCGTGTACAGCGAAACGCTCTATCCCCGCTACCACTTCGGCTGGAGCGACCTCGCCTCGTTGACCGACGACCGGCACCAGTACGTCGAGGCGCCGAGGCCGGAGCTGTACGACTGGCGCGAGGATCCCGCGGAGACACGCGATCTCGCCGCCGGGCTTCCCCCGGCGTTTCGGAGGCTGCGCGTGGAGCTCCAGACGATGAACCGCCCCCTTCAGGCTCCCGGCGCGTCGGACCCGGAGACGGTCCGGAAGCTCGCTGCGCTCGGCTACATCGGGCAGGCATCCCCCGGGGCGGGGGAGAAGGGCCTGCCGGACCCAAAGGACCGGATCGGCTCACTTGCGGCATTGAAAGAGGCAAACCGCCTCGCCGACGGTCATCGCGAGGACGAGGCGGTCGCGCTGCTCCGAAAGTTCACGGACGAGAGTCCCCGGATGCTCGACGCCTGGGAGTTGCTGGCGCGGCTGTTGCGCCGCGCGGGGCGTCCCGACGAGGCCATCGAAGCCCTCGAGCGCGCGGACCGCCTCGCCCCCGGCACGTCGCAGATCGTCATGGGACTGGCGGACCTGAATCTCGAAGCGCGCCGCTTCGCGAAGGCCCGCTCCTTGGCGGAGGCGGCGCGAGCGCTGGGCGCAACCGGCGTAGACGAGGAGCTCGCGGCGATCGCGCTGGCGGAGGGAGACGTAGCGGGTGCGCGGTCGCTCGCCGAGGCGGCGCGGTCGAGGAGCCCGGAAAACCGGTTGCCGCTCCTGCTCCTCGCCCGTGTCGAGGCGCGGCAGGGCAACCCTGAAAAGGCCCTGGCGCTTCTCGACGAAGCGCTCGAGATCGAGCGTCGGTCCGCCGCTGCGCCGATGGAAGGCCTTCGGGCGACGCGGGCGGACGCGCTCGCACACCTGGGCCGCGAGAAAGAGGCCGAGCAGGACTTCCGCCATGAGATTCACGACTTTCCGGAGAATTTGGACGCCTGGTCGCGTCTGGCACTGCTCTTTGCCGCTGGCGGCCGCCGGCCGGAGTTCCAGGCGCTCCTCTCCGAGATGACCCGCCGCGTCCCGACATCCCGTGGATTCGAGACCGCCGCGCGCGTCTGCGAGATCGTCGGCGACCGAGAGGGTGCGCGGTTCTGGCGCGCGCATCCGAGACTGGCCGCGGGAGCCGCTTCCTAGTTTTTTTGGGGTGCGCTCAGAGTCGATCCTCCATCTGTCACTCTTGGATGGGCCCCCGGCCCCGAGGCGGTAGCGACGACCGGCGTTTCGAATCCCGGACCGCGCCTCTGGTCACCGTTGGGCAGATCAAACCCAATCCCCAGTGGAGGTTAGTGGATGGGCCAATTTCACTCTCTTGAAGTGTTATCCGGTTTTTTGGATTCTAGCTTGATATTGAGCGTCGGTGACGCCTCGTTAACGCATGTCCAAACCATTGAAAACACAGACAAAGTTTCGATATATGCGCTTCGTCCCAGGACGTGCCGTTGTGGCTCCCGATTTGCTTCATTCGCTGCAGAACCGATGTCTATCAAGCTGCTTTCTAGGGCAATCAGTTTCTTAAAGGAGGGTTCTATGCCGAAACGGCTTCCCTTTATGGTGGGGGCCATCGCGGTGGTCGTGATGTGCCTGCTTGCGGTGCCTGCCGTGGCCCAGTTTGGCGGCAACACGGGCGGTATCTTTGGCAAGGTCGTCGATGAGCAGGGGGGCGTGCTCCCCGGCGTGTCGGTGACGGTCAAAGGGCCGGGCGCACCGCAAACGGTGTACAGCGACGCGCGTGGCGAGTTTCACGTGGTCAACCTGGCAGTGGGTGTCTACACGTTGACGCTGGCGCTGCAGGGGTTCTCGACGGTGAACCGGGAGAACGTCTCGGTGTCTCTGGGCCGGGACACGGAGCTGTCGATACCGATGAAGCTGTCGGCGGTCGCGGCGACGGTAACGGTTTCGGGCGAAGCCCCGGTGATCTCGACGAAGAAGGTCGAGACGGGAGCGGCGATCACGCAAGAGGAGTTGAAGAGCATTCCCAATGCCCGTGATCCCTGGGTCGTTCTTCAATCGGTTCCTGGGGTGCAGATCGACCGGGTCAACGTGGCGGGCTCGGAGTCGGGCCAGCAGTCCAACTTCTCGGGCAAGGGCTCGACGGCCGGCTCGTTCGCGGTGGACGGCGTCAACCTGACCGACATGGCGGCCCTGGGCGCCTCGGCCGGGTACTACGACTTCGATTCGTTCCAGGAGATGCAGGTCATCTCTGGCGGAGCGGACG
>JBGPCK010000211.1:0-3583 GCA_041481715.1 Thermoanaerobaculia bacterium | reverse complement strand
CCTCGACCGTGGCCCCGGGAAGAGCCTTTCCGTCCTGATCGAGGACATGCCCGCCGATCGTCCCGAGCTGCGTCCCGTCCGCGAGCAGCGCCGAGGCTGCCAGCAACGTGACCAGACTCAGAATCAGGTACGCCGCGATACCTCTTTGACGCATGCTGACTCCTTCTGAAAATTAGGTTTTGCCGACGAGATACCTTTCCTCTTCCTTCGTCTTACGCAAGAATTGTCCCAACACCTATCTCATGGATACATTTGAAAATAAACAGTTTATTCGTGTTCAATATATGAACGATCGGTATCTAATGCAACGCTTTGGATCTTCATCCATTCAATCGAATCGGGTCGGCCGGTAGCGAAGAGGCCGCAGCGACCGCCGGCGAAAAAAGAGCCCCGACTCTGCGGGGCTCTTTCAAGATCCGTGAAGCTTCGGCGGAGGGCTAAGGCTTCTTCGGCTTCTGCCTGGGGACCGGGGTCGGCTTGACCGGTATGGGAGTCGGTACGGGAGGCATTGCGCCGTCGGGTGTCAGCACGACGAAGTCGCCGCTGCGATCGAAGCCCTTGAAGGCCGCCGAATCGCGCGGCGCGTTCAGGTCCCGCACGTTCAACGTGAACGTGTAGTAGCCGGGCTCGAAGGTCGCGAGCGGAATCTCGCTGCCGCTCGCGTAGTAGTTCGTTCCGAGAGACTGAAGCTCGGCGGGAAGGGTCGCGGGCTGGAAGGCAGGCTTGCCGTCCTTCAGCACGCCGATGCGTGTCATGACCCGAGGCTTGGGCGCCGGAACGGGAGTGGGTGCCGCCGCCGTCGCCGCGGGGGGAGTCGCAGCCGGAGCGGGAACCGCCGTCGCGACGGGCGGCGGCGCGCTCGGGGCAGGAGCCTCCGCAGGCAGGGCCGGGTTCGCGATCGTGTAGAAGTACCAGAGACCGTCCTCCCGAGTGAAGGCGCGATTGCCCCTCGGCTCCACTCGGATCGGCTTCTCCATCCCGAACACGAAAGCGTCGGTCGGATTGGGCCGTTTGGTCAGCGGCGTCAGCGTCGCCGCGAGGATGAGGGTCGAGACTTTGAACTCGCTCGTCTTCTCCGGGATCGTGAACGTCGTCGCGGCCGAGGCCAGAGGCGCGCCACCCTCGGGAGAAAACAGGCCGAACGCGCCGCGGTACTTGCCCGCCGGAAGCACAATCGACCGGTCACACGCCTTGTCGGTCCCCTCGCTCCCCTTCATGTCGACGAGGGCGGCGTCCTCCCAGAACGAGGTCGCTTCCTGGCCATCTTCCTTCGTCACGATGCCGCCGAGCTTCATCGCGGCCGGGGCGGCTTCCTGCTTCTTGGCGGCCTTGACGATCTGAAAGGCGAAGAAAGGGTCCCCCGTGACGGTCTGAAAGTCTCCGCCCGAGAAGCCCGGGCCGGCCTTGTCGGAGGACCCCTTCAGAAGCGGCTCCAGCGCGGAGCGTGTCTCGGCCGGGAGCGTGGCCGCGGCCGGCGCGGGAGCGACCGCGGGGCCGGTCGCCGCAGCCGGAACGGCCGGCTTGACCGCCGCGACGGCCGGGGCCGCGGCGGAGGCGGGAGCGCCCGGCGCCCCCGCGTTGAGGATCGTATGCTCGACCACCTTCTCGATCGCCTTGTTGATCTGCACGAAATTGATCGGCTCGTCGGTGCCGCGCTGGGGGTCCACGTTGATCTGGGCCTGCAGCTCCCCAACACCCCAGGACGCGTCGAATTTGTCCTTCTGGTAGATCCAGGTCTGGATGACCGCGGCGGCGCTCGGGCCCCCGTCGAAGTTACCCACACCGGTGCCCTGGCTCTGGGAATCGGGCCCGGCCTGCCCGGCAGGGTGCGACTCGACCACCTTCGACGGGTTTCCAAGCGTGATGAAGATCCGGCCCCGAACCGATTCGGATCCCTTCTGACGCCGCATCTTGAACTGCTGGTCGGCGGCGGCAATGCGCCGGGTGGCTCCCTCCTTGAATCGGTCGCCGCCACGTTTGGCCCAGTACTCGCCGATGAACTTCTCCGCATCGGCGTCCGACAGAACCTTCGCCCACTCCTGCTTCTCGGTGGCGGTCAGGAAATAGGCCTCGGGCGACCTGGCCCAGTCCTTGTACTTGGAAAGCTGGCACAAGGCGACGGAGGCGACGGCGAGTGCCGCGACGGTCGACAGGAATCTCTTCACAAGACCTCCTCGTTCCAAGAGGGCGCATTCTAGCTTTTCAGAAAGCAATACGCGCCCCCGAATCCGGGGCGCTCGGGGCCCGCCGGGGCGCCTACCGCTTGCTGCGCTCGGCCGGAGCCTGAGGATCGGGACCCTTTGGGATCGGCGCCAGCGCGAAGCGGCGATCGATCTGGCCGCGCCGGGCTCCCACATCCTCCCGGATCGCCGACAGCAGCTGACCGACCTCCCCCTGGATCTTCTCCATGCGCTCCTTCATGTGAAGGATCACTTCGACGCCGGCCAGGTTGACGCCGAGGTCCCGGGTCAGCGTGAGGATGATTTCCAGCCGCTCGATGGTGCTGGCGTCGTAGAGACGCGTGTTCCCCTCGGTGCGCGCGGGCCGGAGCAGGCCCTCTCGCTCGTAGAGCCTGAGCGTCTGAGGATGGATGTCAAACCTCTCCGAGATCGCGCCGATTCGGAAGACGCCCGGGCGGCGGGAGCTCACTTGCCCTTCTTCGATTCGACCGGGATCGGCTGGCCGCGGTCGCTCTTGGCCGCCGCGATCTTCAGGATCCCGGCGCGCAGCGTCGCCTTGATCTGTGAAGGATCGAGCGACACCGGGACCGCGAATTCCCGCGAGAAGCTCCCGTAGATCCGCTCCATGCGCACGAAGTGCTTCGGCTCGACGCCGTTCTCGGGGCGCCGATGCCCGGTCACACGGAGCTTGCCCTCCAGCGACTCGAGCCGCACGTCTTCCAGCCGCACTCCCGGCAGCTCGATGTGGAGAATGATCTCCTCCGGCGTCTCGTAGACGTCCGCGGCGGGAGACCAGAGCGCGGTCGAGAGCCCCTCGTCGGGGAACTCCGTTCGGTGCATCGTCTCCTCGAACAGGCGATTCATCTTTTCCTGGATGCCGAAGAGGTCCTGAAGGGAGTTCCAGCGAAAGTCGCTCATGGAGTGGTCAATAGTCTAGCAGGCTGCTGAAAAATGGATCACTTCTTGTCCGCGTCCACGTACTCCGTGTCGATGACCTCGTCCTCCTTGGCCGCCGCATCGCCGCCCGCGGACGAAGCGGTTTCGGAAGAGCCCGGCGTCGACTGCGCGGCGCCGCGGTACATCGCCTCAGCCAACTTGTGCGAGGCCTGCTGCAGGCGCTCGGCAGCCGCGTTCATGTTCTCCGTTCCTCCCGCCTCGAGAGCCTTCTTGGCGTCCGCCAGAGCCGACTCGAGGTTCCCGACATCGCCGCCATCGAGCTTCGATTTGTTCTCGTTAAAGGACTTTTCCGTCGAATAGATGAGGCTGTCGAGCCGGTTCTTGGCCTCGATCTCCTCTCGCCGCTTGCGGTCCTCCTCCGAATGCGCGGACGCCTCCTTGACCATGCGATCGATTTCGTCCTTGTTGAGGCCCGAGGAAGCGGTGATCGTGATCTTCTGCTCCTT
>JBGPCK010000210.1:0-3635 GCA_041481715.1 Thermoanaerobaculia bacterium | reverse complement strand
TCCCCGCCGATCTCCGTCAGCTTGGGCGAGTCCCAACCGTCGGCGCCGAGCAAAACCGATGCGAGCCCCAGACCCCTTGCCTGCCGCGCGATGAGCCCCGCGTCGGTGTAGTAGCCGGGAACGAAGAGGACGTCCGGTTTGAGAGACGCGATCGCGGTCAGCTGCGCCGAGAAGTCGCTGTCTCCCTCGGCGTACTTGAGCTCCGCAATCACGCGCCCTCCGGCCGCGCTGAAGTTCCGGCGGAACGCCTCGGCGAGCCCCACGCTGTAGTCGCTGCGCGCATCCACCAGCAGCGCGGCCGTCGCCGCCTGGAGGTTCTTTCGCGCGAAGGTGGCCAGCGCTCGCCCCTGCGCCGCGTCGGTGAAGCAGATGCGGAAGATGTAGTCGCCCTTCTTGGTGACCTCGATGTTGGTCGAGGATGGGGAAACCATCGGAACCCCGTAGCTCTGCGCGATCGGCGCGGCCGCGAGCGTACGCGAGGAGGCGTTTTCCCCGATCAACGCGACGACATGGTCGCGCGTGATGAGCTTGGAAGCGACCGACGCCGCCTCGGCCGCCTCATTGCGGTCGTCCTCGACGAGGAGCGTCAGTGGCACGCCGAGGGCGCCGCCCGCCCGGTTGGCTTCGTCGATGGCGAGGCGAGCGCCGTTTCTGCCGGACAGAGCGAAAGTGGCCTCGGGCCCCGTGAGCGCTCCAAAGAAGCCAATCGGGATTTCCTGAGGCCGCGGTCCGGTGCCTTTCTCATCGGCGCACCCGGCGAGGCCGAGCACGGCGAGAAGAAACCCCGGGACGCCGAAAGCGCGCCGCACCCGGGGATTCTAAACGAGCCATCCGCGATCCGCGTTGCGGCCCGAGGGGTTCGCCGAGAGCGGAAAGCCGATAGCTGACAGCCGCCGGCTCGCTTGATAGGCTAAGCGGCTTCTCGAAGCAGAGAAGAAATCATGAGCTCCATCAAGGCCTACGATCTCGCGATCATCGGTTCGGGACCCGGCGGATACGTCGCGGCGATCCGGGCCGCGCAGCTCGGCCTATCGGTTCTCATCATCGAGCGCGACTCTCGGCTGGGAGGCGTCTGCACGCTGCGCGGCTGTATCCCGACCAAGGCCCTTCTCCACACGGCCGACCTGCTCGAACAGGCGCGGCACGGCGCCGAGGTGGGTGTGGCGGCGCGGGAGGTGCGCCTCGATCTGCCGGGCGCCATGAAACACAAGGAAAAGGTCGTCCGCCAGAGCTCCAACGGCGTCGCCTATCTGATGAAGAAGAATCGGGTGGACGTCGTCAACGGCTTCGGCCGGATCGCCGGCGTCGGGCGCGTCGCGGTGGCGGGGTCGGACGGCGCCGAGACGATCTACGTGGCGAAAAACATCATCGTCGCCACGGGCTCGGCGCCCCGGTCGCTGCCGGGAATTGAGATCGACCACAAGACGATTCTTTCGTCGGACTCGATCCTGGAGCTCGAGGAGGTGCCGAAGTCCCTCCTCGTCATCGGCTCGGGCGCCGTGGGTGTCGAGTTCGCCTCCCTGTACTCCCGGTTCGGCTGCAAGGCGACGATTCTGGAGGTGTTGCCCCGGATCGTTCCGATCGAGGACGAGGACATCTCCCGGGAGCTCGCGGCGTCGCTCAAACGGCAGGGCATGACCGTCTACGTCGACGCTCGGGTCGAGCGGGTAACGCGCACGGAAGGGGGTGTCGAGGTCCTGGCCCGCACGTCGGCGGAGAAGACCGAGACGATGCGCGCGGAGAAGGTCCTGCTCGCGGTCGGGCGCAGGCCCCTTTCCGAAGGGATCGGCCTCGAGGGGGTCGGCGTGGCGACGGAGCGCGGCTACATCCAGGTGGACAAGTTCCTGCGCACGAACGTCCCGGGCATCTACGCGATCGGAGATGTCGTGCCCACCCAATGGCTCGCTCACGTGGCCTCGGCCGAAGGGATCGTCGCCGTCGAGCACATGGCCGGCCGCGAAACGTTCCCCTTGAATTACGACCAGGTCCCGGGATGCACCTACTGCTCGCCGGAAGTCGCGTCGATCGGCCTGACGGAGGCGAAGGCGCGCGAGCGCGGCTACGACGTCGCCGTCGGAAAGTTCCCTTTCACGGCGATCGGAAAGGCGCGGATCTTGAACGAGGCGGCGGGCTTCGTGAAGATCGTGGCGGAGAAGAAGTACGACGAGGTGCTCGGAGTGCACATCATCGGGCCCTCGGCGACGGAGTTGATCGCCGAAGCGAGCGCGGCGCTGCGGCTGGAGGCCACTTCCGAGGACCTCGTGCGCACCATCCATGCGCACCCGACCCTTTCCGAGGCGATCCACGAGGCCGCGGAAGCCGTCTCCGGGCATTCGATACATGTTTAGCCGAGGCGGGGCTAGGTCTAGGATCGCACTGCCACGAGCCGTCCGCCCCGCCCCGGAAGAGAGTTTCTAATTAGGCAGTTGAGGGGCTTGCGGCACGTCGCCGGGGGCGGCCTGTACGGCGGCCGCGGGCGGATAGGCGAGAGTCTTTCCCTCGACGTAGTCGTTTGGCGAATTGGGATACGCCATCGACGCGCCGGGAACCATCTTGGAGTCCCAACTGGGGTCGTAGGGCCGGTTTGGATTGAAGAGGGCCGTTCCGTCCTTGCGCGCGCCGGGGGGCGGGACCGAGAGCGCCTTGCCGGCCGCCGCCGAAGTGCCGGCGCCCACGCTGGAACCGACTCCGCCGCCTGTCGCGCCGATCTCGACCGTTTCGCCCGGCTTCAATCGCTTCGAGACCTCGGGGCGTGCGCCCGTCGCCACGATCCGCCTGACGTCCTTCGCGCGCACGCTCATGAGCGCGCCATCCGGATAATGGCGGAAGAGAAGCAGTGGTCCGTTGGGTTGGGGCTTATCCAGGGCCCAGGCGCTCTGATTGCCGGCAAGATCCACCCGGTAGAGGGTGGACGCGGGCGCGGACGCCGCCGAAACTGCAGCCGCGAGGAGGAATGTCGCCAGCATGAGATCCTCCGTTTCCGGTTTCCCCGTTCATCCGTGATTATCCCACGGCGACCGGTCACGGGCCACGGAACGCCGGAAAACTGGACATCGGCCAAACCCGGGACGCGGCCCGCCGTATAAGACGCTTGGAGCGAATAGAATGCGCCCTTCGGAGCTGCGTGAAATGAGTCAGGAGCGAAAGGGCCCCGCAGATCTCGCGGCCCTGCGGATCAACCGTGAGCCGGAGCAGTCCTCCGGGCCGCGCGCGTGGCTGCTCCTGCTGGCGGTCCTCGTGGTGGCCGCAGGGACGGCCGCGTATTTCTGGGGCGGACGGTCGCTGCGGCCGAAGAGGGTCGAGATCGTGACGGCCTCGATCGTCACCGAGGGACAGGCGACCACGCTGCTGACATCGACCGGTTATGTCGAAGCGGAACGAAAGGCCGATCTGTCGCCGAAGATCACGTCTCGCGTCACCGAGTTGAACGTTACCGAGGGCTCCCGGGTCCGGAAGGGCGAGATCGTCGCGCGGCTGGACGACACGGACCTGAACGCCCAACTGGCCGAGGCCAATGCCAACTGGGTCAATGCGAAGGCGGAACTGGCGCGTCAGCAATCGCTCTACGATCAGGGGCTCTCGACCAGGTCCGCTCTGGACGCAGCGGTGGCCTCCGAGAGAGCGACGCACGCTCG
>JBGPCK010000209.1:0-3737 GCA_041481715.1 Thermoanaerobaculia bacterium | reverse complement strand
GCGAGCGCGTCAGCAAGTAGATGTGCCAGTTGATGGCCACGACCTGCATCTGGGAACCGACGAGCGAGAAGAGTTGCGACAGGAGCAGCCGGCGATAGTCGCGGTGCCGCAGGGCGAGGTAGGGGGCGCGTGCGGTCGACGGACTCTTCAAGGGGGCCGCGCGATCTTAGCGCGGCGCTAGCCGGGCGATTCCTTCTGGAGATCCTGCCGCGTTTCGAACCAGTTGCCGAGCAGGAGGCAGAACGCCGCGACGGAGATGGCGAACCGAGCCTCCCCGAGAACGACCTGGACGACCGCACTCGCCACGAGCTGTCGGGGCCCAATCGCGAGAAAGGGCACGGTGGTCAACGCTGATGCGAGCCCGGCTGCTCCACAGAGCAGCAAGAGAAATGGCGCGCGCGCCTTCCACCAAGCAAGATTATCGCGGAGCCCGCGGGCAAAGGAGGCCGACGAGCAGACCCACAAGGCCGCAGTCGTGCAAAAGATTCCTATTGCAAATTCCAGGGGTCGCTGCCAGCTGCCCGTGTGTGACTGGAGAAAAAGCAGCAAGCGGTTCGCGTCGGGTCGCGCCGTGCTCGCGGCAGTTCCGTTGATCGTCGTCGCTCGATAACTCGCGAGAAAGAGCAACCAGGCCAGAAGGCCCGGCAGCCAGGTCGCGAGCTGCAGCACGACCAGGCGCCCGTAGACCCTTCTCGCTCGGTGGCTCGTCGAGACCAGGTATTCATTGGTTGGGTCGTCGATCGCGGCGAGGAGGGGCGGCAGGAGAAAGGCCGACCCGAGGAGGAGCTCGTCGAGCACCCAGACGATGCTTCGCGGGTCGATTGCGGAGTTGCCGCCCGTCGCGAGAACCGGTCGCCTCAGAAAGTCCGCGACCGTGAAGACGAAGATGGCCCATCCGACCGCGATGAGAAACGTCCAGGCTCGGCGAGCCTCCGCCAACTTTGCTGTCATTGGAAAACGAGATCGATTTCGAGCGTTTGCGAGCAACAGGATCATGCCCACGAGCCAGGCAGCCGACTCGGGAATGAAGTAGGTCCACCCTTCGAAAATCCGCGTGCGCAAGAATCTCAGGAAGTGGGCAACCGGCTGCAGCTCGAAGCCGAAGGTCGTTCCCTCGGGGTTCTGCGCGAAGACCGCCTGAGTGATTCGCGCGTTTCGCCAAGCGCCCCAGGCCTCGAAGAAGAGGAGTGCAACGGCGACGCGGATCAGGACTGGCAGGATGGGCTCGATCCGCACTCGCCCGAGGTCGAACCAGCGGCGCAGATCTACGAAATCGAACCTCCGGAACCCGGCAGACGCCCTTCTCAGCAGAGGTCCAAGGGCAAGAAGGATGCCCGCGAGGGCGATGCCGGCAGCGACGAGATACATGAAGACCCGCGACCGGTCTGCCATGAGGGCGCTCCAAACGAAGGGTTTTCGCCAAGGATACGCCGCGACGGGTTCGGGTGACGTCTTGACCTCGGTCCTCTACGGTGCTGGAGCGGATCGATTACCGCACAGCGAACCAGTAGGACCGGGCGATGAGCGACCTGACGCGCTCGGCTCCTGAGGAGAGAACCCCGTCAGTGCGACGCTTCTACCTTCTTTCTTCCCCCGGGCCCGTGGACCGCCGGCCGCCCCAGCAGAAAGCCCTGGCCATACGGGATTCCGAGCGCGACCAGGGCCTCGCGTTCCTCTTCCCTCTCGATGCCTTCGGCGATCACGATGGCGCCGATGCGGCGGCCGATCGCGGCGAGGCTCGCGATGATCTCGCGCTTGATGGGATCGGTCTCGAGATTGCGCACGAGGGAGTCGGCCACCTTGATGTAGTCGGGGCGCAGGTTCAGGATCGTCTCGAGGCCGGAGTAGCCGGATCCGGCATCGTCGATCGCGATCTTCAGCTTCGAGCTGCGGATGGTGCGGACGATCTCCGCGAACGAGGAGTAGTCGCCCACCATCTCCTTCTCCGAGATCTCGACGACGACGTCGGCGTGGCTGCGGTTGATCGCCTTCAGGTTCCGGTCATCGAGAAAGATCGGATGACGCAGCAGGCGCGAGGAGGCATTGACGAAGAGCCGCCCCGCGTTGACCACGCGGGGGAGGTTGCGGAAGATCGTTTCGAGGCAGAGCGTCTCGAGCTCCACGTCCATCTCGTTTTCGTGCGCCACGGCGAAGAGGATGTTGGGCCGCTCGAGGGAGCTGCCCTGCGGGCCCCGAATCAAGGCCTCGTAGCCGAGGATCTGGCCGTCGGGCAGGTGCCGCACGGGCTGGAATGCGGCCTTGAGCTTGCGCCGTCCGATGACGGCCTTCAGTTCCGCGCACAGATCCAGCTTCTCGCGCGTCTGGCGCTGGGAGACGATCTTCGCTGCCTCGGCGAGATTGCGGATCAGGTGGCGCGACGGGCGCACCCGCGGATTGTCGTCGGCGATGAGGCTCGAGACGTGGACGCTCATCAGGTCGACCGTCGTGCCGCCGAAGGTCTGGCGCAACCGGCTCATCGCGGCGAGCTGGAAATTGAGCGCCTCCTCCTCGAGGGATGGAAGCGCGCGTCCGCGCGTCGAAGCCGGCAGGTCGAAGAGCACGTAGAAGCCGTCGGTGCCGGAGTAGCGCAGGGATACGAAGTACGGAGCGAGCCGCGAGGCTTCGATGTCGGACCGCAGCCCTTCCGAGACGGCGAGCAGAACCCGGTCATAGAGCTCCCAGCCGTAGAGCTCCTCGAAGCCGAAGAACTTGCCGATCTGGAGATAGATCACGCCGAGTCGCTCGATGCGTTCGATCGCGGAGGCGCGGTCCGGGTCCTCGAAGGGATGGAGCGGCAAACCCGTCACCCCGTCGTAGACGAGCCGCTCTTGTCGCAGGCGATCCACGGTCTTTCCAGCAGGATCCCCCGCGGGAGAGAGGGCGGGCGGTTTCAGCTGGACCGAGCCCGTGCGCCGTTTCGTGCTCATTCCTCCTCCGGTTTCTCTTCAGGTTCGTTCGCTAAGACCGCCCGAACCTTGCGGCGCAGTTCGTCGGCGCCAAATGGCTTGGCGAGATAATCCGAGCCGCCGAGCTGCATGGCGGTGATCCGGTCCTTGAGCTCCTGGCGGCCCGTCAGGAAAAGAATCGGAATGCCCCGGGTCGTCGACTGCCGGCGCAGAATCGCGCATAGCTCCCAGCCGCTCATGCCCGGCATGTTCACGTCCAGGATCACGAGGTCCGGCGCGGCGCGGATGAGCTCCGGCAGGGCGGTGCGCGCGTCTGCCGGCGCTTCGACGGCGTATCCGTCCGGCGAGAGCAGGTCGCGGATCGCGGCTCCCACACCGGGCTCATCGTCCACGACGACGATGCGCTTCAACGCGACCCCCGCGAGAAGGGAAGCAGAATCGTGACCTCGGAGCCAAAGCCCGCTTCCGAGGAGAGGCTGATGCGCCCGCCGTTCGCCTCGAGAATCTCCTTGGTCACGGCCAGGCCGATTCCCTTGCCGCGCGCGCCGGAAGCGATCGCTCCCGAGCCGCGGAACGCGTAATCGAAGGCGTGCGTGCGCTCCTCGGGCGTCATGCCGATGCCGGTGTCCTTGAAGACGACGAAGGCGTGGGGACCGGCGGGGCCGGCGCGGATGCGGATCTCGCCCCCTTCGGGCGTGTACTTGACGGCGTTTTCGATCACGTTGCGGAAGGCGCGTTGGAGCGCCACAGGATCGGCCGCCACCGGCAGCTCGGGTTTCTCGGCGATGAACTCGATACGGCGGCGGCCGCCCAGCGACAGGCGGTAGGCGG
>JBGPCK010000208.1:0-3805 GCA_041481715.1 Thermoanaerobaculia bacterium | reverse complement strand
GGGGGCGCGGGCTCGACGGCCGGCGCGTTGGCCTCTGCTGCAGGGATTGGGGGGAGCTCCGGGACGGGGGTCACGGCGAGATCGGGCCCTGTTGACGGGGGCGCCGGATTGGGGTCCTGCGCCGAGACGACTCCGGCCACACCGATGAAAAGAATCGCTGCGAGAAACAACCGACACGTGGATCGCATGACTTCCTCCTTCGCCGATTCCAAGTCGTGAGCGGAGGCGCCACGGCGCGGCGCGCCTGCATTCTCGTTACCTGTTTCGGTCGGATTCGTCAGGAAGGCCTGGCAAGGCGAGCGAAGCGAGAACGATTGAACTTTATCACAGTTTCGCGCGCGGTAGACGCCGCCGGTCGATCGCGCCGGCGATGAGGGCCAGGATCCCGTAGGACAGCAAGGCCCGCACCGCGAACGCGCGGCCGCTCGGCGGGTCGGGCTGGAAAGAAGTCCCGACCGTCAAAGCGAGGAGAGCGGCGCCGAACACGGCGCTCGCGGCGGCTGCGCCTCGGCCTCGCGGCCGTGACGCGCGCAGGTACATCAAACCTCCGGCGATGAAAACGGCGAGCTCCGCCGCGATGGTGAGACCGCGGTGGTTCCAGAGACCCAGGCCGATCTTCGGGGAGTCCAGCCCGAGGCCGAGCGGCAGGTCCGGCGTGTGGACCACGAAGTCGAGGGCGAAGTGCGAGAAGACCGCCGCGCCCAGAACGATCGCCGCGATGGAGCGCTCGCGTTGCGAGAATCGGCGGGCGATGAGCAGAGTCGCGATCGCGGCGATGGCTGACCAGGCGAGCGCGCCAACAAAGCTGTGTGAGTACGGCATCCAATAGAGGTCGTAAGGGTTGTATGCCGTGAACCCGTGGACGATCCGCATCTTCTCGATGCCGGCCAGCACGAAGATGCTGAAGAGAACGTCGAGAAATTGCACGGCAAGGAAGAGAACTCCCAACGACACCCGAGGGCTGTACCGTTTCGCCGCGAGGGAGACGCCGTAGTGGCCGATGAACATGGCGCGTCAGGAAATCGAAGGGAAGAGGCGACCGGAGGAACGACGGCGGCCGCGCATCGGCTCATTATTTCGCTTTCCCCGAGGGCCACCAAACCCTGAAAGGCTTCACACATCAAGGCGGGCGAGTTCGTGAAGGGATTCGCGATTCTCGATAGCCCGAGCGAGCTCGACGTCGTCGCGGTCTATACGACGGCCGGAGCGACGAAGGCGATCGAGACGTTCTTCATCGAGCGCGTCCAGCCGCGCAAGAAGCGGTAAGAGATAGCGTCGAGGGTTTCTGACGCGGAGCGTCTCGAGTGGCCGGGCGCAACCTTTCGGACGTTCGAGGGGTTCCCGTTTGACGGAGGCCACGTCTCGGTCGGAGTCGAGTCGTCGGCGGATGTAGCCGAGATCGCCCGGAGAGTGGCAGAGGTCCTGGAGAAGAGTCCGTCCTGACCCCCTCTCCCGGCGGGAGAGGGTCGGGGTGAGGGGAGCCTCGAGCCGATCCAGAGCGGTAGCGCGGCTGGGTTACCGCGCCATCGTCTGGTCGTAGAAACGCGCGAGATCCACCTTCATCTGCTTGAGCGCCTCTTGGTACAGATAAATCATGTGACCGGACGGGTAGTAGCCGAATGAGATGTTCTTCTCGAGCGTCGGGTCGAGGCCCATGTGCGCCAGCGAGTACTCGGTCTGGAAGAACGGAGTCGCGAAGTCGAAGTAACCGTTGGCCGAGAAGATCTTCAGGCTCGGATTGACGGACATGACGACCCGCAGGTCTTCCGCCACGTCGGGCATTGGGGCGCGCCCGCCCTCGACCCGGTGGCGATCGTCCCACTCCTTTCCGACCTCGTCGTAATTGGTCGGCTTGTAAAGCTCCTCGGTCTTGTAACCGAGCGTCTCGCGAACGTAGGCGTTGAAGGCCGACGTGAACGCGGAGGCGATGGCCGTGTTGGCGGGGTCGTACTCCGGATTCTCGCCGGCGGCGTCGTGATCGATTCCACGGTATCTCGCGTCGAGGCGGCCGACGGTCCGCCGCTCGCCGCGCAGGAGCTCCTTTTCGAAGCGGCTGGGGTCGATCCGCAGGTTGGCGTTGCGGACGAAGGACTCGGAGAGGCCGGTGTACCGGTGGAGCTTGCCGGCGATGGTGGTCCGCGTCGCGTCATCGAGCTTGCCGCCCTGCTGGAGAGCCTGCGCGTACTCGCCGAGGGCGAACTTTCGAACCTCGGCGAGAAAGGCCGCTAGGTCCGGCGGCTGCGGCTCGAGCTTCTTGTGGTACCAGGCGGTCGCGGCCATCGTCGGCAGGTACAGCTCGTACGGCCGGTCGTTCGAGAACGGTGGACCGCTGAAGTCGTCCCAGGCGTTCAGGTACGAGGAGACCAGAATCGCGCCGTTGAACGCCATGCCCTGGCGCTCGAGATGCGCGAGCAGCGCCGAACCGCGGGTCGTGCCGTACGATTCGCCGAGAAGAAACTTAGGGGAGTTCCAGCGGTTGTTGACGCTGATCCAGCGCTCGATGAACTGCGCGAACGCGGCGACGTCCTGGTCCGTGCCGTAGAAGTTCTTGGGCTCGCCCTTTCCGATGATCCTCGAAAAGCCCGTGCCGACGGCGTCGATGAAGACGAGGTCGGTCCGGTCGAGGAGGCTCTCGGTGTTTTCGACGAGACGATAGGGCGCCGGCGGCGCGGGTTGCGCGTCCGGCGTCTCGACGCGCATCGGACCGAACGATCCCATGTGAAGCCAGAGGCTGGCGGAGCCCGGACCGCCGTTGAAGGCGAACGTCACCGGGCGCTGCTTGGCATCGGCTCCATCGGTGGTGTAGGCGACGAAGAACATCCGCGCGTTCGCCTCGCCCTTTGCGTCCTTCAGATCGATCGTTGCCGCCGTCGCCGTGTAGGCAATCGCCTTCGCGCCGAGCGTCAAGCGGCGGTGTGAGACGGCGGCCGCCGGGGCGGGGGGCGGAGTCGGGGAGGGAGCCGCTTCCTTTGCGCCGGACTTGGCCTCACTTTTTTGGTCTTCCGTCTCCTGCGCCGGGGCTGTCGCGGCCCTCAGCGAGAAGGCGACGAGCGCGGCGGCGGCCAGAATGCGGAGCCAGTCAGCTCGAAATCTCATGCTCGGCAGGTCTCCTTCCCCTTCTCGATCGATTCTTCGGTGGCCGAGCTTAGTACAGGAGCGGCTCACGGTGTCGTCTCGCCCGGCGCTACCGGCCTTCAACGCGCGGACGCGTTCATCCGCTGGAAGAGCTCCTCGATTTCCGGACGCGAGGCATGGCTGGACTGCTGCGAGAAGCCGTACGCCACTTCCTGTTCGCCGCTCTCGATTCGCGGCAAAACGGCGTCGAGGAATTCTTCGAGCGCGACGCCGAAGGTGTGAAGACCGACGCCGCCGAGGTCGGTGTTCACGGCCGGGGGGATGATCTCGACGACCTCGATCGGCGTCGAGGCGAGCTGATGCCGGAGAGACCGCGTGAAGGAGTGCAGCGCCGCCTTCGTCGCGCTGTAGATCGGGGCGCGAGAAAGCGGCACGAAGGACAACCCGGAGGTGACGTTCACGATGGCGGGGCGAGGTTGCTTCAACAGGTGCGGGACGAACAGCATCGAGAGATGCACGGGCGCCTCGAGGTTGATCGTGATCTCCTCCCGGAAGCGATCCCAGTCGGCTGCTCCGGCGAGCGAGCCGTAGAGCTGTATGCCGGCGTTGTTGACGAGCACATTCAGACGTGGAAACTCGCCGACCGCCCAGTCGAACAACGCACGACGCCCCGCCTCGTCGGCCACATCGCAGATGCGGATCGCAAGATCGGGGTGCTTCTCTTTTGCGT
>JBGPCK010000207.1:0-3899 GCA_041481715.1 Thermoanaerobaculia bacterium | reverse complement strand
TCGCGAGACGCGGCCTTCGGCCGCGGCCGGCGCTGAAGTGAGGCGAGGGGAGACCCCTCGCGCACCCCCGCCCCCCTGCGGGGGGAGAGGGGATTAGGGGCCTTCCCCCTCTCCCGGCGGGAGAGGGGTATGCAGGAGTGAGGGGATCTACTTCACTCGTCGCCTGTGACTCGGCCGCGCCCTGCCTTGACGCGCGCCCTGCGAACCTTCGCGCCCAGGCGCCGCTTGTGCGCGGCCTGCGTCGGCCGGGTCTTTTTCCGCGACTTCGGTTTCACCGCCGCTTGCCGCACGAGCTCCACGAGACGCTCTCGCGCCGCCGCGCGATTCTGCGCCTGCGACCGATGCTCACGGCTGTCAATGAGGAGCACGCCGCCGGAAGTCATCCTCCTGCCGGCCAGCGCGATCAACCGGGCCTTGACGTCCTCGTCCAGCGTCGATGCGAGGACGTCGAACCGCAACTCCACGGCGGTCGCGACCTTGTTGACGTTCTGGCCGCCGGGCCCCGACGCACGCACGAACCGTTCGTCGAGATCGTGCTCGCGGATGAGGATGTCGGGTGTGACGCGAAGCATGGGAGTCTGAGTAATCCTGTCCTCGAAGCCGGGGTCAGTCTTGCGTTATTGTAGTTTCTGGCGACCGAGACTGAAAATACCACAATACAAGACTGACCCCGATCGCGAACGGTGCGTCAGTGCATCCTGGCGTACGTTTCGACGTCCGCCAGGATGCGATCCAGCTGCTCGCGTGAGTAGTAGCGGCCGTTGGCGACGACCGCCGAGATCCTCCGGGTGTTGCGGATGTCGTCGAGCGGGTTCGCGTCGAGGAGGACGAGATCGGCGATCTTTCCTTTTTCGACGGTGCCGAGGTCTCTCGATTTGTCCAGAAACCTCGCCGGGTTGATCGTGGCGGTCTGCAGGGCCTCCAGGGGCGTGTATCCCGCGTCGACGAAGCGCTCGAGCTCGCGATGCAGGCTGACCCCGGGAAGGACGTTGACGCCTGCCGGTGTGTCCGTTCCGGCCAGGAAGGGAACGCCGGCCCGGTGCAGCCTCCGGACGATGGCGAGCTCGTGCTCGACGAACTTCTCTCGGACCGCCAGCGGATCGGTGTCGAGATCCTTGAGGATGCCCTTCTTGAACTTGGGCCAGCTCTTGTCGCGCCAGGATGTCGGCGCGTACCGGGCGTCGGGGTCCTTCGTCACGTCGATGGCATCGACGAGCCACTGCCCGCGCTCCCAGTAGAGCGTGGGGCACTGCCAGGTGACGTTCTTCGCGAGGAGCGCGATCAGCGAAGCTTCTTTCGCTACGTCGTAGGTCGCGAGAAACCGGGCCGGACCCTTCGGTCCCTTCAGCAGCGCGTCCTCCGCCGTCGAGCTGCCCTCAAAGACTCCGATCAAGTGCTCGAAACTCTTCTGGCCTGCGCTCGACGCCTCCGAGGCGCGGATCGCGTCCGGCACGTGGCCGACAAACACGATCTTCTGCTTCCGGCACTCCTCCGCGATCGCGAAGTACGCCTCGCGCGGCACGTAGGACTGGATCTTGATGAAATCGACGCCGCGGCCCTTCAGCATCGTGACGGCACGGCGGCCGTCCTCGGGAGTGGCAAGCGAGATCGAGGCTGGGAACTGCGACTTCGGCCCGTCGAGCATGGGCCCGGAGACGATCAGGCGTGGACCGAGGAGGGTGCCTCGCGCGACGTCCTGCCGCGCTCCGAGGATCGCGTCGAGGTCGCTCCCCATGTCGCGCACGCCCGTGACGCCGTTCGCGATGAAGAGCGGCAGCGTGACCTCCCGTCCGCCGGGCACCCAGTCCCCGAAAAACGTGTGGACGTGCATGTCCCAGAGGCCCGGGATCAGAAACTTGCCGGTGCCGTCGATCACTCGAGCTGCGCCGGTTGCCTTTGCGGTGGAACCTCGTCCGACCCGAGTGATGCGACCGCCCTCGATCTCGACGGTCATGCCCGGCCGCACCGGACCGCCGGTCGTGTCGATGACCGTGACGTGTTCGATGACGATCGGCGTGCGCGCGCCCGCGGGCGCTTGCGCCTGGTTCGGAGTCGCGCACAGCAGAGCGGCTGCGGCGACCAGCTCAAGCCGTATTCGGGGTCTCATCTTCTTCAGCCGGTGTAGGGGCGGCCCTTGCGGCTGCCGCGGGCGGGGACAAGCCCCACCCCTACGACTCCGTTGCACGACACTAGAATTCCTCCACAGCGAAAAGGCGTGTCGCCGCGAGTTGGTCGATTAGGGGAGTCGGCAGGATTGGAGAAGAAACTCGGACGAGAGCAGGACGAAGCGCGGACTACTTGACCGGGCGCGGGGCGTTGGTCTGGCTGATGGCGTTGGCGAACGCGCTCTCCCACGACTTTCCTTGGCCTCGGATCTTGATCGATCCGAATCGCCTGGTGCCGACCTCGAACGGCAGCCGCAGCGCCGGCGAGTAGCGCACGAGGCCTCGGGCGAAAAGCCCACCCCATCTCCAACGAGCTTCTACCTCGGCCTGCTGAACCGTGAGCGCCATAATTGTTTGTCCTTCTTGAACTTATGATCATACCACGCCGGCGCGAACGAGCCGGACCCTGACCCGTGCGGAGAAGGAAATGCTCAGCGACGATGGCTCTGCTTGGGCGGCTTGAGGTCGAGCGGCTGTCGGGCGAGGCTTTTTGGGGCCCTGTTGCGCCAGGCGGCGAGAAGCGCTTCGCGCACGGTGCTCTTCTTGGCCAATCGCAGCCGCACGTTGGTGGCGCCCTGGCGACCCCAGCCGCCCTTGACGGGCTGGAAGCCGCTCGGCTCGATCTGAACGAAGAGCTCCTGCTCGTCCGGCGTGAGCTTTACCATTCCCCAGCCTGAGGCCGCCGCTTGACAATGACCACAATTCGTGGTCATATGACCAACTATCGTGGTCGTCACGTCTTCTCCGTTCGGCACACCCGGTCGGACTCGGTCGCTCATCGCGCTGCGGCTGCTGGAGGAAAGCTATCCCCGAGAGCTCGCAAGGCTCCTCGATCAGAGACTTTTTTCCATCCAGAGGGCGCTTGCGGGCCTCGAGCGAGATGGGCTCGTGTCCGCTCGCTCCCGAGGGCGCACGCGAGTGTACCGGCTGGAGCCGCGGTACTTCGCTCGCCAGGAGCTCGGCGCGTTCCTCGACCGGCTCGTCCTCCAGGAGGCGGAACTCGACGCGCGGATTCGTCAGATGCGCCAACGGCCCAGGAGGACAGGGAAACGTCTCTGAAGATCACGGCCGCTTCGACTCTCGAGCGGGTTGCGGCGGCTGTTGGCGAGGCCCTCCGGCGCGCGGAGATCCGGGCCGTTCTCACCGGAGGGGCGTGCGCGGTCATCTACTCCGGCGGTGAATACCAGTCAGAGGACGTAGACCTCATTCTGGAATCGGCGACTTCTCAGCGAGTGCTCGACGAGGCGCTGGCCAGGGTGGGTTTCAAGCGAAAGGGCGACCGCTACGTCCATCCGCTCTCGCGCTTCTTCGTCGAGTTTCCGCGGGGCCCTATCTCCGTCGGCCGTGATGTCCGGATCGTACCGGTGCCGCTCAGAGTCGGAGGCCTTCGGCTTCTCGCCCTTTCCGCCACGGATTCGTGTCGAGATCGCCTGGCGGCCTTCTACCATTGGAACGATCGGCAGAGCCTGGAGACCGCGGTGTCGATCGCTCTCAATCGGAAGGTCGACTTGGCCAAGATTCGAAGCTGGAGCGCGGCCGAGGGCTCCGCGAGGAAATTCGAAGACTTTGCCCGCGAGTTGAAGGCGAGAAAGAGATCCCCCTTCCTGAAGAAGAGAACGAAATGAGGATCAGGCCCCTCTCCCTCTGGTCTAGTCCCCCATCTCCATGATCGGGCGCACCTCGATCGCTCCCATGCGTGCGCCCGGGACGCGCGCCGCGACTGCCTTGGCCTCG
>JBGPCK010000206.1:0-3909 GCA_041481715.1 Thermoanaerobaculia bacterium | reverse complement strand
TCGGCGCGCGTGATCCGGTACCAGGGCAGCAGGCAGATCGCTTCGAAGAGCGCCGAACCCAGCGCGTCGTAGAGGTACTTGGACTGGAGCTGCCGGGGCGTCAACGACAGATCGCGCCGCACGTCTTGCGCGAAGTCGCGTACGGATTCTTCCGGAGGCGCCGCGACGCTGTGGGGAAGGGTCACCTTGGCAGGTCCTTCACGGTTCCCGATTCACGGTTCAAGCGTCCGACACGCAACGAAACGTGGCGTACACGTAGGGATAGTTGCCGCGGAACCAGTTGCGGAAACTGCGCCGCACGAGCTCCTTCGCGGTCGCGGGCGAGGCGCCCTTCATCACGAAGTGCTTCCCGTCGAAAAAGTCGGTGGAATAAACCGGGTAGGACGACATCGGCTCGAATCCCGGAAAGCCCTCGAACACCGTCGAGGTCCACTCCCAGCCGTTGCCGACCAGATCCTGGATTCCCCACGCACTCGCCCCGGCGGGATGGGACCCGACGGGGACGGGGTCCCAGCGCGCGAAGTCGAAGTTCCCGCGGGAGGCGTCCGGCGCCTCCTCGCCCCATGGATAGGACCGCTCGGCCCCGTCTGGAGTCGCGTAGGCCGCGCGGTGAAACTCGGGCTCCGTCGGCAGACGCTTGCCCTTCCACCGCGCATACGCCGAGGCTTCCGCGTGAGAGACGTACACCGGCCAGGCCGGCGGCAGCGGCACCCGCTCCCACATGCCGCGCCAGAACCACCGCTCGCCTTTCCTCTCCCAGAAGAGCGGGTGCTCGACGCCTTGCTCCACACGCCAACGCCAGTCCTCCCCGATCCAGAGGTCTTCGCGGGAGTAGCCGCCTGCCTCCACGAACTCGAGGTAGCCGCCGTTGGTGACGTCGTGAACCTCGATTTCAAAAGCCGGCACCTCGACGACGCGCCGCGGAAACTCGTTGTCCCACCCGAACGGGATCGAGCGGCGCTCCGCGCCGAGGGTCGCACGCCCCGCCGGAACCCGCACCGTCTCGAGAGCCGGTGGCCTCCCGCCCGGGATCGGGGCGGGTGCCGCCGCCGGCCGGATCTTCTTTTCGTACGGCAGCCGATGCCACATGTAGCCGAGCGTCTCCTGATGCATTGGCTCGTGCTCGAGCACCGTAAAGAGCGCCAGCCCCCCGCGCAGTACCGGGTTGTCCTCCCGCTCGACGTCCTTCTCCGCGATCGCTCGGGCGACGAGCCGGTCCGCCTGGTCGGCGTAGAGGCGAATCGCCTCCCGCTCGGGCCAGCCGCTCGAGGTCGAACCGGGAACCCGAGAGATGTCCTCCGGATCGATCCCGCGTTCGAAGAGGACCTCGAGCCTCGGGTCGATTCCCTCTTCTCCGAGACCCCGCTTAATGACGGTGTTGACGGAGAAAGCGGGGAGATGTCCCTCATAGAAGCAGATCGGGTTGCGCAGGGGGATCGGCCGGTCGTAGTAGGCGTCGGGGCGGACCGTGGCGAAGATCTCCGCGGTGCGGCGCCGGTTGCGCCGGAACCATTCGAGGCTCGCCCTGCGGTCTACGGCCATATCGAGGGTTGCCATGCTATGTCCTACGCCCGCGCTGGATAATCAGATTCCCGATCGCGGCAAGAGGCTTCGTCAGGCCGGAACCCCGGATTCGTGATTGAATGGCCATGGCGCGCCCGCCCCGCAACCTCGCGGAGGCCGGACCGCGCGCGACCAATCACCCCGGAGGTGCCGAATGAACGAGTCCGAGATTCCCATCGTCGTCAAAGAGAACGGCTCCCCGGCCGGAGGGCGCGCCCGGGGGCGCGTGCCGGCCGGACGCAAGGCGCCCCGCCCCAAGGGGGCCCGCCGCGCGCCCGCGGCAGCAAAGAAGAAATCCGTCTCCCGCGCCCGGCCGGCCGCCCGGCGAGGGGCCGACCTGCAGGGATTGCTTCGGACGCTGGCCAGCAAGGCCGCCGACGCGCGAGGCCGCCTCGCCACGGCTTCCGGCGAGGGCGCCCGGGTGACGCGCCGGGCCTGGCAGAGGGTCTCGGGCGCTTCTCGCAAGACGATCGACCGGCTGACGGCCGAGTGGAAGCAGATGGACGCGACGAAAAAGGCACAATTCGTCGCGGCGCTGCTGACCGCCCTGGCCGCGGCCTCGACACCCCTCGTTCGCCGCAGGCTCAAGAAGAGGTAGCTGCCGTCTGACGTCGGCGCCCGAAAACTTCCCGCCGAACGCGTCGTACACTCCGCCGAGGTGAACGGTTGAAACGGTTCCTCTCGGCCCTGGCGTTGGCGATCTGTCTCGCTCGAGTCGGAAGAGTTCAGGCCGCCCCGCCCGGCACACAGCTTGCCCCTCCCTCGACGGGCGGCCTGGCGGTGCTCGACCCGCTGCTCCAGAAGCTGACGAACAACCGGCGACTGCTCTTGATCGGCGCGCACCCCGACGACGAGAACACCGCGCTCTTGGCCCTCGTGTCGCGAAAGATGGGGGGCGAAGCGGCGTATCTCTCGCTCTCCCGAGGCGAGGGGGGGCAGAACCTGATCGGCGAGGAGCTGGGCGTCGGGCTCGGCCTCATCCGCTCACAGGAGCTCATGGCGGCCAGAAGGCTCGACGGCGCGCGGCAGTTCTTCACTCGCGCTTACGACTTCGGATTCACCCGCTCGCTCGACGAGACGCTCCGGCTCTGGCCGAAGGAGATCCTCCTCGAAGACGCCGTGCGCGTCGTGCGCCGCTTCCGTCCTCAGGTCGTCTTCAGCACCTTCACCGGCACCGAGCGGGACGGGCACGGCCAGCACCAGGCGTCCGGAGTCATCGCCCGCGAGGTCTTCCACGCCGCCGGCGACCCCGCCGCACTGCCGCAACTGGCGTCAGAGGGGGTGACACCCTGGAAGCCCTCGACGCTCGTACGCTCGAACTGGTTCGACCGCACCGCCGGATTTCCGCTTCCGACCGGCGACGTCGAGCCGTTGACCGGCCGCTCCTACCAGCAGATCGCGATGGCGAGCCGCAGCCTCCACCGCTCGCAGGACATGGGAATGCTCCAGCCGCCCGGGCCCGGGCAGACGGGCGCGATCTGGGTGGAGGGGGGCGCGGGAGCCGACGCCAAGGACCTCTTCGCGGGCGTCGACACTCGCCTCGCCTCGATCGCGGCCGAGATCCCCGAGCCCGCGCGCCGCGCGCAGGCCGGAGCGCTGCTCGACCGGGTCGAAGCGAAGGCGATCGAGACACGGCGGCAGTTGAGTCCGGCGGCCCTCGGCGAGGCAGTGGCGCCGATCGCCGCGATGCTTCGGGACCTGAGGTCGGCCCGTGCCCTGACGACGACTGCCGACGGAGGTGCAGGAACGATTCTGGACGAAAAGATCGCCGCCGCCGAGGCCGCTCTAGCTGCCGCGGCAGGCGTCTCGCTGGATGCCATCGCCGAGAGCGAGACGGCGTGCCCCGGAGAATCCTTCGCGACGACACTCGCCGTGTGGAACGCCGGGGCACAGCCGGTCGATGTGGAATCGGTCTCGCTCACGAGCCCGGACGGCTGGACCGTGCCTCCCAAGCCCGAGGCGGGCCGGTCCGTCGAGGCCGGAACGCTTTCGGAGTGGAAGCTCTCCGCCGCGGTTCCGGCCGGCGCCGCGACCACGCTGCCCTATTTCCTCGCGAAGCCCCTGCAAGGGAGCCTCTACGACTGGAGCGCCGTTGGGCCTTCGGTGCGCGGCGAGCCCTTTCAGCCCCCGCCGCTCACGGCCGTGGCGGTCCTACGCGTCGCCGGCGTGCCGATTCGCGTCGCGCGCGAAGTCACGTACCGCTACCGCGACGAGGCGGTGGGCGAGATCCGACATCCCCTGCGTGTCGTCCCCAGGGTGGACGTGGCCGTGGACCCGACCCTCATCGTCTGGCCCTCGGATCGCCAGGCGCCGCGCCCGCTCGCGGTCACGCTGACCTCCAACAGC
>JBGPCK010000205.1:0-3964 GCA_041481715.1 Thermoanaerobaculia bacterium | reverse complement strand
GCGACCACACGCCGGCCGAGCTCGCTGCCGATTCGGGTGAGCGACTCGGGGTCGAGCGGGAAGACTCCGGCCCGGCCGCGTAGCCCGTCGGTTCCGAAGAGCCTCAAGGCCCGCCTCTGTGCCGGGGGGTGGGGCCCGCGGTTGGAAGGGGACTCGGTTCGGGCTCGATGCGCAGGGTCACCGTCACGAGTTGCCCCTGCCGCACGCGCAATCCCGGACCCGCCGCGAGAACCGCGGCCGTCGTGGAGAAGCCGGCCGCGCGGCCCTCCACGGAGATGGGAACGGTCGGGACCGAGCTCATCTTCGCCAGCACTCCCGCCGGGCCCGCGACTCTCGCCACGGCGGGGTCGGCACGCACCTCGACCACGCGCATCCCCGGAGCCGGCTCCCCGGTCACCGCGGGGACCACGGGAATCTGCTTTTCTTCCACCGTGTCGAGCACGAAGTGGATCTCCTGCGGCGCGAGCGAAATGACCTCGACGTCGGGGGGCACGTTCACGTCTTCGGGTGTCAGGCGGTACAGACGCTCGCCCCGCTCTGCGTCCTTCAGATCCAGGACCGCTTCGAGCTTGTCCGGCTCGAGCTGGCGCAGGGCCGTGAAGGGTCCCCGCAGGCGCACGTCCACCGAGGCGGGCAGTGAGGAGGCGATCAGCGTGCGCGGCGGGATGTTCACGATCGACAGGGGGATATGGTAACTGCGCTCGGAGGTTCTCTCACGTCTTTCTCCCGAAAGCGCGAACCATACGGCCAACGCGATCGCGAGCGACAGGATCTTCAATCCCGGGTTCCGGACGAGAAAACGCGGGACCGGCATCGGTTGCTCCGTCCCGCTCTACCGACTCGCCGCGAACCCGCGCAGGAGCGTGTCCCGAAGCGACTTGGCATCGAGATCGTCCAGGAGATCCCCGTCTCGGGCGACCGAGATCGTGCCGCGCTCCTCCGACACGACGATCGCCATGGCGTCGGTTTCCTCGGTGATGCCGATCGCCGCCCGGTGCCGCGTGCCGAACCGCTTGGAAAGCCCCTCCTTCAGGGAGAGCGGCAGGAAACAGGACGCGGCGGCGATCCGTTCGCCCGAGATGATCACGGCTCCGTCGTGGAGCGGCGTGCCTGGAGCGAACAGCGTCACGAGAAGATCATACGAGACGGCCGAATCGAGCGGCACGCCGTTCTCGATGTAGGTCTTGAGGCCCTCGCGCCGTTCGACCACGATCAGGGCGCCGACGCGGCGGGTGGACAGAGAGGTCGTCGCGAGCACGATATCCGAGATCATTTCCTCGGCGTGGTAAGAGGAAAACCACAGCGGCGTTCTCCCGAAAGCGGCGAGCGCCCGCCGCAGCTCCTGTGCGAAGAGCACGATGATGCCCAACGGCAGGTAGAAGATCAGGCTCTTCAAGACCTCGCGCAGCGCGACCAGGCGCAGCGAAACGGCCGCCTGATAGACGACGAAGACGATGAGCAGACCCACGACCATCTGCACGGCGCGGGTGCCGCGGATCAGACGCAGCAGCGTGTAGGCGATCAGTGCCACCGCGAAGATGTCGACGGCGTCCCGCCAGGTGAACGAGAGGCGGGACAGCGCGCCGAACGGCCCGGTCAGTCGGTCGATCACCGGACCACCGCCGCGGGGGCGCCCGAGGGCGCGGGCCGGCCGATCGCGGCGGCCATCCGAAGGAACCGAACCGTCTCGGCGACGTCGTGGACCCGCACGATCGCGGCGCCCGCGGCCGCCGCGGCCGACACCGCGGCGAGTGACCCCGGCAGGCGCTCGGCCGCCGAGGCGTCCTCGGCGACACGCGAAAAGCGCCGCACGAAGCCCTTGCGCGAGGCTCCGACGACGACCGGAAAGCCGAGCGACCGGAAGGCCGAGAGGTGTCGCAGCAGAACGAGGTTACCCTCGGGGCTCTTGCCAAAGCCGAGCCCCGGGTCGATCGCGATCCGGTCGGCCGGAAGACCCGCCTCGAGCGCCGCGCCCGCCCAGGCGGCAAGGTCCGATGCAATGTCCGCGATCGGATGGGCGTAGATCGTGTCTTCCTGCATTCGCCGTGGGTCGTTCCCCCTCATGTGCATCAGGACGAGCCCGGCCCGAGCCCGCGCGAGGGCCGCGCCCATCCCGGGGTCGTGTCGCATCGCGGAGACGTCGTTGACCGCGTCGGCTCCGGCATCGAGCGCCGCGCGGGCGACCTCTGCCTTGCGGGTGTCGATCGAGATCGGCGCCCGTGTGGTGCGGCGGATTCCGGCGACCACCGGAACGACCCGAGTCAGCTCCTCTTCGAGCTCGACTTGCGACGCCGCGCCGTAATTCGCGGGGCGCGTCGATTCCCCGCCCACGTCCACGATCGCCGCTCCTTCTTCGAACAGCGCGAGCGCCCGTTCCACGGCGCGCTCGCGATCGAAATAGAGGCCGCCATCGGAGAAAGAGTCCGGAGTGACATTGACGACCCCCATCACGACGAGACCCTGGGAGAGGTCGAGCGCGCCGTCGCGCGCCAGGCCGAGTCGCGTGGGCGGGCGCTCGGCGCGCTCGAAGGCGGCCTTCGCGCGGTCGCGCAGAGTTGCCGGCAGAGCCTTCAGGGTCTCGGCACGCCGAGAGCGGGAAATAACGACCGGGGGCGAGGAGGATCCGGCCAGGCGCACGACGTCGACAGGGAAGTCGGCCGCAGAGAAGCTCGCGGGGCGGATTCCGTCCCAACCGGCGATCTCGGAGAGCGTCTCACGGTCTTTGGCGGGGATGACGAGGTCGGCAACGACGGCCACGTCGGCAGTTTAGCGGAAGGCGGTTTGGCTAGATCCCCTCGTCCGCGGTGGGTCCGTAGACTGCCGGCAGCGGGACGTCATTCAACCTCAGGTACACCGTGAGCTGGCCGCGGTGGTGGATCAGGTGGTTGAGCAGAAGGCGGCGCACGACCGACCGGCGCGAGAGCCGGAAAAACACGTCGCCGTTGGCGCGAAGCACCGTGAAGTCCTGCTGCATTTCGTCGTCGGTCTTCTTCGCGATGCCCGCGCGGCTTTCGGAGACGTTCTGGTCGAAGCGCGACAGAAAGTCGGCGGTGGTCTGCAGGGTGGGGGCTTTCTCGCTCCCGACCTGCCAGCTCGCGCCCTCGAAGCGCAAGCCAAAGCGCGGGATTTCGGTCACGTGTGTGGCGAGCTCCCCGAGGCTGCGCGACTTGGCGTGCGGCTTCCAGTCGAGTCGGTTGGCCGGAAGGCGCTCGAGCAGGCGCCGCGTGGACGCCATTTCCGCGTCGAACTCCTGGAGGAACGCTTCGGCGATGGGCATCGGGAGAGGCTATCAGCTATCAGCTATCAGCCAGAGCCGGCCGGTGTGCCGCTGAGAAGAGTCTGGCTGAAAGCTGAGAGCTGATAGCTGATAGCTAGAGCCTCTGCTCTCACGCTGGCTCTGGCACGAGCGGACCCACGCTTCCGCCGGCCACCTCGGGCGCGCCTGGGGGACTGACGATGGGAGGCTTGGCCGTGCCCGCCTTTCGGAGCTTGGCGATGTCTACCCCTGTTTCCTCGGCGAGGATCTGCAGGACTTCCTCTCCGTCCAACACTTCCTTCTCCAGGAGCGTGCGCGCCAGACGGTGCATCGTCTTCTCGTTATCCGTGATGATTGTTTTCGCGCGGTCGTAGGCCGCCTTGACGATGCGCCTGACCTCGGCGTCGATCTGATTCGCCGTCTCCTCGGAGTAGTCCTGCGTGCGGCCGAAGTCGCGGCCGAGGAAGATCTCCCCCTCGACCTTGCCGAAGGTCAGCGGCCCCATCTCGCTCATGCCCCACTCGCACACCATCCTGCGCGCGAGGTCCGTCGCCTTCTCGAGGTCGTTGCCGGCGCCGGTCGTCATGTGGCCCAGGAACTTCTCCTCGGCGATGCGGCCGCCCATCATCACGGTGATCGTGGACTCCAGATACTCCTTGGTGTGTGAGTACTTGTCCTCCACCGGAAGCTGCATCGTCACGCCGAGCG
>JBGPCK010000204.1:0-3974 GCA_041481715.1 Thermoanaerobaculia bacterium | reverse complement strand
TCGGGAGCCGCCGCCCACCCAGGCCGGCAGCCTCGAGCGTCTGCGCTCCTGGGGCTTTCCCGTCAGCCCGCACTGGCGGCGGTGCGCTTCGTTCGAGGAGGTGCAGGCCTTTCTCGGGGAATGGGCCGAGAAGCGCCACGGGCTCGACTTCGAGACGGACGGCGTCGTGATCAAGGTGGACGACCGGGAGCTCCAGGAGCAACTGGGTGCGACCGCCAAGTCTCCACGCTGGGCGCTGGCTTACAAGTATCCGGCCGAGGAAGCGACGACCGTCGTGCGGGAGATCTCCGCCCAGGTGGGCCGCACGGGAGTCCTGACGCCGGTCGCGCAGTTCGACCCCGTCAAGCTCGCCGGCACGACGGTGCGCCGCGCGACCCTCCACAACTACGAGGATCTGGCGCGCAAGGACGTGCGGGTGGGAGACACCGTGGTCGTCGAGAAGGGCGGAGACGTCATCCCGAAGGTGGTCCGGGTCCTTCTCGAGAAGAGGCCGGCGGGCGCGCGCGCCTTCGCGATGCCCGAGCGCTGCCCGGCCTGTGGCGACCCGATCGTGCGTGAGCCGGGCGAGGTCGCTTCGCGGTGCGTCAATCCGGCCTGTCCCGCCGTTGTGCGCGAGGCGCTGCGCCACTTCTGCTCGCGGCGGGCCATGAGGATCGAGGGGCTGGGGGAAAAGCTGATCGATCAGCTCGTCTCGGCGGGCCTCTTGACCGATGTCGCCTCGATCTACGAATTGAAGCCCGAGAGCCTGATCTCTCTCGAGCGCTGGGGAGAGAAGTCCGCCGCGAACCTGATCGAGGAGATCGCGCGCAGCAAGGGGAACGAGCTCTCGCGCCTCGTCTTCGCCCTCGGAATCCGGCACGTGGGGGAAAAGGCCGCCCGCAGTCTCGCCCGGCGCTTCGGTTCGCTCGACGCGCTCGCCGCGGCCGGGCAAGAGGAGCTCGAAGCGGTCGAGGAGATCGGGCCCAACACGGCGGCCGCGGTCCGCGCGTGGTTTTCCCATCCCCGGCACCGGCAGCTCGTCGAGAAGCTACGCCACCACGGGCTGAATCTCTCGGAGGCCGCCGCGTCCCTCCCGGCGGGGGGGCGGCTCTCGGGCAAGACGGCCGTTCTTACGGGGACTCTGCCCGGAATCACGCGGGAGGAGGCGGCGGCGCTTCTCGAGGCGGCGGGGGCAAGAGTTTCGAGCTCGGTTTCGAAGAAGACGGACTTTCTGGTCGCGGGCGAGGCGGCCGGATCCAAGCTCGATCGGGCGAAGGCGCTCCACGTTCGTGTCGTGACGTGGCCCGAGATGCTTGAGATAATCGGGAAGTAAAGCCGGCGCCCGGAAATCGCCGGCAATCTGGGGAGGATCGCTTGGACCTACCCGCGCGCGTCATCGTCTTCTGTCCGACGCTGGATCTCAAGAACAAGCCGGGCCGCCTGATGGCCGTCTCTCCTCACGGGTTCTACGAGGTTTGGCTCGATTTCGCCGACCGCAACCACGCGGTCCTGCTGCCCGTGGCCGGCACCGCGCTGGTCTTCCAGGAGCCGAACTCCGCCGTCGGCGAGATACCGGATCTGGAGAGGTAGAGCCGGGCGCCCGAATCAAGCGCCGGGAAAGAGCTTCACGAGCTCCGTCAGCCCTCCGACCCGCAACACGCCGTCGGGAGCCAATCCGGTGCCGATCAGGAGCGCCTGGAGACCAGCTCGGCGGGCTCCGACGATGTCGATCTCGTAGATGTCGCCGACGTAGGCGCAGGCGGAGGGGGCGAGCCCGAGACGCTCGGTGGCGGCCAAGAAGATGCGTGGATCCGGCTTCTCGACGCCGACCTCGGAGGAATCGACGATCAGCTCGAAGAACGGGGAGAGGCCCGCCCGCTCGAGCAGGCCCCTTACCCTTCCGTCCGCGTTGGAGACGACGGCCAGACGGTAGCCGCGCCCGGAGAGCTTCGAGAGGGCAGCCGGCGCATCCGAGTAGGCCCGCGACCAGAGATTCGACCGGCGATGCTCGGAGGCGACGGCGCGCGCCGCCTCGGAGCGCCTGTCGGGGAGTAGGCCGAGGCCCGACAGGATCTCGTCGAGAAAGAGCGGAAGGCGCTCGGCATCCGTCGAGGTCGGGTTCGACCGAACCCATCGTTGAACGGCGGCGACGGCGGAGTTCTCGGCGGCCTCGAAGGAGGTCTCATCCCAGGGCAGCGCCGCCGCGGCGCAAAACCTCTCGCCGTCGATGTGGATGAGAGTCCCGCCGGCGTCGAAGAGGATTGCCTTGATGGAGCTCAAGGTGTCAGGGGCGAGGGGAGGAGGTCATCCCGCGCGAGCACGGAGCGTCTCGCACCGAACCCGTGGCGCCGCTCTCAATGCGGCAGCTCTTTCCTGGCGACCTCCTCCAGCTCGTCGGCGACAGCCAGAACCTGCTTCGCGTCGATTCCCTCGACGAGGATCCGCAGGAGCGCCTCGGTTCCGGAATAGCGCAGGAAGACGCGCCCGCTGCCGGCGAGGGCTTTCTCGGCGCGCCGTGTCGCCGCCTGGATCGCGGGAACATCCTCGAGGGGCACACGGCGGGCGGCCTTCACGTTGCGTAGCGCTTGCGGCACCTTCTCGAGAGTCGCCAGCTGTGAGAGCCTGCCGCCGCTCTGCGAAAGGATCCGCGCGATCGTCAGGCAGGTCAGGATGCCGTCGCCGGCGGGGGAGAGGGAAAGCAGGACGTGGCCCGAGGTCTCACCGCCGATCGTAGCCCCGGTCTCTTCCATCCGGCGCGCCACGTTGCGGTCTCCGACGGCCGCCCGATGGAACGCGATCCCTTCGCGCCCGAGCGCGGCCTCGAGGCCAAAGTTCGACATGACGGTGCCGACCACCCCTCCCGGGGCGAGCCGGCCCTGCCGTTTCCACTCACGCGCCACGATCCACAGCACGTCGTCGCCGTCCAGGATCCGCCCCGTCTCGTCGGCGAAGATGGAGCGGTCCGCGTCCCCGTCGAGCGCGACACCCATGGTTGCGCCGCTCTCCTGAGTGCGCCGGGCCATGCCGTCGGGGTGCAGGGCCCCGCAGCCCTGGTTGATGTTGCGGCCGTCGGGCTCGACGGACATCGGCATCACTCGGGCCCCCGCCCGCACGAGCGCCCGGGGCCCGAGGTCGTAGGCCGCGCCGTTGCCCGCGTCGACCACGATCGCCAGACCCGAGAGGTCCGCCGGCATGTAGGCCGCGAGCCGATCCAGATACACCTCGGTGAGCTTCGCGTCGACCGGCGGCATCCGACCGTCTCCCCTTCCCCCCGTCTCTCCGTCTCCGTTCCCGTCCCTCAGGATCCCCCCGACGGCCCGACCTCCCGTTTCACCGTCTTCTCGAGCGTCTCGCGACGCCAGGAGAATTCTCTCGAGCGATTCCTCATCCGAGTCCGGCCACTTGCGGCCATCGGGCCCGAAGATCTTCACGCCGTTGTCCTCGTACGGGTTGTGCGAGGCGGACACCGAAACGCCCGCTCCGGCGCGACAGGCGAGGACGAGCTCCGCGATCCCCGGCGTCGTCATGACACCGGCCGACGCCACTGTGCAGCCGCTTTCCGACAGCCCGGCCGCGAGCTCGCCGATCATTTCGCGGGTCGATTCCCGCGTGTCGCCGCCGAGCACCACGGGAGAACGCCCCGCCGCGACCACACGCCGGCCGAGCTCGCTGCCGATTCGGGTGAGCGACTCGGGGTCGAGCGGGAAGACTCCGGCCCGGCCGCGTAGCCCGTCGGTTCCGAAGAGCCTCAAGGCCCGCCTCTGCGCCGTGGGGTGGGGCCCGCGGTTGGAAGGGGAGTCGGTTCGGGCTCGATGCGCAGGGTCACCGTCACGAGTTGCCCCTGCCGCACGCGCAACCCCGGACCCGCCGCGAGAACCGCGGCCGTCGTGGAGAAGCCGGCCCCGCGGCCCTCGACAGAGATGGGAACGGTCGGGACCGAGCTCATCTTCGCCAGCACTCCCGCCGGGCCCGCGACTCTCGCCACGGCGGGGTCG
>JBGPCK010000203.1:0-3995 GCA_041481715.1 Thermoanaerobaculia bacterium | reverse complement strand
CCGACTCCGACCGCCACTGCAACCGGCACGAACTTGCCGACGGCCACCCCCACATCGACGTCCACTCAAACCCCGACGCCTTCTCCCACGATCACGACGACGTCAACGGCGTCGCCGACCTCGAGCCCGACGCCGAGCCGAACGCCGACCGCGACCGCGAGCCCCACGAATACGGCTACGGGGACGCCGACCGGGACCCCAACGACGCCGAATCCCACGAGCACGCCGACGCCGACTCAAACACCCGCCGGAGGCGGAGCCGACCTCTCGGTTCAGAAGTCCGCCTCTCCCAATCCGGTAGCGCCGAATCAGAGCCTGAGCTACCAGATCGTGGTATCCAACGCAGGCCCGCAGGCAGCCGTCAACGCTCTGCTCACGGATCCCCTGCCGGCGGGCACGGTCTTCCTCTCCTGCGCCTCGAGCCTGGGTATCTGTTCCGGCCCGCCCATCGGAACCAACGGAACTGTCACCGCCGATTTCGGAACGCTCGGCGTCGGAGCGTCCGCGACCGTGACGATCTCCGTCCGCGTGATCGCCGCGGCCGGATCCCTCTCGAACACGGCGGCCGTCTCCTCTTCGACGCCCGACCCGGATCCGAACAACAACTCGAGCACGGCGGTCGTCTTCGTCGGCTCGGGAGGCTCCGCGGCCATTCCGACGCTCTCGATCGAGACGCTCGCGCTGCTGGGCGCGGCCCTCGCCCTCGCGGGCCTCTGGGCCCTGCGTCGTCGGCCGTAGTCGTCACCGGCCAACCGGACTATCATTCTCCATGCCGTCGGTTCCCACGGACCAGTTCGCGCTGCTCGCCTTCTCCTCGCTCTTTTCGGTGATCAACCCGATCGAAGCGGCGCCCCTCTTCGTTGCCCTCACGGCTTCCCGGCCGGCCGAGCGGCGCGCCGTGGCCGTGAAAGCGTCGCTCGCGGCCGCCGTGATCCTCGCCGCGTTCGCGACCATGGGCGGCGCGATCTTCGCGTTCTTCGGCATCACGCTCCCCGCTTTCCAGATCGCCGGAGGCATCCTCTTCACGATCATGGGTCTGAGGACGTTGCAGAACGACGATCGGGAACCGCGAACCGGAGAGCCGACGCACGGCGATCCCTCGGTCGTGCCGATCGGAATGCCTCTGATCGCGGGGCCGGGCGCCATTTCGGCCGTGATGGTCCTGGTCGGCCAGGCGCGTGACGGAATTCATCGGATGGCCCTGGCCGGGGCCATCGGGGTCAACATCGCCCTGACACTCGCGGTCCTGCTCGCAGCCCCGTGGCTCGTGGCCCGGATCGGAGAAACGGGGCAGCGCATTGTCGCCAAGATCATGGGACTGATCACGGCGGTGATCGGTGTGCAGTTCGTCCTGAACGGCGTGGAAGCCGTGGCCCTGGCGATCCTCCACGCCTCTCGCGGCTAGAACGTCAACGGCGACTTCCCGTCGCCGCGCGCCGCTCCATCTCGAACGCGTCCTTTCCCTCGCCGTAGTAGTCGGCGATGCGGCCGAGCTTCCGGAATCCGAACGAGCGGTAGAAGGCGACTGCTCCGGCGTTGCGCACGTCGACTTCGAGCCGCACGGCCGAAGCGCCGGCGCGCTCGAGCCGCGCGAGCAGCTCTTCGAAGAGGGCGCGGCCGAGGCCCTTCCGGCGAGCGTCCGGATCGACGTCGAGCGTCAGAACGCCGCCGATTGTCGGCCGTCGCAGGTATCCGATGGCAAACCCAGCCAGGCGTCCGCGCAAGTCCGCGGCGACACCCTCCAGGCTCTCGAGCTCGAAGAATCGAGCGACCTCGGCGCGGGAGAAGGCGATCCCCGGTTCGAAGCAGCGGTGGTCGAGTCGGTACATCGCCTCCAGATCCTCGCGCGAAACGTCGCGCAGCGTGACTCTCTGAGGCTCGGTCTCGAAAGCCGCCGACGGGGCGGCCGGAGAACGGGGAGACGCGGGAAAGCGGGTCGTTTTCCTGTCCCCTCGTCTCCCCCTCACCCCATCTCCCCGTCCCGCACCCACGCGCCTACCGCCTCCGCATCGCCCGATCCGCCTCCCGCTGGAGCTCCCGGTTGCGGATCGAGTCTCGCTTGTCGTGGAGCTTCTTGCCCTTGACCAGCGCGATCTCGGCCTTCGCCCGCGAGCCCTTGAAGTAGAGGGAGAGGGGCACGCAGGAAACGCCGCGGGTCGCGACCGCACCGGCCCAACGGTCGAGCTCGCGGCGATGCAGCAGCAACTTGCGATCCCTCTCCGGAATGTGGTTCGTCCAGGATCCTGGACCGTAGGGCGAGATGTGCGCCCCGATCAAAAACGCCTCGCCGCCCCGAAACTGCACGTACGAGTCCTTCAATTGCGCGCGGCCCTCCCGCAGCGACTTGACCTCCGTGCCGGTCAGGACGAGCCCGGCCTCGGCGCGGTCTTCTATGAAGTAGTCGTGGAAGGCCTTTCGATTGCTGGCGACGGGCTTGACCGCGGCGCCCTTCTCAGCGGGCTTCGTAGGTTTCGTTCGGCTCACCCCGCCGAGTCTAACGGCGGCTCGTGCCGACGTGGCTGGGACGCCACGTGACTGTCTCTTTTATGCAACAACCACGAATACTTGCTCCATCGCCAAAGCCTCCTCACAGCCAGCCAAATCCTTTTGTAATGAATTGTTTGAAGAATTCGTTTCTCCCGTGTCCCACGTTGGCACCAATGATGCGGAGAGAGAAGCTGGTAGCAGCATGACCCGAGCCCAAACGACCCTACGCACCAGCGTTTCGATCGAGGGCGTCGGCCTTCATTCCGGCAATCCAGTGAGTGCCCATTTCCGGCCGGCTCCCCCGGAAACCGGACTCGTGTTCGTCCGCGTCGATCGGCGGGAGACGCCGATCCCGGCGCGCCTGTCCTCGGCGAGCACCTTCGACTACGCCACGACGCTGTCGGCAGACGGGATCTCGATCGGGACGGTCGAGCATCTGCTTTCCGCGGCGGCGGGCGAGGGGCTGGACAACTGCGTCGTCGAAATCGACGGTCCCGAGGTGCCCATTCTCGACGGCTCGGCACTTCCGTTCGTGCGACTGTTCCACGCGGCGGGCTTCGAGCGGCAAGACGCGCCCGTTCGCCCGCTGGCTCCCGGGCGTGAGGTCGCCGTCGAGCGAGGGGACCGCTCGATCCGTTTCACGCCGGACGGCGAGGGGCTCACGATCACCTACGAGATCGACTTCCCGCATCCCCTCGTCGGCCAGCAGGAGTTGACCTGGAAGGTGCGGCCCGAGGAGTACGCGGCCCGGATCGCGCCTGCCCGGACGTTCGGTTTCCTGCGCGAAGTCGAGGCGCTGCGCGCCCGCGGTCTCGCGCGCGGCGGATCGCTGCAAAACGCGGTGGTGCTCGACGACCGGGGCATTCTTTCGGGCCCGCTCCGCTTCCGGGATGAATTCGTGCGCCACAAGGTCCTGGATCTGCTCGGGGACCTGTTTCTGATCGGCCGTCCACTCGTCGGGCACATCCATGCTCGGAAGGCCGGTCACGCCATGCACATCGAGTTCGCCCGCGCCGTCTGCGAGGCCATCGGCGCGCGCCAGGCGCAGGAAGCGGAGCCCGCCCGAGAGGCCCGCCGGCAGGGCGCCCGGCCTTAGCCCGCCGGGGCCTTCCGCCTCCTTTCCCCGCCTCGCCTAGAATCCCCCCGTGGCGGCAAAGGGCCGGGCCCTCGCGGCCTTCGTGTTTCTGTGCGCTTGCTCCCCGTTCGGGTCGGTCTCCGTCCGGGCGGACGAGGCCACGCCCCAGGTCACGGTCCTGCGCGTGACGCCGCGCGGCTCCGACGTGTTCCTGAACTTTCAACTCGCGGGCGTCCTCAATCCCGAGCTGGCTCGCAAGATCGAGGCCGGCCTGGAAACCACCATCCGTTACGAGATCCGAATGTACCGCCAGTATCGCTACTGGTTCGACTCGCTCCTGGACTCCCGGCGCTATGCCGTTTCGGTGACCTTCGACCCGGTGACGCGCGAGTACGTCGTCGCCGAAATGCTGGACGGCAAGCCGCTCCACCGT
>JBGPCK010000202.1:0-4011 GCA_041481715.1 Thermoanaerobaculia bacterium | reverse complement strand
GATCGTCGGCGGTACGAGCCGCACGACTAATTTCGCAAACAACCGATTCATGGGGATGTTTAGCGCCGAGCTGAATGCGAACGAGCTGAACGTTCAGAACATCATGCCCACGGCCGGCATCATCAAGAACTTCTTCGTTTTCGTTCAGAGCGTCCCGGGCGCCGGCGCGTCCTGGACCATGACGGTGAGGAACAATGGCGCGGATACGGCTGTGACCTGCACGATCACGGGGGCGGCGGCTCAATCCTGTTCGGACACGACGCACACTGCGGTTTTCGCCGCCGGCGACCTCATCGCGATTCGGATCGCCTCGAGCGGCGGCCCCAACGCGACGCCCGGCCAGTGGACCGCACAGTTCGCGCCGTAGATTCCTCCGGCGGCTGAGTGGGGCCGCGCCCCTCCCTCAGAGAGACGGGCAGGCACCGCTGGCGGCCGCTGCGGACTCGAGATCGTCCGGCGCAATCCTCAGCGTCTCCCGCGCGAGCGAGCAGGCGGAATCTTTCTCTTCGAGGTCCTGGTAGACCCGCAGCAGCAGGTGCCTCGCCTCGAGATCCGCTGGGCTCGCGGCGATCGCTCGAGCCAATTGCGCCGCGGCCTCGCGGTCGCGTCGATTCTCGTGGAGCCAGCGGCCGTAATAGAAGTGTGTCATCGCGCTCGTCGGATTGAGCGACAGGGCCCGCTGGAAGTGCTCCTCGGCGGCGTCCGGTTTTGCCGTCGCGCCCTCCAGGATTCCCCGGTTGATCTCGAGCACGTCGTAGTTGGGCGCAAGCAGCGCGGCTCGCTCGAAACAGGTCCGGGCGTTCCCATAGTCGGCCCGCGCCATGAAGATGAGGCCATAGTTCATCCAGGCCCTTCCGTTGTTGGGACTCGATTCCGTGACACTCTTCCAGAGGCTTTCCTCCGTCCGCCAAGCCTCGTTGCGCTGGAAGGTGCCCCACCCGTGCGCTGCGAGCAGGAGCACCGCCGCCGCCCCGGCCAGCCGCCGGTTCCGAACGGACCGCCGCCCCAACGAGAGGACGTCCCCGCCGGCGGCGCTGACGCAGAGCACGAGACCGATGTCGGGAAAGTACGGCCGGTGCTCGTTGATCATCTCGGACAGGGAAAAGAGGGACGAGGAAGGGGCAAGCGACAGGAAGTACCAGACCACGCCGAACAGGAAGGCCTTACCGGCGGCGCGCCGCCGCGCGTAGAACACCGCCGCGCCGATCCAGAGCAGCGTGAACGCGACTCCTGCGAAGACACGTGTGTCGAACCAGTCCGCGATCGGGCTCCAGTCCGCGTCGGCCGAGAGGCCGAGCGGCAGCAAGAAGAGGCGGAGGTAATGGAGCCAGGCGAACGTCTGCGTCTGAAGATAGACCCGAGGGGATGTTGATCCGTAGATGAGGTGCGGTCCGCCCAGACGCGCCTGCAACAGGTAGAAGGCCCCCGCCAAAGCGAAGGGGGGCAGAGCGGTCTTGAGGCAGGTTCGCCAACGGCTACGCTCGGCCTCGGCGCCTCCGACTGCGGCTTCGTCCGGAAAAATCAGCAGGTACACCGCGAACAGCGGGGCGAAAGCGATCGCGGACTGCTTGGCGAAAGCGCCGGCCGCGGCAGGCAGCAGCCACAGCAGACTCTTCCTCCATTTCGGCGCGGACTGGTAGAACACGAAAGATCCGACGACGCCGATTGTGGAGAGGATCTCGGAGCGCAACGTCAGGAAGTTGACCGTCTCGGTGTGCAGGCGGTGAATGCCGAAGAGTGTCGCGCCGAAGAGGGCCAGCCAGCCGGCCGCGGGCACGAGGCCGGCCAGCTCGAGGACGCGGCGCAGAAAGAAGAAGACGAGCGCCGCGAGCAACACGTGCAGCGTCCACTGCGTGACGTGGAAGGCAAACGGATCGAGCCCGCCGCTTCGCCAGTAGTCGAGGGCGAACGAGGCGCTCGTGAGCGGACGGTAGGCGGCGTTGGACGGGTGACTCGAGAAGGTCGTTGCGTCCCGGAAGAAGAGAGGGATGTTCTTCAAGCTCCGCAGGTAGGCGTTGTTCTGGATGACCGTGGCGTCGTCGAAGTGAAAAGAATTGCGGAAGTGGTTCGAGTAGGCGGCAAGGATCGCGGTAACGGCCAGAAGCGCGAGAAGGAGAAGCACCGCTCCGGAGAGTCGAGGTCCGCCCGGGATGCGGGGTCGCGGCGCAGGCGCGCTCGAGTCGGATTCCGCTTTCCGATGCCCGGGCATCGGTTCGGTTGAGGATGTCACGACTCGCGCCGCGGCGGGAGTCTGGAGGCCGGGCGTGGCGTGGGGGCTTTCGGGGCGGTCGTCAGCGGCGGTCGGCGAGTGAAGGCTCGCCGACCGCCGGAGGCGATGCCACCACGACGGTTCGCAAGGCCTCGACCGCTTGCCGGTCCCACCATCCCTTTCCCACCCCTTCCTGGAGGACTTCGAAAGCGGTCTCCACGCCTAGAGCCTCGCGGTAGGAGCGCTCGTGGGTCAGCGCGTCGAAGACGTCGCAGACGGTGACGATGCGCACCGCGATCGGAATCGCGTCCCCAGCGATTCCCTCCGGATATCCCGAGCCGTCCAGTCGTTCGTGATGTGAGTACACGATGGGCAGTGTCTTGCGCATCGTTCGCATCGGAGAAAGCAGCTCGCGCCCGACCACGGGATGTTCCTCGATGATTCGACGCTCCTCGTCGGAGAGTTTGCCGGGCTTGTGGAGAATGGCGTCGGGCACGACGATCTTGCCCAGGTCATGAAACAGGGCGCCGCGGCGAAGGTCGGAGCGTGCCCCCGGGTCGAGCTCGAGGCGCTGCGCAACCCGGTCCGCATGCTCCGCCACGCGCCCGCTGTGCCCGGCCGTATACGGATCGCGCGCGTCGATCGTTCGAGCGAGGGTCAGGATGACGCTCTCCGCGTGCTCGTGCTCGTCGGCGAATTGCTTGAGAAGCACCAGCGAGCGGACGCGGGGGAGCAGCTCCTCGGCGGAAAAGGGCTTGGCCAGGAAGTCGGTGACCCCCGCGCGGGTCGCCTTGAGCTTCTCCTCCGGTGTGGCAAAACCCGTGAGCATGACGACCGGCAGGAGCCGCGTCTTCGGATCCGATCGGATCTCCTCGAGGATCTCGTGGCCGCTGCGGTCGGGTAGCTGCAGATCGAGCAAAACGATGTCGGGAGGGTCCTCCCGGATCCGGGCGAGGCCAGGGTTCGCCTCTCCAAACTCTTCGACTCCGTACTTCGCGACCGTGAGCAGGCGGCGCAGCAGGCGGCGGATATCGGCGTCGTCGTCGATGATCAGGACGCGGCCTGCCACCGTATCGAGATTGGCCGTTCTTTCGGGGAGGAAGCCCAAGCTCCTCTCATTTTATACCGCACCCGCAGGGTTTGATTAGAATGATGGCATCCGGGACGAGCCAGAGAGTCCGCGGACCGCGTCGAGGTCGTCCGAGCTCCACAGGGAGCCCTGATGCGAGTTGCCGTCGTGGAAGACGACGCCGGCGTCCGTGCTCTCATGGCGCGGATCCTGACGACCGCCGGGCATGACGTCGCCGTTTTCCCAAGCGGAGAGGCGTTCCTCGAGCCGCCGGGGCCAGCCGGATTCGACGTCGTCGTAAGCGATCTCGTGATGGAAGGGTTGAGCGGCATCGATGTGTTGAAGGTCTGCCGCGCTCACGGAGATGCTCCCGAGGTGCTGCTCGTGACCGGGCACGCGACCGTGCGCAGCGCGGTCGAGGCGATGCGTCTGGGCGCTTTCGACTACCTGCCCAAACCGCTGGAGCCGGCGGAGCTGCGCCACCGCGTCGAACAGGCCTTCGCGGCGCGGCGCCTGCGGCGGGAGGTCGAGGCCCTCTCTGGGGAAATCCGACGGCGGCATGGCGCCGTGCCGTTGGTCGGCGAGAGCTCCGTGATGAAGGCGCTTTTGGCGCGCGCCCGGAAGGCCGCGGCGACTTCCTCGACGGTCCTGATCTTCGGCGAGACCGGCACGGGCAAAGAGGTCATTGCCCGGTACATCCACGAGACCGGGCCCCGGGCGGAAAGACCTCTTC
>JBGPCK010000201.1:0-4066 GCA_041481715.1 Thermoanaerobaculia bacterium | reverse complement strand
GCGTCGTTGGCGGTCACCTCGATCGCGCCTCCTTGCTTGGACAGCCGGAAATGGTGGGTCGTCTTCTCGTGGTCGAAGCCCATCACGTGGTCGCCCCGCTCGCTGACGGCGGCGTGATGGGCGCAGTCCATGGAAGAGCTCTGCGCCCGGCCCGAAACCGCGGCCAAGACCGCGCAGGCGGCGCCGATAGCGATCCGCGTGAGTCGATTCATGGTCTTCCCCTTTTGGTTAGCCGACGCGAAAAGCGGCGGCTCGTCAACGACGCCGCCCCGGGGCGGCTCGAGATCTGCGAAGACAAGGATTCCAGCAGATGAAGCGGGGCCCCGCCGGCGGGTTTCGCCAGCCGTGTGTCCCACTCTTTCAGGATCGCACGCAGGGCGTCGCGCAGCTGCGACAGCTCCGACAGCGCCGTCTCCACTTCGCGCAGGCGCTCTCCGGCCAACGAGCGGACCTCTCGGCACGGCGGATGACCCCCGTCGCGCGCGCGCAGGAATTTCGTCAGTTCTTCCAGCGTGAACCCGAGCGAGAGAGCGCGCTGGATCAAGAGCACGCGGTCGAGGGCCTCCGGCGGATAGGAGCGATAGCCATTGGCCGACCGCTTCGCCTTCGGCAGCAGGCCGCGGCGCTCGTAGTGTCGAAGGGTGTCCGCGCTCAGCCCGGCTTTCCGCGCCAGCGCTCCCGAGCGGTATCCCGTCACGCGCGATTCGCTCACGACCGGCAGTCTAGACCCGGGAATCGATTCCGGAGTCAAGAGGGCGTCGAGCCTCATGTCACCGGCGCCGGAGGATCGGCGCGTCGAAGCCGCAGACCGGGGAAATCGAGGCCGGCTGGATCATCGAGAGTCCGGCCCTGAGGCGCTGACGGGCTGGAAAGATCGCAGCGATCCGTCTATACGACCGCCCTCCGCGTCGCCAGCACCGGCGCCCCGCCCGCGATCACTCCGAGCGCGAGCCCCGCGAAACCGATTGCGCCTGCGGGAATGCACCCGATCGATGCGGCGAATCCGAGGGCCGCTAGAGCACTCGCCCAGAACGGCAGGCCGTGGGCCGAGCGGCTGCGCAGCCCGAGGACGACTCCCGCGGCGGCACCGCCGATCCCGCAGATCCAGAGACCGTTCGAGACGAGGAGCATGCAGAGCTGCGGGTCGATCGCGCGGATCGAGGCGGGAAGCAGACACGGCAGGATCCCGGCGAGCGCGCCGGCGCGTGAGCCCACTTCGTAACCCTCCCCGCGCACGCGCCCGGCGACGACCACCAGCAGGAATCCGGCGAGGCACACGGCGGCCCAGGGCGACTGGTTGCAGACCAGGAATCCCGGTATGGCCAGAAGCGCGGCCGCGGCGCCACGCAGGAGCGCGCCCTCCAGGCGCCCACGCTCGTAGGCGCGGCGAGCGGCGACCTTCAGGGACATTTCGAAGACGTCAGAGGCTGTCATGGTTGATCCTCCAGCGAGCTCGAAGGCGCGTCAGCGCCCGCTCGACGCGCTTGCGGAATGTGGGTCCGGGCAGATCCGGGCGCTCGCCGCGGGCGTAGGCGAGGAGTGTGGCGGCGTCCGGCGGCGGGAGATCCGCGAGAGCCCGCTCGAGCGACGCCTCGAGGTCGCGCGCGATCGCGGCGGACTCCGGCGACGGAGTTCCGTCTGCCGGCTCCGGCATCTCGGACAGCGCGGCCTCGCGCCGCCGACGCGCCCTGGTGCGGTGCGTCCGGATCTGCCAGGCCGCCACCCCGAGGACCCACGACAGCGCGTCGCGCCGCGTGTCGAACTCGCTCGCGCGAGAGAAGATGCGAAGCAGCGCCTCCTGCGCCGCGTCCTCGGCGTCCTCCGCCGGCAGGCAGCGCCCCGCGAAACCGCGGACGAGCGGCCACAGCCGGCAAAAGACCGGATCGAAAGCCGCGCGCTCGCCTCGGGCGAGCGCCGTCAGGTCCTGTTGGAGCGCCGCGCGCCCGCCCGCATCCACCCCCGAGCGGCCGAGGCTACTTCGGGCAGGACTTGCTGCAGCAGCAACAGGCCGAGCTGTCCTTGCAGGACTTGTCCGTCTTTCCGTTCGTGCCCTCCGCCCAGGCGATCCCGACCGTGAGCGCCACGACAGTCACTAACGCCATCCACAACTTCCGCATTGCCTTGCCTCCCAGTCCACCCCGGCGGTAAATCGACGGCGGTGTGCTGGAGATAGGCGGAAGGAGGGGTGGGCGTGACGGGGAACCTGGGACAACGGGTTCGTTGGCAGACTACAGATCGTCACCAGACGCCGTAGGGGCGGCCCTTGCGGCCGCCCGCCGGCGGTCCCCCCCTTTCCTGTTGAGTTACTCTGAATTTCAGAGTACTCTGATGTTTGGAGGCACAAATGGCCGAAGTCGATTCCATCGCAAAGGATCTGGGTTACGTACGGGGGCTGGTCGAGACAGCGGAGCCGCACCGGTCGCCGTCGGCGATCTACCTGCTCTGGGCCATGATCGTGCCCGTGGGATTCGCGCTCGCGGATTTCGAGCCCCGGCTCACCGGTCTCTACTGGCTGATCGCCAGTCCCGTCGGATTCGTGGCGAGCACCTGGATCGGAATCCGGAATTCCCGAAGGCAGGGTCAAGTCGATCGGCGGGAAGGAACGCGTCATGTCCTGCACTGGCTCGGGATGATGGCCGCCATCCTGCTCACGGTTCCTCTCGTCGCGACCGGGGCCGTGACGGACAAAGGCATGGGGCAGGTCATCCTTCTCTTGATCGCGCTTGCCTACTTCTTGAACGGCGTCCACATGGAGCGTCCGCTTCTCTGGGTCGGAATCCTGATGGCGGGAGGCTACGGGGCCACGTTTCTCTTCTCGAAGCACGTCTGGACGATGCTCGGGTTGGTGATATCCGCCGCCCTCGTGGCGTCGGCCATCGTCGAAAGCAAGAGAGCGGCCGCAACACGCCGGGCATCCCTTGACGCCCGATGAAAGCCTCGAGAGCCTGGACAGGGTTCTCGAGCATCGCGTGCGGCTCGGCATCGCCGTCCTTCTGACGCGCTACGACGCCATCTCCTTCGGCCGCTTCAAGGAGCTTCTGCGCGAGACGGACGGGAGCCTCGGCGCCCAGTTACGCAAGTTGGAGAACGAAGGCTACGTCCACGTGCGAAAGGAGTTCCGTGATCGCCGTCCCACGACCTGGTACGCGCTCACCTCGAAGGGACGCAAAGCGCTCGGCGTCCATCTCGCTGCCTTGCGCCAGGTGATCCGTATGGCCGACAAGACGTAGCGTTTTGGCGGAGGAACGCATGAGTGCGTGCCTGACCCCTAGTCCACTGTCGCGCGGACCGATGGAGACCCGGCCGCTTTGGTACCCGCTCTCCGGTCGGCCGTCTGGGGAATCGACCGGACGCTGCCCGTCTCCGCCGCGCGGACCATGGAGAGTGTCGTCGAGACGTCAAACGGGCGAGCGCGCTTTCAGACGCTGCTCCTCGGGCTCTTCGCGGCCGCCGCGGCTCTCCTGGCCGCGGTCGGCATCTACGGTGTCATGAGCTACGCCGTCTTGAGGCAGACGCGAGAGATCGGCGTGCGCATGGCGCTCGGCGCGAATCCGGCAGACGTGTTGCGCCAGGTCGTCCGGCAGGGCATGTCGGTCGCCGCTGCGGGAGCGGGCGCCGGACTCGCCGCGGCGCTCCTGCTGACCCGCCTGATGTCAGGCCTCCTCTACGGCGTCGCGCCGACCGATCCGGCCACCTACGCGGGCGTCGCGGTGCTGCTTCTCGCAATCGCGCTCTGCGCAAGCTACGTACCTGCCCGCCGCGCCGCGCGCATCGACCCGATGAAGGCCTTGCGGGCGGAGTAGACGCGCAACCAACTCCTCTCCCCCCGATGGGGGGAGAGGCAGGGTGAGGGGGGGACCGTTGCGAGAGAGAGATACCCCTCACCCCTGCCGGCCGCTCGCTTCGCGAGACGCGGCCTTCGGCCGCGGCCGGCGCTGAAGTGGGGGGGGGGGGGGGCCCCCGCGCCCCCCCCCCCCCCCCGGGGGTGGGGGGGCCCGGCCCCCCCCAGCTCGAGGGAGACCGCCATCGAGGCGATGTCGGCCTTGGGCAGCAGGTCGCCCGGGAG
>JBGPCK010000200.1:0-4067 GCA_041481715.1 Thermoanaerobaculia bacterium | reverse complement strand
TGCGAGGATTTCCTGCTTCTTGTCGCCGTCGAAAAGCTCGAAGTCCTTCGCCTCGAGCCCGCGGATCGGGATTCCGTGGCGGTCGATCACGCGGACCGGAACTTCGACGAGGATGGCCTCGGCGCTTTCGGTGACGGGCGCACTTTGCTGCTCACCTGTTGAGGGCCGGGCGTCCAACAGGAGCGCCGTGAGTGCCACCGCGGTAAACCGGAACATGACCAAGGTCGCCTGCCTCAAGCGTAACTCAAAACGGTCGGCGGAGGAGCCTCCAGCCGAGTCTTAAGGATTCCCTCAGGCTCGACTTCTCGAGCCTTGCGCAAAATCGTGTCAGCCCTTTCCGGCGGAAAGAGCCTTGAGCAGGCGCCTTGCCTGCGCGATCTGACCGGCGTAGCGGTCGGGCGGCGCAGTCGCCACGAAGCGCTCGAGCGCCTTCCGGGCTTCTCCGGTCCTTCCCATTCGTCCCGAAAGCATCGCCAGGTTGAAGAGTGCGTCGTATTGGCTCGGATCGAGCCGCGTCGCCTTCGACCAGGACTCGTAGGCCCCGGCCTCATCCCGAAGCTCCACCTGCGCCAGACCCATGGCCATCAGCGTACCGGGCGCGTCCGGCTGGCGGGCAAGCGCCTTCTCGAACCAGTCCCGCGCCCCGGCGGCGTCGCGCTGCCTCAGGCACAGCATTCCGAGGTGCAGCAGAACGGCGGTGTTGTCCGGTTCCTTCGCCAGGGCCGACAAGAAATTTCGTCTGGCTTCCTCGTAGCGTCCGGACTCGGCCGCCGCGACGCCACGCGCGTCCGCCACCGACCCGTCCTCCGCCGGGGACGCGGGAGGCAAGAGCTTCGAGGCCTCCTCCGCCCGACCCGTCTCCGAAAGCAGGCGTGCCAGCGCGACTCTCATCGAATCGGTCGCGAGCGAACCCGCGACGGCCTCCCGCAGGACGCGCTCGGCTTCGCTTGCCTTGCCCGCGCGCACCAAAATTGCCGCGAGCTGTTCGACCATTTCGGAGCGCTGCTCGAGCGTGGCGTCGGGGCATTTCGCGAACCCCGTCTCGAGGTCGCGCACTGCCCCCGGCAAGTCGCCCAGCCTTTCACGGCTCACGGCCCGCATCCGCCAGACCGAGATCATTCCCGGCTCGTCGGCGAGGATCTCGCCGGCGGCCGCGACGACGAGGGCATCCTGCTTGGCGTAGTAGAGCTCGAAGAGTCTCTTGTACTTTCGCAGCGCCCCGATCCGGTCCTTGGGGTCGGGAAGGCCGCCCCCGGAAGCGCCGCGGGAGACACTGATGTATCCGAGCGACCCCAGTCTCTCGATCTCTTCGGGTGTCGAGCGCTCAGGCGAGGCGCTCACGCGAGGAATCTTCGCAAGCTCTGCCCGCATCGCGCGCAGCGGCTCCGGCTTGCCGGAGGCGAGATCGTGTCGCTGCCCCGGATCCGCCGCAAGATCGTAGAGCTCCACCCGCGGGGCTTCGATGTACTCGTAGCGCGCGTCCGTCAGCGAAAAGAGCTCGCTCCATCCGAGAGCCAGCCTCGGGTAGAGCGTCTCCGAGTAAATCCGCCGCGCCTGGGCATTTCGTTCCCCCGGACCGAGCAGATCGACGCCGTCCAGGCCATCGGGCGGCGACAGCCCGACGGCGGAGGCGATCGTGGGATAGAGATCGAGCAGACCGACGGGGCGCGTCACACGCTCTCCTTCGCGGCGCCGGCCCGGCAACTTGACGAAGAGCGGCACGTGGATCGCCTCCCGGTAGAGGAACACCCCATGCTCGTCCTCGCCGTGGTCGCCCAGCCCCTCGCCGTGATCCGAGAGGAAGATCAAGAGCGCCGGGTCGTAGAGCCCGCGGCGTTTCAGATCCTGGAGGAAGCGCCCAACGGCAGCGTCGGCCGCGGCGATCTCGCCGTCGTAGGGACGCGCCGCGTAGCGCTGCCGGAACGGCTCGGGAGGCGCGTATGGGGTGTGCGGTTCGTAGAGATGCAGAAAGAGAAAGAGAGGACGGCCGGGAACCGTATCCATCCATTTCTCCAGCGCCTCGACGGTGGCGGGACCGGGACGCTCGTCCGGCGAGTCGCGGGTGAAACGGTCATCGTAGAGGTCGAAGCCGGCGTCCAGGCCCCGATCGGCGCGCAGGGCGAGCGAGGAGACCGCGGCGCCCGTGGCGTAGCCGGCGCCCTTCAAGAGAGCCGCGAGCGTCGGAGTCGAGGGCGAAACGCGGAAGCCGATGTTGTCGCGCACACCGTTCTTGTAGGGAGGCTGTCCCGTCAGGATCACGGCGTGCGACGGGAGCGTCAACGGGACCTGGCAGTAAGCGTTCTCGAAGACGATCGATTCGCGCGCGAGAACATCCAGGTTTGGCGTCTCGACCTGCCGGTAGCCATAGGCGGGCAGGTGATCCGCCCGCAGCGTGTCGACGGAGATCAGGACGACGGGAGGCGACGCCGCCCGGCGGCCGCAGGAGGCGATCTCGAGCGCGGCCGCCAGGAGGGCCGCCGCCGACCCGGCGCGCCTCAAGTCCCTCTCTCCCGGAGCACACGCAAGAGCCCGCGCGCCTTCTCGATGTCCGGACCGTATTGCGCCGCCGGCGCTTCGGCCACGAACCGCTCGAGCGCCTCGCGCGCCTGCCGCCGCATGCCGTTCTTGCCGGCCACCAGTCCCAGGTTGTAGAGCGCGTCGTAGAGCTTCGGATCGATCTCGACCGCCTTCGACCAGGCTTCGACCGACGCCCGCTCGTCGCCCAGCCGCAACAACGCCACCCCGAGGCCGTTCCAGGCGCGCGCCGCTTTGCCATCGATCGCGAGCGCCTGCCGGAAGAAATCGCGGGCGCCGCGCGGGTCGTTGCCGCGCAGGCGGACGATGCCGAGATCCACGTACGCCTCGACGCTCTTGGGATCGAACGCAAGCGCGCGGGCAAACGCGCTTTCCGCTTCGCGCCCCCTCCCGGCGTCCGAGAGCGCGACCCCGAGGGCGTTGATCGTCTCCGGATCGGTGCTCTTCGAGAGCGGGAGGAGGACCTTAACCGCTTCCGCGGCGCGCCCGGCCTCGCAAAGCGCCAGCCCGTAGTTTCGCGTCAACTCCTCCTCGGCGAGACCCTTCTCGACCGCCTTCCGGTAGACCTCGAGCGCCGCGGCCGACTCGCCCGCCTGCCGGAGCAGAAAGCCCAGGTTCTCGTAGCCCATCGACATCGCGGGCTGATCGCGGACGATCTCGCGCGCAACGGTAATCGACTCGGCGAGCCGGCCCCGCTGATAAAGGTCCACGCACGCATGCAATCGCTGGTCGACGCCGATCAACGTCTTCGGATCGTCCGCGGCGGTGAACTTGTCCTTGAGCACGTCTCCTCCCGACAGATACCCGAGACTGCGCAGCCGGGCGATCTCCTCCGAGGAAGATTCCCCGCGGCGGGCGGAGCCGATCGCGGAATCGGCGGGGATCAGGCGAGCCAACCGCCGCACGTCATCCGCACGGTCCGAGGCGACGTTGCGCGACTCCGCGGGGTCTTTCCGCAGGTCGTAAAGCTCGGGGATGGGCAGATCGATGTATTTCTCCCCCCCGTCGAGCACCCCGCGAAGCGGGGCCCAGCCGCGGTTGTAGGCCGTCGAGTACGACTCGAAATAGGACGGCCGGCGCACGGGGGTTCGCGGGAAGAGCGTGGTTCCGGGCCAGGAGACGGGTTTCTCGATTCCCGCCGCCGCGAGGATCGTCGGGGCGATATCCACGTGCCGCACGGATTCTTCCGTCCTGCCCGGCCGGACCACGCCGGCGCACCAGATGACCAATGGCACGTGCAGCGTGGCCTCATAGGCGAAGAGGCCATGCGTCTCTTCGCCATGGTCACCGCGCGCCTCGCCGTGGTCCGACGTCACGACGACGAGGGCCGGACGGGCCTGGCCTGAGAGGAAGGGCTCGAGCAGCGGCGCGAGCGCCGCGTCGGTCGCGGCGACTTCACCCAGGTACGGGTCGTCCCGGTATCTCTCCGAAAACGGGGGCGGCGGCCGGTAGGGGGCGTGGCAGTCGTAGAGGTGAACCCAAAGAAAGCGCTTCCCCCCTGCCTGCGCCTCCCACCACTTGCGCGCCGCCGC
>JBGPCK010000199.1:0-4187 GCA_041481715.1 Thermoanaerobaculia bacterium | reverse complement strand
CCTGGTCGAGTCGGGCAAGATCCACGACTTCATGGAACTGGCCCAGGGCCATTTCGCCCGGGGCATCGAGCAGCGCTTGGCCGATCGGCCTCGGGCGGCCGGGCTTGCGGCGCAAAGGCGCGCCGCGCTGGCGCAGGCGTTGGCGGGCGCTCTGCTGTCGCTTCTGACGTGGTGGATCGATCGGGACACGCCGCAGTCGGCCGCCGAAATGGATGAGCTCTTTCACGGCATGGTGTGGAGCGGCGTCGATTCAGCGGAGGGGCCGCATCTCTCGCCAGCCGGCGGCCGGCCCGTCGAACGACAAGGGGCGCAACCCTCGAAGCCTTGAGGCTGTGACAAGAGCGAACAGGAGAAGAGTATGAGAGACGCCTTGACAGTTGGTTTGCTCGCGGGCGCGTTTACGGCGATTTCAGCCGTTCTGCACGGCGAGTCTCCCGCGGAGGTCGAAAAGATCGTTGCCAGGCTCGACACGGAGTATCAGGCGGCCGTCAAGGCCAATGACGCGGCCACGATGGATCGCATCCTGGCCGACGACTTCGTGCTGATCACGGGCCGCGGAAAGACCTTCAACAAGGCCGACCTGCTCAAGGAAGCGCGGGACAAGACTACGATCTACGAGCATCAAGAGGAGCTCGAGCAGAAGGTCCGCGTTTGGGGCGACACCGCCGTCGTCACGGCCCTGCTCTGGATCAAGGGCACGACCGACGGTAAGACCTCCGACCGCAAGCTCTGGTTCAGCGACACCTACGTGCGCACACCGAAGGGGTGGCGCTACGTCTTCGGCCAGGCCTCGCTGGCGTTGCCGTCCGAGCCCTGAGCGCGAGCCGCCATGACCGGAGGCAAGGCATGACGGCATCATCGACGACGCTGCGACGATCTCAACCCTTCCGGTTCGTGGTGGCCGGAGGCCTCGTCGCCGGCACGCTCGACATCGTCTACGCCTGCGCCTTCTGGGCGATGAAGCGCGACGTGCCGGCGCAGCGAATCCTCCAGTCGGTCGCCTCGGGTCTCCTCGGCAAGGCGAGCTTCGAAGGCGGCGCGAGGACCGCGGCGCTGGGGCTCGGTCTTCAGTACTTCATCGCACTATCGATGTCCTTTGTTTACTACCTGGCCGCGCGCCGATGGCCCTTGCTGTGGCGACGGCCCGTGCTTTGCGGCGCCGGCTACGGCCTCCAGCTGTACGGAGTCATGAACTACGTCGTTCTACCCCTTTCCGCCGCGGGACCTGCCTCGAAGGATCCGCTATGGATCACGCTCAGCGTCCTGGTTCACGTGCTGCTGATCGGCATACCCATCTCGCTCTTTGTTCGACGGGCGGTGCGGGAGTAGACGGAGGAGAGTGAAGCCCTTCGCCGCCGCGCTCGCGAAGATGCGCGAGATCTGTCTGGCCTTGCCCGAGACGAAGGAGACCCCAACCTGGGGCAAACCGCATTTTCGCGTCGGCGAGAAGATCTTCGCAGGCCTCGGCGAGGAGAAGGGTGTGCTCGCCGTCGGCTTGAAGCTGGAGCTCGACCACGCCGACGCCATGGTACGGCGTCCGGGCTTTTCCCGGGCGCCTTACGTGGGTCACAAGGGCTGGGTATCGGTGGACGTCGAACGAGTGACCGACTGGGGCGAGCTCCGTCAGCTCATCCACGAGAGCTATCGCCTCATCGCTCCCAAAAAGACCCTGGCGAAATGGCAACGGGAGTCCGCGGCGAAGGTCACTCGCACCTCCTCCCGCATCTCCGGGCGGTCGGCCCGCAAGGCGCGCCCGCCGAACCGACGGAAGGAGTCGACGAAACGTTCTTGAAGAGGTCAGGCGATGCGGTCGCTTCTCTGAGAGTGCACGAGTGCCGTGCCTGACCCCTTTTCCTCCTACTTCTTGCCGATCGCCTTCGTCATTTCTTCGAGACGCAAGCGGTCGAGGCTTTCGATCGGCAGGGAGGTGAAGAGACCGAGACGGCGGTAGATTTCGACGCCCACCTTCTTGATGGCTTTTCGCTGCTCGTCTTCGCCTGTCACGGCGTCCGGGTCTTCCGATCCCCAGTGCGCGATGACCGGCTGGCCGGGCCAGATCGGACACGATTCGCGGGCCTTGTCGCAGACCGTGATGACGAAGTCGAACTTCACGTCCTTGAACTCTTCCCAGGACTTGCTGCGCGCGGCGCCCGCGTCGATGTGGTAGCTGTCCTTGAGGAGCTCGAGCACGTATGGGTTCACGCGGCCCTTTGGATTCGCACCTGCGCTGAAGACCTCGAAGTGCTTGGGGTCGAGTCTTTTCAGGAAGAATTCCGCCAGGATGCTGCGGGCGGAGTTTCCCGTGCAGAGAAAGAGAATCTTGAACTGTTTCCGGTCCGAGGCGTCTGTCACGGGATCCTCCCTTTCACTCCCTCTTTCCCTCTATGCCAATCGAGAGCCGCTAACCGGGAACCACCGGCGCGTCGCCACGCAGGCCCGACACACCGACAGCATCACCGGCACCTCGACGAGCACGCCGACGACGGTCGCGAGGGCCGCGCCCGAGCCGGGGCCATAGAGCGCAATCGCCGTCGCGACTGCGAGCTCGAAGAAGTTCGAAGCGCCGATCAATGCACCCGGTGCGGCCACGGCATATTCAACGCCGGCGAGTCTCATGAGGCCGTACGTCAGCGACGAGTTGAAGTAGACCTGAATCAGGATCGGCACCGCGATGAGCAACACGTGGAGCCAGCGGCCGTTGATGTTGTCCGCCTGGAACGCGAAGATCATCGTGAGCGTGGCGAGCAGCGCCGCCGTCGTCACCGGAGCGAACGCCCGCGCGAACCGCTCCTCGAACCAGGTGGCGCCGCGGCGCGCGACCAGGACCGCCCGGCTCGCAGCGCCGAGTGCGAGTGGAATGACGACGAAGACGAGGACCGACACGACCAGGACCCGCAGGGGCACTTCCAGACCGGCGGCTCCGGTCACCAGCACCTTGACGATCGGCGCGAAGGCGACCAGCATCACCAAGTCGTTGATCGACACCTGCACGAGTGTGTAGGCGGGATCGCCGTCGGCGAGATACGACCAGACAAAGACCATCGCCGTGCAGGGCGCGGCCGCCAGGATGATGACACCGGCGATGTACTGGCCGGCAAGCTCAGGCGCGATCCAGGGCGAGAAAACATGCCGGAAAAAAAGCCAACCGAAGAACGCCATCGAAAATGGCTTGACCAGCCAGTTGACGAACAGGGTGACAAGGAGGCCGCGGGGCCGTCGGCCGACGCGGACGATCGAGCGGAAGTCGACCCTCAGCATCATCGGATAGATCATCATCCAGATGAGCGCCGCGATCGGAATGTTGATGTGCGAGCCATGGCCCAACTCGAGCCCACGAAGCGCAGCGCTCGCGCCGGGAAACGCCCGACCGATGAGCAGACCGACCGCCATACTGGCCGCCACCCAAATGGAGAGATAACGCTCGAAGGCGTTCAGCCGTTTGGGCTGTGCGCCGGTCGGCTCCGGCGTCTCGAGTGCGAGCTCAGAGGACATTACCGCCTCTGGCCTTCATCAGGCGAGAAACCACGCCCGTTCAGCAGCAGGCTGCGACGCCGTGGCTCTCTTCTTCGCTGCGCGGATTCGCCGCCTCCGTCTTAGGTTGGCAGCAAGTCATTCCCGCGTCGGCCTTCTGCTCGATGTCCTCCAGCACCGTGTAGACCTCCCAACGATTGCCGTCGGGATCGCTTACCCAGAATTTCTCCTGAAGGGCGTAGCAGCACGCTTCCGCCTTCTCTTCCGTCGTGGGAAGACCGCGCCCCTCCAGAGAGCCTTTCCAGCGCCGGACCTGCTCCGTCGAGTCGACGCGAATGCCGAAATGCGAGACGGCACCCGAGCCCCTCACCTCTCCGGGCTGGAGCGCGAGGTGGATTTCGGGCTCATCGGCCACGAACTTTGCGTAATCCGCCTTCAGCTTCTTCGGCTCTCCGAAGAAGCGCCGGTAGAAGTCAACCGACCGATCCAGACTCGAGACGTTGAGCGAAATGTGCACCGAGGACGCCATGACGATCTCCTTTCATCAATACATCGAAAACAATCGAAGAGTCGGCACAAAAAAACTCCCGTTCAGACAGCCTTGGCGATCACGTCGGCAAGCCGCGCGAGCGCCGCTTCGTTGCGCCGGTAGTACACCCACCGGCCCCGCTTCTCGGCGTCCACCAGGCCCGCCCGGCGCAGCAACCCCATGTGGT
>JBGPCK010000198.1:0-4392 GCA_041481715.1 Thermoanaerobaculia bacterium | reverse complement strand
CTCTCGAGGCCGAGCGCCAGTGCCGGCCCCATCGAGAGCTTCATGTGCGGATTGAAGCCCTCCGAGTACCGGGCCGGCAGTCCCGCGGCGCGGATCGCCCGCTCGAACACGTCCATCGTGTTGCGGTGCGAGAGGAAGCGGGCGTCGCCGGCCTTCTCGAACGTGACCCGGTGGCGGAAGACCCGGTCTCCCTGTTGACGCCGGCGCGCGGCGGAGGGCAGATCCGGCATGGCTTTCTGCCGGTAGGCCGCCCCCTTGGCGGCATCGCGGTAGGACGCCGGATCGGTCGGGAGAACGGCGGACGACTCGCGCGGACGGAGAGGGCGGGCCAGCACGGTGTCCTCGCCGTTGCCCGGCACGCCGCAGGCGTAGCAGTGTCCCCACTTGCAGTCCTCGGTGCGCATCTCCTTCTTCGCCTTGATCAGCTCGATCTGGAGCCAGCGCTTCTTGATCGAGACGTCGAGCACGTCCCAGGGCAGGACCTCCTCGAGGTCGTAAGCCCGGAGGTACGACTCCTTCGGAATTCCTTCGAATTCGAACGCCCGCATCCAGAGGTCGTATCGGAAGTGCTCGGTCCAGCCGTCGAACTTCACGCCCGATTTCCAGGCGGTATGGAGGACGCGCGCGACGCGCCGGTCGCCCCGGGAGAGCACGCACTCGATCTCGGCCTCGCGCGGCTCGTGCCACTTCATCCGGGCGCCGCGCACCCGCCGAAACCTGTCTTTGAGGTGGCGGAGCTTGTGTTCCAGGGTCTCGACGCCGTCGAACGGGGCCCACTGGAAGGGCGTCCAGGACTTGGGCACGAAGGAGCCGACGGAGACGTTGACCTGCTTGCGCCCATGCTTTCTTCCCTGCGCGAGGATCCCCTCGACCAACGCGACGAGCTCGTCCAGGTCCGATTCGGTCTCGGTCGGCAGCCCGATCATCGTGTAGACCTTGATCAGGTCCCAGCCGCGCCCAAAGGCGACGTCTGCGGCGGCGATCATGTCGGCGTTGGTGAACGTCTTGTTGATGACGCGGCGGAGGCGGTCGGAGCCCGTCTCCGGCGCGAACGTGAACCCGGACTTGCGGACCTCGGAGACGGCGTCGGCGAGGCCGACGGAGAACGCCTCGGCGCGCAGCGATGGCAGAGAGATCGAGACGCGCCGGTCGGAGAGCTGCGGCGCCAGACACTGCACGAGCGGCTCGATCTGCGAGTAGTCGGCGGTCGAGAGCGACAGCAGGCCGACCTCGCTCCAGCCCGACTCGGCGATGAACTTCGTGGTCATCGCCGCGACGTCGGCCGGATCGAGCTCTCGCACCGGCCGATACCAGTAGCCCGCCTGGCAGAAGCGGCAGCCCTGCGTGCAGCCGCGCATGACTTCGAGGCCGAGCCGGTCCTGAACGATCTCGACGGAGGGGACCATCGGCTTCTCGGGGTAGTACTCGGGTTTGAGTACCGGAACCCAGGTCCGCTTCGCGCGCTCGGGCGCGCGCGAGTCGTTTCTCGCGATCGCCGCGATGCGGCCGGCCTCGTCGTACGACACGTCGTAGAAGGACGGGACGTAGAGGCCTTCGACCGCGGCGAGGCGCGCGAGCAGATCGCGGCGCGAAAGGCCCGCCGCCCGCCCCTCGCGGTACGCGTCGAGAAAACGCAGCAGTGCCTCCTCCGCGTCGCCCACGAGGAACGCGTCGAAGAAGTCGGCGATCGGCTCCGGGTTGGCCGTGCACGGGCCCCCGCCGAGCACGATCGGGTCCGATTCGCGGCGCTCGCGCTGCCAGACCGGGAGCCCGGCGAGGTCGAGCATGTTCAGGATGTTGGAGTAGTTGAGCTCCGCCTGCAGCGAGAAGCCGAGCACGTCGAAGTCCGCGGCCGGCGCAAAGGACTCGGTCGTGAAAAGGGGAATCGCGGCCTCGCGCATCTTTCGCTCGAGGTCCACCCACGGGGCGTACACGCGCTCGCAGGCGTAGTCGGGGCGGCGATTGACGAGCTCGTAGAGGATCTTCAGCCCTGTGTGGCTCATCCCGATCTCGTAGGTGTCCGGGAAGGCGAGGGCGAGCGTCGCGGCGCAGGAGGAGAGGTCCTTGCGCGTGACGTTGCGCTCGAGGCCGATGTAGCGGCCGGGCTTCTCCACCGCGGGGAGGAGCGGGTCGAGCCGGGAGCGCAGGGAGGCGTAGCGCATGGAACTGGAAATAGTACCCCCTCACCCTACCCCTCGCCCTCGCGGGGAAGCTTTTCCGAGCTTCTCCCTCTCCCGGCGGGAGAGGGAATGAGCGGGGGAGAGGGAATCAGCGGGGCAGAGGGAACATCACACGTACTTGAACCCCGTCCCGGTATTGAAAAGGACGATCCGGCTGCCGCGATCGAGCCCGCCCTCCGCGGCGAGCTGTTTCGCGGCGGCCCAGGTCGCGGCGCCCTCCGGAGCGACGAAGAGGCCCTCCGCGGCGCCGATCTCTCGCTCCGCCTGACGGATCTGATCGTCGGTGACCGAAACTGCCGCGCCTTCGGAGCTCCGGATGTCGCGCAGAATTAGAAAGTCGGCGAAGGCCTTCGGCACCCGCAGGCCCGAGGCGTACGTCGAAGCGTTTTCCCATTTTTCGCTCACGTCTTTCCCTTCGGCGAAGGCCTTGGGGATCGGCGCGCAGCCGGCGGCCTGGACGGCGATCATGCGGGGGCGACTTGCTCCAATCCACCCCAGCTCTTCCATTTCTTCGAAGGCCTTCCACATGCCGATCAAGCCCGTGCCGCCCCCGGTCGGATAAATGATCGCGTCGGGCAGCTCCCAGCCGAGATCCTCGGCCAGCTCGAAGCCCAGGGTCTTCTTTCCCTCGACCCGGTACGGCTCCTTAAATGTCGAGACGTCGTGCCACCCTTCCCGCGCCGAGCCCTCGGCCGCAAGCCGTCCGCAGGCGTCGATCAGCCCATCGACCAGCGTGACTCTCGCGCCGTAGCGCTCGCACTCGAGCCGAAAGACCTTGGGCGTGTCCTTCGGCATGAAGACGTGGCACTCCATCCCCGCCTTCGCCGCGTACGCTGCGGCCGCGCCGCCGGCATTGCCCGCCGTGGGCACCGCGATGGCCGTGTGCCCGAGCTCTTTGGCGCGCGAGACCGCAGCCGAGAGGCCGCGTGCCTTGAAGGAGCCGGTCGGATTGCCCCCTTCGTCCTTGATCCAGAGGTCGGCAAATCCCGCGGCGCCCCCGAGACGATCGGCGCGCAGCAGCGGCGTTCCCCCTTCGCCGAGCGTAACGATGTTGGTGGGTTCTTCGACCGGCATCATCTCGTGCCAGCGCCAGATCGTATGCGTGCGCGAACCGGCCGAGGACCTCTCGAGCGGCCTCGGATGATAGCGGGCGAACAGGGGCCCGCCGCATTTCTCGCAGAGGTCGCGGCGGCTGTCGCGCTCGAACTGACTGCCGCACTTCGTGCAGGACAGGTGCGCGAGGAAGGAGAACACGAGAAGAAGCTATCAGCTATCAGCTGTCAGCTTTCAGCTGTCAGCCGGATCTGACTGAAAGCGGATAGCTGAGACCGACAGCAGTTACCTGATAGCTGATGGCTGAGAGCTGATGGCTGAGAGCTGATAGCTAATCCGAGGCAGGCCTTCGGCGGATTACGTTCGCCAAAAAGGATAACACCAAACACCTCTCGAAAGCTCCTTGACGCTCTTCGAAAGTGGGGGCGATAATCGCCGCGCCAATGGAATTGAACGACCACCTTCGTGCGATGCTCAAGGAGCTGGGCCAGGCGATCAATGAATCGATCTCCGGCTCCGGGCGCGTCCACGAATCCATCCAGAAGATCCGGGATCAGGGGTACAACCTCTACATGGTTCTCGACGCGAAGGTGGGCGTGAATCGGCGAGAAGCCGGCAAAGCCGCGCGTCGCGCCATCGGCGCCGCGGAGCCGGAGGGAGCCGGGCCCGTGAGCGAGCGGGCCACCTTCCGCATCAACGTGAAGGACCTGCGCTTCTTGAAGTCCGTCGGGATCGACCCCACGCGCAAGGTCCGAGCGCGTCGGGCCATCGCCGTCCGCGCGGGAGCCGCGCGCGTTTCCAGCCGGCGCTCCCGCTAGCCCTCGGTCGGGGGCGCATCCCGCGGGCTTAGACTCTTTCGGTGTCTCTTCCTCCCGATCCCCTCGGGCTGTCCCGCAGCGGCTGGGAAACCGCCGCGCGGGAGCTCGGGCTTCCGGCCTACCGCGGCCGGCAGATCTTCGACGGGCTGCACCTTCGCGGCGAGCGCTCCTGGGAGGGCATCGCGGAGCTGCCGGCGAGTCTGCGGGAGCGGCTGGCGCGCGAATGCAAGCTCGAGCTGCCCGAGATCGCGCGCCGCGAGGAGTCGTCCGACGGGAGCCGCAAGTACGGCCTGCGCCTCTCGGACGGCGCGCTCGTCGAGGCCGTGTTCATGCCGGGGGAG
>JBGPCK010000197.1:0-4397 GCA_041481715.1 Thermoanaerobaculia bacterium | reverse complement strand
GTCCCATCGACTTCACCGTCTGGGGATCCGTGGCCCTCAACCTCGCTTATAGCAATCTTGGGCGCGAAGTCTGGCTGGAGGCTGGCCTGGAGCCTCACGTCCCCAGCTTCACGACGATCATGCAGTGCAGCACGAGCATGGTCGGCGCTTTCGAGGCCGCCGGCCTGCTGGCGCGCGGCGGGCACGCTCTCGCATTGGTCGGCGGCGTCGAGAGCATGAGCCGGGTCCAAATCGGCCTCGGGCAGAACCTGTCCGACTGGCTTCGCCGGCTCGGCCAGGGGCGCGGCCTGAAGCGGAAGCTCGAAATCGTTCGCGGCCTCCGGCCGAAGGATCTCCGGCTCTACTTTCCCGAGGTCAAGAATCGCGTGACCGGCAAGAGCATGGGAGAGCACTGCGAAGAGATGGCCCGGGAATGGAGAATCGGGCGCCTCGAGCAGGACGAGTTCGCCCTGGAGAGCCACCGCAAAGCGGTCGCGGCGCGGGACCGCGGATCGTTCGATGATCTCGTTCCCGTCGACGGCCTGAGCCGCGATGGCTTCCCGCGGCCCGACACCTCGATGGAGAAGCTCGCGGCCCTCAAGCCGGCATTCGATCGCGATCACGGTACGATCACGGCGGGAAATAGCTCGCCGTTGACCGACGGCGCCGCCGCAGTCTGGGTCGCGACCGACGAGGGTTTGGCGCGCCTGCCGGCGACCGTTCCTCGGGCTCGCCTCGTCGATTTCGAGATCGCCGCGGTTGATGTGTTCCACGAAGGGTTGCTCATGGCGCCCGTCCCGGCAATCGCGCGTCTGTTGTCGCGCCAAGGACTGACGTTCCGCGACATCGCGCTGTGGGAGATCCACGAAGCATTCTCGGCGCAAGTGTTGTGCAACATCAAAGGGCTCGAGAACCAGGCCTACGTTCGAGAGAAGGCAGGCGTCGAGCACACCTTCGGCAGCTTCCCGCGCGACCGGGTCAATCCGAATGGAGGCAGCGTCGCCCTCGGCCATCCCTTTGGAGCGACCGGCGCGCGCATCCTGAGTCAGGCCGTCAAGGAGCTCTCTACGATGCCCGGAGGCAGCCGAGCCATCGTCAGCATATGCGCCGACGGCGGAGAAGGAACCGTGGCGTTGCTCGAGAACTGAGATGGCGAGGGAATGATCCAGAGTCCGCGATGAACGTTGTGGCCAGGGGTCCTTGCGACGAGGGAATCCTCCGGTCGGCCGAATTCTCGCCCTGCAACCCGGCTACGGCACGATGGGTCTTCGCTGCGACGATTCTTGGCTCGAGCATGGCCTTCATCGATGCGACGGCGGTCAGCATCGCGCTCCCCGTCCTCCAGACGAGTCTCCGGGCTTCCGTGTCGGGTGCCCAGTGGGTCGTGGAGGCCTATTCGCTATCCCTCTCTGCTCTCGTCCTCGTGGGCGGCTCGCTGGGGGATCGAGTGGGCCGCCGCCGCGTGTTCGCGATCGGCGTGGCCGTGTTCGCCGTGTCCTCGGCCGCTTGTGGATTCGCCCTCGACGTCCGCTGGCTCGTTGCGGCGCGCGCCATGCAGGGCGTTGGCGCCGCGCTGCTCGTTCCATCGAGCCTCGCGATTCTGGGCGCGGCCTTTTCGCCGCAAGAGCGCGGCCGCGCCGTCGGGACGTGGTCGGCTCTGACGGCAGTCGCGACGGCGGTCGGCCCGGTCGCCGGGGGGTGGCTCGTGCAGGTTGCATCCTGGCGGTTCGTGTTCTTCTTGAATCTGCCGATCGCCGCGGCAGTCCTCGCGATCACGTTGCGGAAGGTTCCCGAGACCCGGAACCCCTCGGCGGGGTCACTCGATCTGGCGGGCGCGCTTCTCGCGACGGCCGGCCTCGGCACGCTCGTTTACGGGCTCATCGAGGCCCCCGCGGCCGGGTGGAGCAACCCCCGCGTCTGGGGTTCCCTCGCTGCGGGCGGGGCTGCCCTTGCCGGGTTCGTGGTCGTCGAGCGCACGAGCCTTCATCCGATGGTTCCGCTCGAGCTGTTCCGGATACGGGCCTTCGCGGGCGCGAACCTGCTCACGCTCTTTCTCTATGCCGCGCTTTCGGCGGCCATGTTCTTTCTTCCGTTCGTTCTGATTCAGGCGCAAGGTTATTCGCCTACAGCAGCGGGACTGGCGTTTCTGCCCCTAATCGTTCTGCTCTTCGCGCTGTCGCGCTGGGCCGGGGCGATCGCCGATCGATTCGGCCCCCGCCTCCCGCTGACGGTCGGCCCCGCGATCGCGGCCGTTGGCTTCGTTCTGCTCGCCGTCCCGGGAGAAGGCGCTCGCTACGCGACCGCATTTCTTCCCGCCCTCCTGGTGCTCGGGCTCGGCATGGCCATCACGGTCGCACCTCTAACGACGGCGGTATTGAACGCCGTCAATCGACAGCAAGCCGGCTCCGCCTCCGGAATCAACAACGCGATCGCGCGAGTCGCCGGCCTCCTCGCGATCGCCGCGCTCGGCATCGTGGCGTCACACGTCTTCGACGGGGCGCTGGACCGTCACCTCACGCAGGCGGGCCTGTCATCGCTCGCGCGCAAGATTCCGCAAGCCGAGCGAGAGAAGCTCGGGGCCGCCCGGGCGCCGGCGGGCCTCTCGGGGGCCGACACCCTGAACGTTCAGCGGGCGATCGCCGCTTCCCTCGTGGCCTCCTTCAGGGTCTCGATGGGGATCGCCGCGGCGCTGGCCCTCCTCGCCGCGGCGACGGCGGCGCTCCTGCCGGGCCGGCGAGCACCAAGGCTCCCCAACCCTCAGAGCTTGTCAAGAAGTTCCTCGCGGCCCGATTTGATCGAGGTGCAGGAGGCTCCGAAGCGGTAGGGTTGAGGTCATTTCGAAGGAGCCGACATGGAACTTCTCGTCGCAACGTCAAACTCATGGGCGATCGCGGTCGTCCGCATCACCTTGGGAGTAATCTTCTTCGCTCACGGTGCTCAGAAGGTCCTCGGGTGGTTCGGCGGCTATGGCCTGAAAGGCACGACGGGCTTCCTGACCTCGATCGGTCTTCCGCTGCCGGTGGCTTACGCCGTGTGCTTCTTCGAGTTCCTCGGCGGGATCGGCCTGTTCTTCGGTCTCTTCACGCGCCTCGCGGCTCTAGCCGTGATCGTCGTCATGCTGGGCGCGATCGCGAAGGTGCACGCGAGGAACGGCCTGTTCCTGAACTGGGAGCTTACGCCGGGCCAGGGTCATGGTTTCGAGGCCAACCTCGCATTCATCGCGATGGCTCTGGCCTGTACCATCGCGGGCGGAGGCGCGCTCTCGATCGACGGACTGCTCTTTCGCTAGACGGCTTGACGATGAACCAACCAGGGACCCGTGAGCGATTGAGCTCCTTTTGAACTCGCCACGCAGTGCAGGAGAATTACGCGACAGCTTCGGTGTGATGTTCTGCTGCGCCGCCTCATGCCCGCCGCTACCTCATGAAGCCCCGGACGAGCTGGGCAATCTGTTCCGCTGCGGTGTCGAGCGCGAAATGGCCGGCATCGAGGACGTGGACTTCCGCCTTCGGCACGTCGCGGCGATAGGCCTCCGGTTCTGAAGGCTCAAACGACAAGTCGTATTTTCCCCACAGGACGAGAAGCCGGGGCTGCTTCAAGCGCATCCAGGCCTGCCACTTGGGGTAGGCATCGACGTTCGTGCGGTAGTCGTAGAAGAGGTCACTTTGAATGTCGACCTGGCCGGGCTGGTTGAGAAAGGCAAATTCATCGGTCCAGAGATCCGGGTCATAGCGCTCCACGTTGGGATCGTTCCCGACATGGCGCGTGCGCGTCGTCGGCAGGGACAGGAGATTCGTGCGAAGCGTGCTTTCGTTGGCGGCGCGATCTGCCCAGAAGGCCCGCCGCGGCTTCCAATTCGCCCCCAGACCTTCGTTGTGCGCGACGGCGTCCTGGACAATGAGAGCCTCGACCCGATCCGGATGGACAAGGGCCATGCGAAAACCCACTGGGCCGCCGTAATCCTGCATGTAAAGCGTGTAGCGCGAGAGGCCCAGCGCCTCGGTGAAGTGATTCATGAGCTCGGCGTAGTGATCGAACGTGTACGCAAATGTTTTCGGGTCCGGCCAGTCGCTGTGCCCAAAACCCGGGTAGTCCGGCGCGACGAGGTGGTACCGATCGGAAAGCCGGGCGAACAGAGGCTCGAACATCCGCGATGAAGAGGGAAGTCCGTGCAGCAAGAGAAGGGTCGGCGCGTCTTTCGGGCCGGCCTCTCTGTAAAAGATGGCGAGACCATCCACCCGTTTCGTGAGGTACACAGTCGGGTGATCCACGGGACCTCCCTTTCCTTGGGCTTGTGCGAGCAAGTGAAGTGATACGAGCATCACAGAAGCCGCCAGCGCGATGCGGCTGATGCGCAAGCATCGGGTCCAACGCGGCGAGCCGGACGGACGCATCGTTTCGCTCCTCTTATGCGGGCT
>JBGPCK010000196.1:0-4411 GCA_041481715.1 Thermoanaerobaculia bacterium | reverse complement strand
TTTCGAGGCCCACGGCCGGTCCATTTCCTGGGGAAGTGATCCGGCACGCCGAAACCGTGTCCCGGAAAAACGCCGCGGGCGAGCCCCGCGCGCAGGTAGGCAATCGCGCGCTCGACCGATTCGTCGAGGTCGCGGCCCAGGGCGAGGTTTGCGGCGATGGCGGAGGAGAGCGTGCAGCCGGTCCCGTGGGTCGCGCGCGTGGCGATGCGGGGCGCCGCGAAGACGGTGAAGACCTGCCCGTCGAAGAGCAGGTCGCGCAGCTCCCGTCCGCGCCCGTGGCCGCCCTTGATCAGGACCGCCCGGGAGCCGAGGTCCGCGATGAGGCCGGCCGCCAGACGCCGGTCCGACTCGCCGCGAATGCGGATTCCGGAAAGGGCCTCGGCCTCGGGAAGATTCGGCGTGACGAGGTCGGCCAAGGGCAGGAGAGTCTTCTTCAGAGTCGAGAGCGCCGAGCGGGACAGGAGTCGCGCGCCGGACTTGGCGACCATGACCGGATCGAGGACGACATTTCGCGCCTTCCAGCGCCGCAGGCCCGCGGCGACCTCCCGAATGCGGCGCGCGTCGAAGAGCATGCCGATCTTGACCGCCTTCGGCCGGAAGTCGGCGAAAACGGCGTCGAGCTGCTTGCGCAGGAAACTAGAAGAAAAAGCCTCGATGGCGTCGACGCCTCTCGTGTTCTGCGCCGTGCCGGCCGCGAGCACGGTCGTTCCGTGAACCCCGTGCGCGGCAAAGGTCAGCAGGTCGGCCTGGATTCCCGCGCCGCCGCCGGAGTCCGAGGTGGCGATCGAGACTACGGAGGGAGCCCTCCGGCGTCGAGTCATAGAATGAGCATCCTATGTCCGGGGGGCCTCTCACGATCACGGACGCCGCGGCACGGCGGCTCCGGTCCGAGGCGGACTTCTCGCGCGCGGCGCTCACGGTGCGGCAACTGATCGGCTGCGGCGGAACAGGCTTTCGGATCTCCGTCGAGGAGTACCCGCCGGAAGACGCGCACCGCTTCGAGGCTTCGGGAATCCCGGTCGCGATGGACGACGACGCTTTTCATCGACTGGCCGGAGCGGTCATGGACGTCGACCCCGATCCGGCGGGGGAGGGCTATCGTCTGGAGCACCCAAACGCCGTGCTGACGACGTTCTGCTGAGGGGTGCCTTCTAGACGCCCGGCGTCGGGAACACCTGGAGCAGCTCGTTCCAGAGAAAGAGCGGCCCGACCAGCAGGTGCACGAGGTTGCGGAAGAAGGCTGGCCGATTCCTTTCGAAACGGGCATGGCCGATCGCCTGAAACATCCAGCCGATGACGAAAGCGGCCAGTCCCACGCGCCAATCGCCGACCCTCCGGGCAAGCAGGTCGAAGAGGGCAAGCTCGACCAAGACAACGAGCGCGAGGGTGGCATTCAGGCGAAGATCGAAGACCACGACGGCCAGAATCACTGCCTCCGCGGCGGTCCAGGGCCGGACCGGAAGCCGAGCGGCGAGGAGCATCGACACGGCGCCGTAGAGGATCAGCGTGATCCCGATGGCGTGACACGCGAGGTTGCCCCGCGTGCGGTGACAAGTGGCGTAGTCGGCGAACAGGGCCGCGAGGTCGCTCATCGCAGGACGACAGGATAAGTCAGAATCGGGTCTGCGATGAGGGCCCTGTCTCTCGAAACGCCCGCCCCCGCCGAGCGGATGCCCCTGCGGGCCGTCGAGCTTCCGGAGCCGCGCCCCGGGCCGGGTGAGGTGGTGCTTTCGATCGAGGCCTGCGGAGTCTGCCGCACGGACCTGCACATTGTGGAGGGAGAGGTGAGGGCGCGACTACCCTTGGTGCCGGGACATCAGGCCGCGGGACGGGTGATCGAGGTCGGCGGCGGAGTCGAAGGGATCGGAATCGGAGACGCCGTCGGAGTAGGTTGGATCGCCTCGACCTGCGGGGAGTGTCCCTTCTGCCGGTCCGGGCGGGAAAACCTCTGCCGGCGCGCGATCTTCACCGGCCGGGACCGCGACGGCGGATACGCCGAGGTCATGGCGGCCGATTCCCGTTGGGTCTACCGACTCCCGCAGGGATTCTCCGCAAAGGAATCCGCGCCCCTTCTCTGTGCCGGGATCATCGGGTATCGGTCGCTGCGGCTCTCGGAAATACGTCCCGGAGGCCGCCTGGGTCTTTTCGGTTTCGGAGCTTCCGCGCATCTTGCCATCCAGGTCGCCCTCGACTGGGGCTGCGACGTCTACGTTTTCACGCGAGAAGCGGTCCACCGCGAGCTGGCCCGCCGCATGGGGGCCGTCTGGGCGGGGGACACATTCGACGATCCGGGCGTTTCGCTCGATTCGGCGGTGACGTTTGCACCGGCGGGGGAGGTCGTGGTCGCGGCTCTGGCACGCCTCGAGCGGGGCGGGACGGTCGCCGTGAACGCGATCCACATGAACGCGATCCCGAGCTTCGAGTACGAAACGCTCTACGGCGAGCGGACGGTGCGCAGCGTCATGAACTACACGCGCCGCGACGCCGAGGAGTTCCTAGAGCTCGCGGCGCGCATCCCCGTGCGCGCGCGGACCGAGGTCTTCCCGCTCGATCAGGCGGGGGAGGCGCTTCTGCGGCTCAAGCGCGGGCAAGTGCAAGGGGCGGCGGTGCTGGAGATGCCCGCCGACCGAGGTAGCCGCCGGGCGACCGGCGGCTGAGAGCCTTCAAGACCGGGCAAAGAGCGCCGGAGGCCCTCGCACGGGAACTTACTCGGCGAACACTCGGTCCACCGGTGTGATCTGGATCTTGTCCGGCGTAAGGCCGAGCTTGCGGGCGCCGATGACCTTGTCCTCCTCGAGCAGCTCCTTGGGCTTGTCGCCGTCGTACTTGATCGGCGAGAACGCGTCGGCCGCGAGCTTGTCGCGCAGCCCCTTCGCGTCCTTCGTGATGATGACGACCGAGAGGTCCTTGGCGGAAAGGTGCTTCTGGATGGCCCGGTTGACGTCCTCGCGGGTGAGCTTCGCCAGCTGTCCGCGCATGTAATCGGTGAACTCGCTAATGCCGTACCACTTCGAGTCGAGCGCGTATCCGAGCTGCTGATTCTGCGTGGCCGTCATGACGTACACGTTCTTCATCAGATAGCCGCGGGTGCGCTCGAAATCCTCCTGTGTGAGGCCGTTCTGGACCAGCTTCTCGAGCTCCGCGACGGCGATTCTCAGCGCCATTTGCGTGTTGTCCGGCATGACGGGGCGGATCCAGATCTCGAAGATCTGCGCGCGCCGGGCGAGGTTTGGATCGGGGAAGAACTGGAACATGCCCCGCGGGAACGCCTCGATGTAGGCGTAGTCGCCGTAGTTCATCCCACGGACTTCGCGGATACGCGCGTAGAGGTGCGAGACGGAGGCGCGGTGCTCGCCGAGCCAGGTTCGGGCGACCCAGAGAGCCGCAAAGTCGGGAGACGAGCGCGTGACGCCGATGGGAGACCCGAGGGAAAGGGCGGTCGAGCGGGTTTCCTTCTCGATGATCTCGACCGTCATGCCGGCCGGGCGCTGGGCCACGACGCCTTCGGGTTTGGGAAGCGCCGGACCCGCCGGCAGCTTTCCGAGGTCCGTCCGCAGGCGCGCCAGCATCTCTTCGGGCGCGTCGCCCGCGACCCCTACGGTGAGCGCGGCGCGTGTGTACGCGGTCCGCACGAAGTCCTTGACGTCCTGGAGGGTGATCGAGTGGATCCCCGCAACGGTCCCGAGCACCGGGTGCCCGTACGGCGTGCCTGCAAAGAGGTTGGCCTGAAGCCTCTCCTTGCCGAGCTCCTCCTCGTTATTGTTGCGCAGGTCCTCGGTCAGGGCGTTCAACTGGGCGTCCTTGAGGCGTTGGAAGTCTTCCTCGCGGAAGCCCGGGTCGAGCAGTTGCGGCAAAGCGATGTCCAGGAACGCTCTCCAGTTATCCCGATGGATCGACCCGGTGAACGTGGTCATCTCCTTGTCCACCTGATCGTTGAAACCCCCCGCCATCGGATAGAGGGCTCTGTTGATTTCGTCGATGCGGCGGTCCCGCGAGCCCGCCTGCGCGATCATCGCCGCGGAGAGGGCCGAGAGCCCCTCCTTGCCCTTGGGGTCGTAGGCGGAGCCAGCCGTGAAGAGGAACTTCAAGTTCAACTGCGGGAGCGCGGTGGCCTGGGTCAGGAAATTGACGTCGCCTGCGGGCGTGGAGGGTTTCATGGCAAGGGTTGCGAGCGCCGGCAGGACGGCCACCGTGTCCGGCATCGGGTCCTTGGAGAGGGTCGCGACCACGAGATTCGCGTCGGTGAAATACGTCTTCGCCACGGCCTGGAGGTCGGCCGGCGTCAGGGACCCGTAGATCCTGTAGAGATTGTTCAACGTGTCGTAGGAGCGCGCGTAGCGCACGAAGCGGGCGAGCGTGCCCGCGATCGTCTCGGTGTTGTCGAGGCGCCGCGCGAAGCTATACCGGGCGT
>JBGPCK010000195.1:0-4517 GCA_041481715.1 Thermoanaerobaculia bacterium | reverse complement strand
TGTTGCCGCTCCTCGACGATGCGAACGGCATCGCCTGCGTCGCGTCGCCTCGCATCTGGCCCCGCGGCGCTCGCAACGCCGCTCCACACCATTCTTCAGCAACCTGCTAATCGAAGACGTACTGGACCGAGTCCTCCCCCGCCAGGGCCCGGATCTCGCTCGTGAGTCGGGGGGACGGCGCGACACGGATCGAGTCGGCGGCCTTCACCCGAGCCTCGAACTCGCCCGGACGCACCAGACGGATCGACACCGGAGTCGTCCCCGGATAGGAGGCGAGGCTCTCGCGAAGGCGCGCGAGGACATTTTCGTCGGCCAGCGCCAGGTTGACACGGATCTCGATCTCCCGGGCCCGGCGCTCGTTGATCCCTTCCAGTGGTGCGATGTCCTGGATCGTCAGCTCGATCGCGGGCCCGGACTCCCGGACCATCGCGCCGACGAGGACCGGCATGTCCGTCGCGACCCAGCTTCCAACTTTCTCGTACAGGCTGGCGAAGATACAGACGGGCACGCTCCCGGTCGTGTCCTCGAGGACGGCCTTGAGCATCGTCTTGCCTTCGTTGACTCCCTTCTTGATCTTCTGCTTCTTCAGTTGTGTCAGCACTCCCGCAACGCGCACGGTCTGTTCCACCCGTGACGCGAGCTCGGCGATTCTCGCGTCGGCAAACCGCAGGATCTCTTCGGCGTGGCGCGTTAACGGGTGTCCCGTCACATAGAAGCCGAGGACCTCCTTTTCCCCTTTCAGGCGTTCCTCGAGAGACCACTCGGGCAACTCCGCGAAATCATCCGCTGGCACACTCGACTCCCCGCCGGACTGGACGAAGAGGTTCGACTGGCCCTGCGCCACATCCTCACGCCGTCGCGCGGCCAGGCCCAGGATCCGCTCCGCAGCCGCGGCCAGCGACGCTCGGCTCTTTCCGAGCGAATCGAAGGCGCCGGCCGCGATCAAAGCGTCGAAGGTGCGCTTGTTGACCAGATGCGACTCCATCCGGAACGCGAAGTCGGTAAAGGAGCCGAAGGACTCCTTGCGGTCTCGCTCCTCCAGGATCGCCTCGGCGGCCGCTTCGCCCACCCCCTTGATCGCAGCGAGCCCGAAGCGGATCGCGTCGCCCACCGCCGTGAAGTCCTTGCGGGACTCGTTGATGTCCGGGGGCAAGACGGGGATGCCCATCTCGACGCAATCCCCGATCACCTTGACGATGCCGTCGGTAGAGCCGATCTCCGCCGAGAGCGTCGCGGCGAGAAAGTCGACCGGGTGGTGCGCCTTGAGAAACGCGGTCTTGTAGGCGACTAGCGCGTATGCCACCGCATGGGACTTGTTGAACCCGTAGCGGGCGAAGGGCTCGATCAGGGACCAGAGCTCCTGCGCCTTCTTCTTTGGAGTGCCGTGCTCGACGCTTCGCCGCAGGAACTTCTCTCCCTCGGCGGTCATGATCTCTTTCTTCTTCTTGCCGATGGCCTTGCGCAGCAGGTCCGCCTCGGCAAGCGAATAGCCGGCGATGCGCGAGGCGATCCGCATGACCTGCTCCTGATACACGAGGATGCCCAGGGTTTCTTCCAGGATATCGGCGATCTCCGGCAGCGGGTAGGTCACCTTGCTCGTGCCGTTGCGCCGCCGCACGTACTCCTCGACCGTGCCGGCGTCCAGCGCTCCCGGGCGGTAGAGCGCATTCAATGCCGCGAGATCGGCGAAGACGCGGGGCTTCGCGCGGCGCAGAAGGTCGCGCATGCCGGAGGAATCGAACTGGAAGACGCAAGCCGTCTTGCCGGAGCGGAAGAGCTCGTAGGTCGGCTCGTCGTCCAACGGCAGATGGTCGAGGTCAATCGCCGCCCCGGTGCGCTTCTCGACGGCCGCGAGCGTGGCGTCGAGAATGTCGAGCGTGATTAGGCCGAGAAAGTCGATCTTGAGCAACCCCATCTTTTCGACGGCGTTCATGTCGAACTGGGTCGTGATTTCGTCCTTGTTCGTCCGGTAGAGCGGCAGGTAGTCCGTGATGGGCCTCGGGGCGATCACGACGCCGGCCGCGTGCACACCGGCGTGCCGGGACAGCCCCTCGAGCCGCTCGGCGATCCGGATGACCTTGGCGACCCCTTCGTCCGACGCGATGAGCTCCTTCAGCCCCGGCGACTCGCGCAGCGCCCGGTCGAAGGTCACGTCGGGGCCGTCGGGTACGAGCTTGGCGATCCGGTCCCCCGTGGACACCGGCAACGAGAGCACTCGAGCAACGTCGCGCACGGCGAGCTTGGGCCTCAGCTGCGAGAAGGTGACGATTTGCGCCACGTTCTCGCGGCCGTACTTCCGGGTGACATAGTCGATGACTTCGCCGCGCCGGGCCTGGCAAAAGTCGATGTCGATGTCGGGCATCGAGATTCGCTCGGGGTTCAGGAAGCGCTCGAAGAGCAGGTCGTAGCGCAGAGGATCGATCTCCGTGATTCGGAGGGCCCACGAGACGATGGAGCCGGCGGCGCTGCCGCGCCCCGGGCCGACCGAAATCCCCCGTTCGCGGGCGTAGCGGATGAAGTCCGACACGATGAGGAAATACGACGGAAAGCCCATCTTCTCGACGACACCGATCTCGTACTCAAGCCGCTCCCGATATTTTTCCGGCGCGGCGGCCAACGCGACCTCCGCGAGGCGGCGCTCGAGCCCTTCCCGCGCGAGCTCCTCGAAGTACTCCGCGGGCGTCTTGCCGAGAGGCGCGGCGAAGGTCGGCAGCTGTAGCCCCTCGGGGTCGAGCGAGACGGCGCAACGCTCGGCGATCGCGGCCGAGTTGGGCACCGCCTCCTCGGTCCAGGGCTTGAATCGGGCGCGCATCTCGTCCGGGCTCTTGACGTAGAACTCATCGTTGTAGAAGCGCATGCGCCGCTCGTCCTCGAGCGTCTTGCCCATGCCGATGCAGAGCAGCACTTCATGCGCGAAGGCGTCGTCGCGGCGCAGATAGTGACTGTCGTTGGTGGCGACGGCGGGAGCGCCCGTCTCGGTCGAGAGCCGCAACAGGTCGGGGATGATCGCGGTCTGCTGCGGGAGCCCGTGATCCATGATCTCGACGAAGAAGTTTCCCTTGCCGAAGATCTCCTCGTACTCGGAGAAGGCCCGCCGGGCCGACTCGAAGTTGCCGCGCGCCAGGGCCCCAGCCACTTCGCCCTTGAGACAGCCGGACAAGCCGATCAGGCCCTCCGCGTGCTGGCGCAGCAGCGCCTTGTCCATGCGTGGCCGGTGGTAGAAGCCCGTGACGTAGGCCTCGGAGACCAGGCGCACGAGATTGCGATATCCGGTCTGCGTCGCGGCGAGGATGGTCAGGTGGTAGGCGTAGCCCTCGCCCGACTCGCTCGAGGCCAGGGTCTCCCTGTCGCGCCGGTCGCCGGGCGCAATGTAGGCCTCGACCCCGATGATGGGCCGGACGCCGTTCTTGACCGCCTCATGGTAGAAGCTGAAGGCGCCGAACATGTTGCCGTGGTCCGTGACGGCGACCGCAGACATGCCGAGCTCCCCGATCCGCTTGCAGAGCTCAGGCAGGCGATTGGCACCATCGAGCAGAGAGTACTGGCTGTGAAGGTGAAGGTGGACGAAGTCGCCGGGCACGATTCGATTCTAGATCGTAAACCGGGAGGCGGGAACCGGAAAGCGAAGAACGATCCGAGCTTCGGCTCTCGGTTTGCCGCCCTCGATTCACCGCCCGGGGAGCTATGCTCCGCTCGATGTCCTTCCGCCGCGCGCTCGGACGATTCGACGCGACGATGCTGGTCGTGGGCGGAATCATCGGCGCCGGGATCTTCATCAACCCGTACCTCGTCGCGCAGCGCCTCTCTTCGGGAGGGCTCGTTCTGGCCGCGTGGGTGGCCGGCGGCGCCATCGCGCTCGCCGGAGCCTATGCGTTTGCGGAACTCGCCGCGCTATTCCCTCGGGCCGGCGGGCAGTACGTCTACCTTCGCGAGGCCTTTCACCCCCTCGTGGGATTCCTCTTCGGGTGGGCCTCCCTGCTGATGATTCAGGGCGGCGGACTCGCCGCCGTCGCGATCACGTTCGCCCAATACGCGCTGCGCCTCTCCGGAGCATCGGCAGGCCTCACGACGGGACTCGCGATCGCTGCGCTGGCGCTGCTTGCCGTCGTCAACGTCCTCGGCGTGAAGCCCGGCAGCCGCCTCTTGAACGCCCTCGTGGTCCTGAAAATCGCCGCGCTCGGGGTTTTGATCGGCGGCGGCCTCTTTCTCGGAGGGGTGGCGCCCGCTCCGACCCCGGGGCCGTCGGCTCCCTCCGGAGGATCGGGACTGGCCGCCTTCGGGGCCGCGCTGATTCCGATTCTCTTCTCTTACGGGGGGTGGCAAAACGCCAACGTCATCTCCGAGGAGATCCGGGATTCCCGCCGCACACTGCCGGTCGCGCTGCTCGTCGGCACGGCCATCGTGATTCTCGTCTACGTCCTGGTCAACGTGGTGTACCTGGGCGCTCTCGGCCGCGAGGGGCTGGCTTCGACGGCGACGCCGGCCGCGGACGCCGTGGCTCGGCTCTTCGGCCCCCG
>JBGPCK010000194.1:0-4530 GCA_041481715.1 Thermoanaerobaculia bacterium | reverse complement strand
ATGATGCGCATCTGTCGCAGGCTGCGAGCCAGGTACTTAGCGGTTGCCGCGGGAATGATGATCAGCGATCCCATCAAGAGCACGCCCAGGAATTGGAGCCCGAGCGCGACGGTCAGAGCGAAGGCAAGCAGGAAGAGGAGATTGATCCGGGCGACGTCGATTCCCGCCGTGCGGGCCAGGTCCGGAGAGACGAGGGTGATCACCAGGCGGCTCTCGGCGAGCAAGGCGAAGACGATCACGGCAATCGCGGCAACCAGACCCAGAAGGGTTTCCGCACTTGCCGGACTCCGCGGAGCGCCGAAGAGCGCCTCGATCAAGTCCTGGCCGGGCATGAGCATGCCGCCGACGGCGAGAGCCGCCGAAAAGACGACGCCGATCACTGCCTCGGTCGGAATGCGAGTCTTGTACTCGATCGTCCAAACGAGAAGAGTGCCGAGGAAGAGCGCTGCCAACCCTCCGAGGGTCGGATTGGCGTGGACGAGGATGGCGATGCCAATTCCCGGAAGCGCGACGTGTGAGATTGCGTCGGAGGCGAGCGTCATCCGGCGCATCACGGTGATCGAGCCCATGAGGCCGGCCGCCGCTGCCATCGCCAGGGGCAGAAGCAGATCGTCAGGCACTCGAGCCATCGTGCACGTGGAATTTCATCGGCCTTCCGTAGACTTCCTGCAGCCGCTCCGGAGTCAGGATGGCGACCGGAGGACCAATCCATGCGCGCCGGCGCGAGAGGCAGAGCACCTGGTCCGCAAAGTGATAGACGAGACTCAGCTCGTGGGAAATCAGCAGAAGGCTCAGTCCTTCTTCTCGCTGCAGTTTGTGAAACAGCGCATACATCCCTTCTTCTCCCGGCTCATCAACGCTGGCGGTCGGCTCGTCGAAGAGGAGCACGGAGGGACCTCCCGTCAGGGCGAACGCAAGAAGGAGACGCTGAAACTGACCGCCCGAAAGAGTCCCGATCGGCTGGGAAGCAGCGTCCGCCTGGAGATCGACGAGAGCGAGGACTCGCGAGACTTCGGTGGCGGCAATTCCCGCCACGTTTGCCTTGGCCCGGAGGAACTCGAGCCCGGTCAACGGAAGATCGCGTTCGATGTCGAGCTTCTGTGGAACGTAGCCAATCTTGGTCTTTGGCGCCCATCGGATCGTGCCCTTTGCTGGAACAGCGCCGATGAGCGCCTTCAAGAGGACGGTCTTTCCCGAACCGTTGGGTCCGATGATCGCGAGCGAGCTGCCCGCCTCGACCTTAAAGCTGAGATCATCGAGGACCGGAGTCTTTCCGAAACTCACCGACAGGTGCTCGACCTCCAGGACATTGCGCACCGGCCGACTCTGCCACAAGACGAGACCTGCGGATGGACCTTGCCGCACTCGACACCTCGGGTCGGACCGGATCGTCTCGCCCGAGCTTCTCGATCAGGTCCGGGAGACGTCGCCGCCGCCGCGTGCGAAACGGCGGCTGCGCGAATCCAGGTCCCTTGCCCGGCGATAAGATTCCTCCAGGGGGTGTCCGATGAAGCTCAATGTGAAAGCCTTCGCGCTCACGTGCGCGCTCGTGTGGGGGATCGGCGTATTTGCCCTCGCCTGGTGGGTGATTGCGCTGGATGGCATGGGAGGAAGAGTTCCGCTGCTCGGGCTCATGTACCGCGGATTCACGTTCACTCCGTTGGGCAGCGTCGTCGGTCTCCTTTGGGCGCTTCCGGATGGGCTCGTGCTCGGCGCCCTGGTTGCATGGATCTACAACCGTCTATCCGGAGCGACGTCCGGCTCGGTCGCGTCCTAGCCGGTCTCCCAACGTGTTTTCATGACCGAGTTGCTGCCGCCGTTCTGGCTGATTCGAGTCGCAGTGTCCGCGGTGTGGCTCTACGAGGGGCTCTGGTGCAAGCTGCTTGGCGGAGAGCCGCATCAGCTCCGGGTCGTTGAGGCGGTGCCCCGCCTCGATCCGCGCGTCGGCGCGCTTTTCCTGAGGGTTCTCGGGGCGGTCGAGGTCGGGTTGGCCCTATGGGCGCTGAGCGGTATGGCGCCGATCCCTTGCGCGGCCGTTCAGACGCTGTTGCTCGCCACGTTGAACGCCAACGGTCTGCTCTGGGCGCGGCGAATCATTCACGATCCGGGCGGCATGCTGGTCAAGAATTTCGCCTTCCTCGTCCTGGTCTGGGTCTCGGCAAGCCTGCCCGGATGGAGCTGAGGGCAAGCGTTACGGAGACCGCCTGGGAGCGCGGCCGCTTCGATGCGCGTGCCGGTCCGAGCAAGCTCCTCTTTGGCCGGATGCACGAGGATGTATCGATCGAGCTCGGCGCGTTCCGCCCCGGAGGTCGCGTCTTCTGCATCGCGTCGGCAGGCTGTACGGCGATGGAGCTGTCGCGGCGCCACGAGGTGGTCGCGGCCGACATCAATCCCGTCCAGATCGCCTACGCGAGGCGGAGGTTCTTGGGGGGGCTCGACTCCCGCGGGGCTGCGGAGCGCATGATGGCCTTCGGGCGCGGCTTCGCTCCCCTGGTGGGCTGGCGGGCCTCACGAGTCCGTGAGTTTCTCGACCTGGCGGTTCCGGCGGAGCAGGTCGCCTACTGGGGCCGGCACCTCGACACCCAGCGGTTCCGTGCCGCGATGGACGCAATCCTTTCGACGGCGGTCCTGGGCATGCTCTACGCAAGGCCCTTTCTCCGTTCCCTTCCACAGAACTTCGGAAAGGTCATGCGCGGCCGCATGAAGCGATGTTTCGCCCGGCATCCCAACCGTGACAATCCCTACGCGCGGGCTTTGCTCCTCGGCGAGCTCTCGGACTGCCCGGCGACCCTCGAGGCGGAGGGGATCCGGCTCATCCACGCTGACGCCGCGGACTGCCTCGAGCGCGAGCCGCCGAGAAGCTTCGCCGGGTTCACGCTCTCGAACATTCTCGACGGAGCCAGCGACGCCTACCGCCAGCGGCTGTCGGACGCCGTCCGGCGCGCTGCGGCGCCAGGCGCGGTTGCCGTCGTCCGCAGCTTCGGTGAACCAGGGGTGGCGTCGCCGACGAACCGTGCCTCTGAGGACCGGGCAATGCTCTGGGGAATCGTCGACGTGAAACCAGCGGCCGCGCTGTGAAGAGAGCGAGGATTGGATCGGGGGCGTGCGCGCGGGGCCCGACGTCGATCGTGACCGGCATGAGGTTTTTCGCTTCGCCCGGGCAGGTGTGGGACGGGCTGATGTTCTACGAGCAGATCGAGCGCCGCCCGCCGCTCCACCTGCGCCTGCTGTTGCCGGCACCGATGCGCGCGGAGGGTCGCCGCTCGGCCGTCGGCGACGAGACCAGATGCATCTACGACAAGGGACACCTGCTCAAGCGCCTGACTCGAATCGCACCGTGGAGGCAATGTGGGTTCGATATCGTCGAACAGAATCTGGCGATCGGCGGAGGGATCCGCCTTACGGGCGGCAGCTACACCCTGCTCGAGCTCCCGGGCGGCTCGACGCGAATCGAGCTCGAAACCCGGTACGTAAGCTCCGTGCGCCCTCGGTGGCTGTGGAGGCGGATCGAGGCGGCCGTCTGCCATGCCTTCCATCGGCATATCCTCGGCGCGATGCGACGTGAAGTGGAGTTGCCCCGGTCCAAGACTCGTCTCGTCCGCTAGCTTGATACGTAACACGCCGCGAACGTCTCGGGAGCCCTCCTCTTCCTGCCAAGCTGGATCTGGCGTGTTCGATCCCCGTTTTCCGCTCCTACTTCCAGGAACCGCGACAGGTAGATCCGATCTCCGTTTTGGCAGGTCGGGCAGGCCCTCCAACGGTCAGCATCGTAGATGTTGTCATCGTTCGGACAAAGAACAGCGCGGCGTAGCGGGATCCCGACCGAGGGGACCGGAATGGTCCGGTTCATTTGAGCTCCTCCTTTGACCTGAGGTCTCGAGAATAGGTCTTCCAGAGGATTCCTCAATCGCACGACAGTGCTGGGCGTGAAGGCACTTCCGTGCCGTCGTTTCCGTCTTGGTGCCGGGTCTGTACAGAGCTGGCACCGCCTACGCGTATTCGATCTTCATGCGGTACGACAGGCCCACGAGGCAGCGTTGCTTCCCGGCCTTTCCTCGATCCTGCCAGCCCGGGCAATTGAGATCGCCATGCCCCACGGGTTGACGGGACGCGACGGCCTGTTGAAGCCCGGAGCTCAGGTCGAAGCCTCCGCGGATGCATTCCCTCTCGGGGCAGTCAATCTTGATCGGGTACTCGGCCTCAGGCGTTAGCGCGTACTCACGCCACGACATGTCCGAGGCCTGGTCGGCGTCGGTGAATGTCAGCTGAAGAGCGATCTTCCGGACGGTCGGGAAGACCTGCTTGATCCTTTCGATCATTCCCCAGTCTCGCGCCGCCCCTAATGCTACGCCCTCCCGCGTTCGGCAGCGGGGCCCGTCTTTTCCGCTACACGGGACAGGGAGAGAGACCGCCGGCCTCCCAGGGCTGTGCGGACTCCGGCTCAGGTGGAAACAACTCCTTACACTACGGCGGCGGCCGCGACCGATGAACGGGGCTCATCTCTGGGATGAGGACAAAGAGCGGTTTACT
>JBGPCK010000193.1:0-4536 GCA_041481715.1 Thermoanaerobaculia bacterium | reverse complement strand
CCTCCTCACCCTCGTCAACCTCTTCAACTACCTCGACCGGTTCGTCGTCTCGGCGCTCGTCGAGAGCCTGAAGAAGTCGGAGCTCTCCCTGACGGACGGAGAGCTCGGTGCAATCGCGAGCGCGTTCGTTCTCGTGTACATGCTGGCCTCCCCCCTCTTCGGCATGCTCGGCGACCGCGGCCGGCGTCCCCTGCTCCTTGCCGTGGGGGTCGGCCTCTGGAGCCTCTCGACGGCTGTGGGAGGGCTCGCCCGCTCGTTTGCCGGGCTCTTCGCGGCGCGGGCGGCCGTGGGCGTCGGCGAGGCGGCCTATGGAACGATCGCCCCGGCGCTGCTCGCCGACGCCTTTCCCGAGAACCGCCGAGGCCGCGTTTTCGCGATCTTCTTCGCCGCCATTCCGATCGGCTCGGCGGCGGGCTACATCGTCGGCGGGCTTGCGGAGGAGCGGTTCGGCTGGCGGGCGGCCTTCGGGATCGCCGGGCTGCCGGGCCTGGTGTTGGCTCTGTTGTGCCTCTCGCTGCGGGATCCTGAGAGGGGGGCGGCCGACGGCGCCCCGCACCGCGACCCTCTCCCGGGGGGAGCGCGAGGCGGCGTCTGGACGACCTATCGCGGGCTCTTGCGCAACCGTCCCTACATCTTGACCGTAGCCGGATACGCGGCCTACACGTTCGCGCTCGGCGCTCTCGCCTTCTGGATGCCGGCCTTCCTCGAACGCGTGCGCGGCGTGCCGAAGGCCTCCGCGACGGTTCAGTTCGGTGCGATCGTGGTCGCGACCGGCTTGCTCGGCACCGCGGCCGGCGGCTGGCTCGCGGACCGGCTCCGGCCGCGTCATCGGGAGGCCTACCTCTGGGTCTCGGGTTGGACCGCTCTGGCCGCCGCGCCCGCCGCACTTCTCGCCTTCGCCGCGCCGCGGCCCGCGGTCTACCTGCCGGCCATCGTCGTGGCGCAGCTGCTGGTCTTCGCCTCGACGGGCCCGGTGAACGCCGCGATCGTCAACGTGGTCGCGCCGGGCGAGCGCGCAAGGGCCGTCGGCCTCTCGATCCTGGCGATCCACCTCTTCGGGGACGTTCCGTCGCCGCCTCTAATCGGCGCGATCTCCGACGCCACGTCCCTGCAAACGGCTTTCCTGTTCCTGCCGATCGCCTTCGCGGCCGGAGGCGCCATCTGGCTCTATGCCGCGTGGCGGGGAGAGAGAAGCTAGCTACAGCTCCTTGCCTTCGCGCTTTCTCTTGCTGTGGTCCAGGATCCGTTTGCGCACGCGGATGGCGGCCGGAGTCACCTCCACGAGCTCGTCATCGTTGATCCATTCGATCGCCTGCTCGATGTTGAGCTCGCGCGGCGGCGTCAGCCGGATCGCCTGATCGGAGGTCGAAGCGCGCATGTTCGTCAGGTGCTTCTTCTCGCACGCCTGCACGACCATCTCGCCCTCCTTGACCTGCTCGCCGACGATCTGGCCCGCGTACACCTTGTCCATGGGCTTGACGAAGAAGACTCCCCGGTCGGCCAGCCGATCGAGGGCGTATGCCGTCACGTCCCCCGGCTCCTTGGCGATCATCGCGCCGCGCTTGCGGTTGGGCAGGACACCCCGGTGCGGGCCGTACCGGTCGAACAGGTGGTTCAAGAGGCCGGTGCCCTTGGTGAGCGTCAGGAATTCCAGCCGGAATCCCAGCAGGCCGCGCGACGGGATCGTGAACTCGAGGCGCGTGCGGTCGCCGTGCTTGCCCAGGTGCTTCAACTCGCCCTTGCGCTCTCCGACCGCCGCGATGACGCCTCCGGTGAACTCCTCGGCACAGTCGATGACGAGCTCCTCGTACGGCTCGAGCAGCTCCCCGTTCTCGCCCCGGTGCAGGATCACCTGGGGACGGCCGAGCGAAAACTCGTTGCTCTCGCGGCGCATCGTCTCGGCCAGGATCGCAAGCGACAGCTCACCGCGCCCGAGCACCAGGAACGCGTCGGCCTCTGCGGTCTTCTCCATGCGCAACCCGACGTTCCGCTCGAGCTCCTTCTCCAGCCGTTCGAGCAGGTGCCGGCTCGTGACGTACTTGCCCGACTGCCCCGCCATCGGCGAGTCGTTGATCCGGAACTCCATCGAAAGGGTCGGCTCGTCCACGCAGATCCCCGGCAGAGGGACCGGGTCGTTCAAGTCGAGGATCGTGTCGCCGATCTCGATCTGCGGGAAGCCCGAGATCATGCAGATGTCGCCGGCCGAGGCGTCGATGACTTCGACGCGCTCGATCCCCTCGAAGAGATAGATCTTGCCCGCCTTCCCCTTCTGGACGATGGAACCATCCGGGCGCACCGCCGCTAGATCGATCGCGTGGGACAGGCTGCCCGAATGGATACGGCCGACCGCGAGCCGCCCCAGGTAGTCGGAGTAGTCGATGTTCGCCACGATCATCTTGAATGGCGCCTCGCCGATGGCCGGCGCGGGGATCTCTTCCAGGATCGCGTTGAGCAGCGGCTTCAAGTCTCCCGACCGGGCGCTCGGGTCGCGCGATGCGAAGCCGAGCCGCCCCGCGCCGTAGAGAACCGAAAAGTCGAGGTGCCGATCCTCCGTCGCGAGCGACAGAAAGAGGTCGTGGATCTCCTCTTCGACTTCCTCCACGCGCGCGTCGGCGCGGTCGATCTTGTTGATGAGGACGATCGGACGCTTGCCCCCCTCCAAGGCCTTCTTGAGGACGAAGCGGGTCTGGGGCAGCGGCCCCTCGGAGGCGTCGACCAAGAGCAGCACGCCCTCGACCATCGTCAGGATGCGCTCGACCTCGGAGCCGAAGTCGCGGTGGCCGGGCGTGTCCACGATGTTGATCACCGTGCCCTGGTACTTCACCGCGGTGTTCTTGGCGAGAATGGTGATCCCGCGCTCGCGCTCGAGCTCGCCCGAGTCCATCACGAGGTCCTCGACGTGCTGGCCGGCGCGGAAGGTCCCGCACTGCCGCAGCAGCGCATCCACGAGCGTCGTCTTGCCGTGGTCCACGTGGGCCACGATCGCGAGCGCCCGCCGGTCGGCGCGGACGCCGAGCGGGGCGGAGGTAACGGCGGAAGTCGACATGATTTCGAACCCATAACAATACCCCACGGCCTCCCTTTTCGGACGCGGCGATAATCCCAGACGTGGATCGGGATCTCTCCTCCGCGCTCGAGCGTTACTTCGGCCACCGCGCCTTCCGGCCGGGGCAGGAAGAGATCGTCCGCGCGGCGATCGCGGGCCGCGACGTACTCGCGGTCATGCCGACCGGATCGGGCAAGTCGATCGGCTATCAGCTTCCGGCTCTCCTCTTGCCCGGCACGACCCTCGTCGTGTCCCCGCTGATCGCCCTGATGAAGGACCAGGTCGATGAGTTGAATCGGCGCGGGATCGCCGCAGGCGCGATCCACTCGGCGATGCCCGCCGGAGAGCGCCACGACGCCATCGAGCGGGCGCGCGAAGGGCGATGGCGCCTCTTCTATGTCTCGCCGGAACGCTTTGCGAACGAGCGATTCGCGGCGATCCTGGCCGGCATGCCGCTGGCGCGATTCGCCGTGGATGAAGCGCACTGCGTCTCGGAATGGGGCCACGACTTCCGCCCCGACTACCGCCGGCTCGCGGAGGCGGCCGGCCGCTGCCTCCGCGCCGACGGCGGCGCGGGACGGCCGCCGATCCTCGCCTTCACCGCAACGGCGACTCCCGAGGTCCGCGCCGACATCGTCGACTTGCTCGCGCTCGAGAAACCGGAGGTCTTCGTCGCGGGGTTCGACCGGCCGAACCTCTACCTCGACGTGCGCCGAGTCTCGGGAGATCTCGAGAAGCGAGCGCTTCTGGCCGAGCTCGTCGGCGCCCGCCGGGCGCTCGTCTACGCCGCGACGCGAAAGAGCGCCGGCCGGGCGGCCGATGCGCTCCGCTCCGCCGGCGTCGCCGCAGAGACCTACCATGCGGGCCTCGACGACGCCGAGCGCCTGCGCGTCCAGGATGCCTTCGCGGCCGGCACGGCGCGCGTCGTCTGCGCGACCAACGCCTTCGGAATGGGGATCGACCGGCCCGACATCGAGGCCGTCGTGCACTACGAGATCCCGGGATCTCTGGAGGCCTACTACCAGGAGATCGGCCGCGGCGGCCGCGACGGGCGCCCCGCCGACGCGGTGCTCCTCTGGAACTACGTGGACGTCCGGACCCGGGAGTTCCTGATCGACCGGGAGGATGTCGACGAAATCTTTCGCCGGGCAACGGCGCCGCCCGATCCGGAGCAACGCGAGAGGCGGCGCGAGCTCGAACGAAAGAAACTGCGCCGCATGATCGGCTACGCCGATTCCACGGGCTGCCTGCGCGCCACGCTGCTCGGCTACTTCGGGGAGAAGGACGTCGCGCCGCGGTGCGGCGCCTGCGGCAACTGCCGGCGGCGGCGCGCGCTCCTGCCCGAGCAGCTGCTCCTCCTGCGCAAGATCCTCTCCGGGGTCGCCCGCGGCGGCCAGCGTTGGGGAAAGCGCAAGGTCGCCGCGATGCTGACCGGGCGGCTCGAGGGTCTTCCCGAGTCGCTGACCGGGCTCTCGACAACGGGCCTGCTT
>JBGPCK010000192.1:0-4550 GCA_041481715.1 Thermoanaerobaculia bacterium | reverse complement strand
TCTACACGGAGGACGCCGAAATCGACCGTGCCTTCGCGGTGATCGACGAAATCCTCGAGACCGGAGCCTGGAAGCGCTGGACCGGCCCGGGCAGCCTCGTCACGTGAGCACGCCCTGGTCCGCGGCCGGCCGTCTGCGCTTGGGCATGGAGATGCCAACGCGCCTGCTCGCCTCCCGGGCGGCGCCGGTTTTCTTTGGATGCCTCACGGCTCTCGAGATCGCGTTCGTGTGGGGGTCGCTGTCTCCGGTCGCGACCATACACGACGAAGCCGCCTACCTGCTCCAGGCGAAGATCCTCGCGACCGGGCACTGGAGCGCTCCGGCACGACCGCTCCCGGAGTTCTTCGAGCAGTTTCACGTCCTCGTCACGCCGGTCTTCGCGGGCAAGTACCCTCCGGGCCACTCCCTGTTGCTCGCGCCGGGTGTCTGGCTGGGCGCGACGGGTTTGATGCCGGCGCTGCTCGCCGGGACCGCCGGAGGCCTGCTCTTCCTGCTGGCGCGGCGGTTCGCCAACCCCTGGGTGGCGCTTCTGACCTGGCTCGTCTGGACGACCTCTCCCGGGAACCTGCGGTTTCTCCCGTCTTACTTGTCGCAGAACTCGACGATCGTGCTCTGGCTTCTCGGCTGGTGGGCGCTCGCGCAATGGCTCGAGCGAAAGGGAGTTGGCTGGCTGATGCTGCTTGCCGCGGCGGTTTCCTGGGGCGTGCTCACGCGGCCCTTTACGACCGTCGGCTACGCCGCGACCTCGGGTCTCGTCGTCTTGAGAGAGATCTCGAGGAGGAGGGCCTGGCGCGACCTGGCGTGGGCTTTCGTCCCGGCCGTCGCGATTCTGGCGATCATTCCGATCTGGAGCGCGAGGACGACCGGCAGCGCGCGGGTGACTCCCTATGCGCTCTATTCGAAGACCTACTTCCCCTATCAACGGCCGGGCTTCGGCCTTCCCTCAAACATCGAGCCGCAGCGCGCGCTTCCGCCGGACATGGCCCGGTACGGTGAGGAGTACCGCTTGATGCACGCGTCGCACACGCTCGCGTCCGTGCCGAAGGAACTTCGCGCGAGGCTGAACGGAATCGTGATCGACACCTGGGGATTGTCGCGCTGGCCGCTCTTGCTCTTCTTCGTGCTGGGGCTCTTCGTGCTGCACCGGCAGGGCTTCTTCGCATTGGCGACGGGCGTCCTCTTGATCCTGTGCCACATTCCGTTCGCGCATCCCTCGATCTGGTCGCTCTATTACCTCGAGCTCCAGGAGCCCCTCGCCTTCGTCACCGCGCTCGGCCTGTGGGCGGTGATCTCGGCGGTCGCGGCGCGGCCCCGGCCCGAGCGCGAAGCGATGGCAACGGCGGTCTCTTCGGGGGCGGCCCTGGGCGCGACGCTTCTCGTTCTGACGGCGGCGGGGCCGCTTCTGTCCGACGTCGCGGTCTACCGCGAAAGACACTACATCCGCGCGGCGTACCACGGCTACTTTCGGGCGCTCGTGGCCTCGATCCCCGAGCCTCGCGCGATCGTCTTCGTTCGCTACGGCCCGCACCACAACGAGCACCTGAGCCTGATCGCCAACGAGCCGGACCTCGATCGCGCGAAGGCGTGGATCGTCTACGACCGCGGGGCGGACAACGCGCGGCTGATGCGCGTGGCGCCGGGCCGGGTTCCTTATCTCTACGACGAGGTCACCGGCAACCTGACGCGGCTGGCGGAGGCGCCGGCGGCCGCGGCCCCCGGAGGATAAGAGCCTGCGTCCGCCGCGAGCTCCCGGCAAGCCGGCGCGACGGCGCCTTTGGGGCGACGTCTTACTCGGGCTCCTCGCCGCCGCGACGGCCGCCCTCTGGATTGTCTCCCGGGGGAAGTGGTCGGACGCGTTGATCGACTCGGGCCGGGAGTGGATCGTCCCCGACGCTCTGTCGCGCGGAGACCTTCTCTACCGCGATGTCGTCTACTGGTTCGGTCCCCTGACGCCCTACTTCCAGGCGGCCTTCTTTCACTTTTTCGGTTCGGGTTTCGGGACGCTCGTCGCCTCGGGCGCCGTCGCGACCGCTGCGAGCCTTGCGGCGCTTTTCGTGGCGGCCTCCGGGGTCACGGGGCGCCGCGAGGCCGCGCTCTGGACAGCGCTTGCGCTTCCGGCGCTCTGTTTCATGCCCAACGCGGGAGGGTCGCTGCTCGGAATGGGGTTCCGCATCTGGCACGCGGCCGTCTTCGCCCTGCTTGCGGTCGCCGTCGCGGCGAGGGCGCGGCCATCGGCCACGCGACTGTCGGCGGCCGGCGCTCTGGCGGGCCTCTCGGGTCTTTGTCGGACGGAATGGGGGCTCGCGGCCGCCGCCGCCGTGCTGCTGGCGGCCTGGCGATCGTCGCCGGGACACCGGCGGTTCTTGCGCGATGCGGCCGCCGGCGTCGGGAGCTTCGTCGCCGTCCTCGGGGGCGGGCTGGCGGGCTTTCTCCTCGCGGCCGGGAAGGATGCCGTTCTTCGCGATGGGCACCTGCTTCTGGGAAGGCTCCCCGAGGAAACGCGCACCTTTCTCTTCGCGTTTTCCGGCCTGGCCGATTGGCGTCGCGGGTTGTTCGAGCTCACCTACTCGGGGGCCACGTGGGTCGGGGCGTTTCTTCTGATCGAGGTCCGCGCCCTCCGCGGTCGGGAGCCCCCGGGGAAGCGCGGCCGGATCGGGGCCCTCGCCGGTCTTCTCGCGCTGCTCGCGGTATCGGCGCTGCTGGGCGGTGCGGCAGGCGCGGTCGTCTGGAGCGCGGCCCCGGCCGTCTGCGCCGCGGCCCTGGTCGTCGGGCTCCGCCGGCGGCCCGGTCCGCGCGGCGCCGCGCTGTCCGCCCTCGGCCTGCTCGGCCTTCTCCTTTCGTATCGTCGTCCCTTCCACATCGGGGACTCGGCCTACGTCGGTCCGCCGCTGATGTTCGCCTTCGCGTGCGCCGCGGGTCTTCTGCGGCTGCGCGTGACGCGCCTGGCGGAGGGGCAGACGCGCCGGCGCCTGGGCAACGCCTTCGCGGCGGCGCTCCTGGCGGCGATCGGAGCGGCTTTCGCGGCCCGCCTCGCCCATTACGCCTCGTTGGAGGGAGAACCGATTGCGGGCACGTCCCGAATGCTCACGGCGCGGCCCGAAGTGGCGCGCGAGATCGAGGCGCTCGCCCTCGCCATCCGCCGCGGCACGACGGGTCGAACCGGGCTGGTGGTCTTTCCTGAGGGAGAGCTTCTGAACTTTCTTTCCGGGCAACCGAATCCAATCCGTCACAAGCTGTACCTTCCGGGCTACCTGACTAGCGAGAACGAGGGGGAGATCCAGCGCGAGCTCACCAGCGCCCGGCCCGCGGCCGTGGTCCTGTGGTTGCGGCCCACGAGCGAGTACGGGCGCGGGCTGTTCGGCGTCGACTACGGCCGGCGGCTGCGCGCCTGGATCGACCGGAACTACGATCTCTCCTCCTACCGGGCTCCGGGGGCGCCGGCTCGAGCGAATGCGCGCTTTCTCTATGGCTTTCGGAGGGCGGATTGAAGCGCCTCTCGGGGGTCATGGGCAACGTGCACGCTTACCGGCTTTGGCAGACGCCGTTCGCCGAGAAGAAGTTCGAGCCGATCCGGCGCCACAATGATCTGGCGGCGGTGAGGCGAGTGCTCGACGTGGGGTGCGGGCCGGGAACCAACGCGCGGCACTTCGCGCACGCGGACTACCTTGGCATCGACCACAATCCGGACTACATTGCGTCCGCGCGCCGCCGCTTTGGCGACCGGTTCGCGGTGGCCGACGTGCGCGGCGAGTTGCCCGGCGCCGGCGCCCCTTTCGACTTCATTCTCGTGAACAGCCTTTTTCATCACATCGAGACGTCCGACGCCCGGCAGATCCTCGCCCGCCTCTCGGGCCTGTTGACCGGCGGGGGTCACGTCCATATCCTCGATCTCGTCATGCCGGACCGACCGGGGTTGCCGCGTCTCTTGGCCCGATGGGATCGGGGCGACTATCCGCGGCCGCTGCCTGAGTGGCGGGAGCTCTTTTCGAAGTCCTTCGCTCCCTCTGTCTTCGAGCCCTATCCGCTGGGGGCCCTGGGCGTGACCCTCTGGCACATGGTCTATTTCAAGGGAAGGCGCGCGGCGTGAGCGCGAGCCTGCGCGTCTCGGTCGCGATCGCCCTCTACAACGAGGAAAGCGTCTTTCCGGAAATGCTGCGGCGTCTGCGGGCGGTTCTCGACGCGCTTCCCGGCGGGCCGCACGAGATGGTCTTCGTCGACGATGGCAGTTCCGACGGCACCTTCGACCTGATTGCCGCGGCGGCAGCCGAGGACTCGCGCATCCTCGGGATCGCCCTCTCGCGCAACTTCGGCCACCAGGCGGCGCTCTCGGCCGCCCTGGCGCACACTTCTGGAGACGTCGTCACGGTGATGGATGGAGATCTGCAGGATGCGCCCGAGGAAATACCCCGCTTTCTGGAAGAGCACCGGAGGGGTTTCGACGTTGTTTACGCTCGGCGGACGGTTCGCAAGGAGGGTTGGGTCCTTCGCGCCTGCTACTACGCCTTCTACCGCATGATCGCGGCGCTCTCGAATGTGCGGTTGCCGCTCGA
>JBGPCK010000191.1:0-4551 GCA_041481715.1 Thermoanaerobaculia bacterium | reverse complement strand
TGACCCGTCCAAACAGTCCGTTCTCGAGCAGGTCGACGAGGGTCCTGGCCCCGAAGACGCCGACGAAGAGGTAGGCGAGCGCGAGCACTGCGGCGAGCAGCGGCCAGCCCCACAGCGGGTGGGTCGTCGCCGCGTCGAGCGAACGCGCGAACGGACGCCGCTCCCGGACGGGCCGAGCGGGAGCCGTGACCGCTTCCCGCCGAAGGCGGACGGCCTCCGCGAGGCGCGCCCGGTTGACGATGTAGGCGAGAGGCTCGCGGAAGTCGCGACGCAGCTGGAGGCGGAGCTCTTCGACGCGGTCGAGTGCGTCGGCGGCCATCCGCCCGCCCAGCCAGACGGCCAGGGTCTCGTCCCCCGAAAGCACCATGAGCGCGAGGGCGCGGGAAGATATGGCCGAGGCAGGCAGAAGGGGAGTCACGCTCTCAATCGCCCGCTCGAGCGCCCGCGGATATTCCACGCGGGCGGTTCCGCTTGCGGGCGCCTCGAGCGCGGCGAGTAGGCGGCTGATGCCCTCGCGGCGCACGGCGACGGTCGAGACGATCGGGACGCCGAGCCCGCGCGAGAGGGTCGCCTCATCGATCCGAAGACCCGAGGCCCGGGCCTCGTCCATCATGTTCAAGCAGAGGACGAAGGGCAGTCCCGTTTCGGCCACCTGCAGCGCGAGCAGGAGCGTCCGTTCGAGGTTCTTCGCGTCGCCGACGACGAGCACGGCGCGCGGCGTCTTGCTCAGAAGAATGTCCCGCGTGACGCGCTCGTCCTCCGAGGAAGGGATCAACGAACCCGCTCCAGGCGTATCGATGACGGCGGCTCGGCGGCCGCCGAGCAGCGCGTGTCCGGTGGCGATCTCGACGGTCGTCCCGGGGTAGTTGGAGACGGCGACGTACGTTCCGGTCAGCGCGCCGAACAGGGCGCTCTTGCCCACGTTCGGGTTGCCGACCAGAACGATCTCCGACGGCGCGGAGGAAGGCATCTCTGGGCCGTCTCCCGCGGAAGGACTTGTCACCGGCGCGAGCGTAGCGGTAACGTTGCACCCGCCGCTGATTCAAACGAATCAGGCCCTCCGACGGGTTGCGCGAGAGTCTGTACTACGTAGGAGGAGCTCATGAAGGCAACGCGGATCTTGCTCGCCACCGATTTCTCTGCGGCTTCCGAGCCTGCGACGCGCCGGGCGCTCGACATGGCGGAGGGCGAGCGCGCGCCATTGCTGATCGCCCACGTTCTCGAGCCGCCGATGCCCTTCTCGCCGGACGGGTATGTTCTGCCGCGCGTCTATGACGAGATTTCCGCGGCCATGCGCGCGGACGCTGAGAAGAGGATGCGGCGGATGCTCGCCCGCGCGCGCAAGGCCGGTGTCGCCGCGAAGGGATTGCTGCTGCGGGGAGCGCCGCATGAAGCGATTTTGCGCGCCGCGCGCTCGCACCGCGTGAGTCGGGTCGTCGTCGGGACGCATGGGCGGCGGGGCTTCTCGCGTTTCTTTCTGGGGAGCGTGGCGGCGCGCGTGGTCGCCGCGTCGCCTTGTCCCGTGCTGGTCGTGCCTGCGGGCGCGCGAGGAAGGAGGCAGTCATGATCCGGCTTGGCGATGTCATGAAAACCAAAGTCGAGAGCGTCTCGCCGCGGGAGTCCGCGGAGGCAGCGTGGGCCCACATGCGAACCCGGCGCATCCGCCATCTGGTCGTGCTGGACGCCGGACGTGTCGTGGGGGTCATCTCGGACCGCGATCTGGCCGGCTCGGGCTCGCTGCGGCGGGTCGAGACCGTCGGTGACGTGATGACCACCCAAGTGGTTTCGGGGCACCCCGAAATGACCCTGCGCCAGGCGGCGAATCAGCTTCGGGGGCGCTCCATCGGCTGTCTGCCGGTGATGGAGGACGAGAAGCTGGTCGGGATCGTCACGACGACCGATCTGCTCGAGCTGATCGGGCGAGGTGTCGAGCGGCCCGTCTCGAAGGGGACGCGGGCGACCCTGGCCACGCGTGGCCCGCGCCGGAAGCCTTTCGTGCCTCGCGCCGCCCAGAGGCACTGATCGAATCGTCCGGGTCCGCGTCGCAAGCCGCGGCGACGCGGGAGTCCCTTGGGCTCACGGCGTTCGAGGCCGCGCGGCGGCTGCTCGAGGACGGTCCGAACGAGGTGCAGACGACGCCGCGCACCCGTTTGCTTGGGGAAGCGCTGGCCGGCTTCGGAAATCCGCTCGTCCTGATCCTGCTCGCCGCGAGCGCCGTCGCCGCCCTCGTCGGCGAGTTCATCAACGCCGGGATCATCGTCCTGATGGTTCTGCTCTCGGTCGTGCTCAATCTCGTGCAGACGCAGCGGTCCCGCCGCGCGACGGAGGCCCTCCGGCGGCGGGTCGCCGTCACCGCGACGGCGCTGCGGGATGGGGTGTGGACCGAGGTTCCGCGGCGAGAAATCGTGACGGGCGACGTGATCCGGCTCGCCTCCGGGGACCTCGTTCCGGCCGATGCGCGCCTGCTCGAGGCGCGCGACCTGCACGTCCAGGAGGCGGCGCTGACCGGCGAGTCGCTGCCGGCCGAAAAGACGGCCTTCGCGGCGGGTGGTGTCGAGACCGCGGTCCGCGCCGATCGCGTGTACCTCGGCACCTCCGTGGTGAGCGGCAGGGGCCGCGCCCTCGTGACGGCCACCGGCCCACGGACGGACTTCGGCGACGTGGTCGCGCGCTTGGCGTCGCGGCCTCCCGAGACCGAGTTCGAGCGTGGAACGCGCCGCTTCGGCCTGTTCGTGATGCGGACGGTGGTGTTCCTCGTCCTCTTCGTTCTGCTCATCAACCTGCTTCTCCGACGCGATCCGTTGGAGTCGCTCCTCTTTGCCGTGGCGCTGGCGGTCGGAATGACGCCCGAGTTCCTTCCGATGATCACCACGGTCACGCTGGCGCAGGGCGCCGTCCGGATGGCCCGGCAGAAGGTGATCGTCAAACACCTGGAGGCGATCCAGAACTTCGGCTCGATCGACGTACTCTGCAGCGACAAGACGGGAACCCTGACCGCGGGGCAGATGACTCTCGCCCGGTTCTGCGGCGCTCTCGGCGCGCCGTCGGACCGCGTACTCGTTCTGGCGCGGCTGAATAGCCACTTCCAAACCGGGATCCGCAGCCCGCTCGATCAGGCCCTCGAGGGAGGCGACACCTCCGACTTCGTCGGGTACCGGATGACCGACGAGCTCCCTTTCGACTTCGAGCGCCGGCGCCAGTCGATTGTTCTCTCGCGGGGCGGCGCTGTCACGTTGATCACCAAGGGCGCCCCCGAAGGGCTGCTCGCCGCTTGCCGAGACTACGAGGACGGCGCCCTGCGCCGGCCCCTGGAAGGAGAGGCCCGCGCCCGTGCCGAAGCGGTGTATCGGGAGCTCTGCGAGAAAGGCTTTCGGGTGCTCGCGGTCGCCTCGCGAGAGGTCGGCACGGCCGGATCCGAAGCGGTGCGAGACGATCGGGACCTGACGCTGGCCGGCTTCGTGGCTTTCTCGGATCCTCCGGCGCCGGGCGTGCGGGAGATGCTCGAGACGCTCCGGCGCGACGGCGTTCGCGTGATGATCCTGACGGGCGACAACGAGCTCGTGGCACGGCACGTTTCCCAGCAGGTGGGCCTGGACGGCGGGCGGCTCGTGCTTGGAGACGAGATTGACCGTATGACCGACGCGGCTCTGGCGGCGGTGGCCGAACGCGCCTCGGTCTTCGCCCGCGTGTCGCCTGGCCAGAAGAACCGTGTGCTGCTGGCCCTGAAGAGCCGGGGGCATGTGGTCGGATACCTCGGCGACGGAATCAACGACGCGCCGTCGCTGCATGCCGCGGATGTCGGCATCTCCGTGTCCGGCGCCGTCGAGGTGGCCCGCGAGGCGGCGGACATCATCCTGCTCGAGAGGAGCCTGCGGGTCCTCCACGCCGGAATCCTCGAGGGGCGAAAGTCCTTCGGCAACGTCATGAAGTACCTCCTCATGGGGACGAGCTCCAACTTTGGCAACATGTTCAGCATGGCGGCCGCGGCTGCTTTCCTGCCGTTCCTCCCGATGCGGCCGACTCAGATCCTGCTGAACAACTTCCTCTACGACCTGGCGCAGGTGACGATTCCGACCGACCGCGTGGATTCCAGCTACACACGCAAGCCGCAGCGCTGGAACGTCGGCGTGATCCGCGACTTCATGCTGTTCATCGGGCCGATCAGCTCGCTCTACGACTTTCTGACGTTCTTCGCCCTGCTGCGGCTGTTCCATGCATCGGAGGCGCTCTTCCACACCGGATGGTTCGTCGAGTCGCTTGCGACGCAAACGCTCGTCCTCTTCGTCATCCGCACCGCCGGCAATCCCTTGCACAGCCGGCCGAGCGCACCGCTGACGGCCACCACACTTGCCGTCGTCGCGGCCGGCATCCTGCTTCCGTACACGCCGCTCGCCGGGCCGCTCGGCTTCGTGCCTCTGCCGGCGACGTTCTACCCTTTCCTCGTCGCGGTGACCGGCACGTATTTGATCTTCGTCGAGATCGTCAAGCGGCGCCTTCTGGCACGAGCGGCCGTCTCGCGGCGCGCCCGCGTTTGATGCGCTTGAATCAGGA
>JBGPCK010000190.1:0-4571 GCA_041481715.1 Thermoanaerobaculia bacterium | reverse complement strand
GCGACGCCTCTGCCGCTGCCCCAACCTGAAGGAGCACCGCCGCCAGAAGGAGAGGGCGCCGGATCCTCATTGCTCCGCTCTCGGTCCCGTGAAGCGGAGTATCACTCCGACGGGTTACCATCGGAAGCGAAATGAGCGCTGCGCCTCTCGCCGGCAAGGTCGCCATCGTCACCGGGGCCGGAGTTCGGGTGGGCCAGGCAATCGCGTGGGCCCTCGCGGAGGCGGGCGCCGACGTCGCTGTGCACTACCGCTCCTCTTCGGCACCGGCCGAGGAGCTGGCCGGCCGGATCCAAGCCGAGGGACGGCGCGCGATGACGATCGGGGCCGACCTCGCCCTTCCGGAGGACTGCCGCCGCGTCGTGCAACGCTGCCTCGACGCCCTCGGCGCGATCGACCTGCTCGTGCATTCCGCGTCGAATTTTCACCGGGCTTCGCTCGCCGAGACCGACGAAGCGACATGGGGGTCGGCCATGAACGTCAATGCCCGCGCGGGTTTCCTTCTCGCCCGCGAGGCGGCGCCGACTCTGCGCGAGAGGCGGGGCCGGATCGTGCTGATGTCGGATCTCATGGCGACGCATCCGCAGCGCAACTATCTCGCCCACTCGGTTTCCAAGGCCGCGGTTGAAGGCCTCGTGCGCGCCCTCGCCGTGGAGCTGGCGCCGGAAGTTCTGGTCAATGGGATCGCGCCCGGCGCGGTGCTCGTCCCCGAGGGCACGTCGGCCGACCAAGCCGAGCGCTGGGCGCAAAAAACGCCCCTGCAACGCCTCGGCGATCCCGAGGACGTGGCGCGCACCGTTGTCTTCTTGTGCGCGGGCCCGTCGTACGTGACGGGTCAGATCATCCGCGTGGACGGAGGGCAGGGGCTGCAGTAGTCCCCTCTCCCGGGGGAGAGGGCGAGCACAGCCCTGCGTAGCGCGGATCTTCGCCATAGGCCGATCCGGGCAGCAGGCGCACCTGCCGGTCGGCCACCGGGACTTGCGACAGGGACGCCAGCACGGGCGCGTCGAACTGGCTGGGATGGGCCCGCGCGTCTTCGAGCAGGAAGTCCCAGGCGGTTCCCGCCGAGGCAAGAGAGCGCGTCGTGTCGGCCCCGAAGGAAAACGCGCGCAGGTCCTCCGGGACGAAGGGCGAGAAGCGGACCGATTCGCCGTTCTCGAGCCTTTCGACCTTCGTTTCCAGCAGAAAGACCGACGGAGCGTCGCTCCCGAGTCGCGCCCGCGCGTCGAGCACCAGACCCGCCAGGGCGCGGTGCGCGGGATGACAGGTCGAGCCGTGCCGCGGATCGAACGTCACGATGACCTGTGGCCCTGCCGCCGCGATCGCGCCCGCGATTCGCGTGACGAGCGCCTCGTCGCCTCCCGACTGCGCGGCCCAGGCCGCCCGCACCGCCTCCGGATCCGGCCCAGCGGTGTCCGACAGGTCCCACTGTGTCAACGCGGCGCCGAACAAGGCCGCCGCCGCCTGCATTTCCTTCGTGCGCACCGCGGCCAGATCGGGCAGGCAGCCTCCGGACAGCAAGCATCGGCCCGACCCGCCGCGCGTGGCGACGAAAAAGCTGCAGCGGCGACCCGCCTCGACGCAGAGCCGTCCGAGAATCGGAGCCGCCATCGTCTCGTCATCCGGATGCGCGCCGACGAAGAGCACGGAACCGGGCAGCGGGTCTTCCGAAAACGCTCCGACGTCGGCCACGGACGTGGGCGCCGAGGCCGGATGGAACCAGGTCTTTCGCCAGCCCGTTTCGACATCCGTCACTCGGAGCTCGAACTCGACGGTCGTGAGCGACGCCGCGAAGAGCCAGGCGTGGCCGTTGATCGCGCGGCCGTCCAAGACCTTGCACACGACCTCGAGGTTTGCCGGCCCGAAGAACCAGAAGGCGGCGCTGTCTTGCGTTAGGGGAAAGAGTTGCCCGCTCGCGCCATCGGGCGCAAACCGAGGCTCGCGCCAAACCACCCCCACCTGATAGCGCCCGCCGGCGAGGCAGGCATGTGCGGCATCGGGCTGACATTCTGCGGCGGCGCGGACGCCGAGACCCGGGATCGTTGCGCAGGCCAGGACCAGCAGCCGCAAGCCGCGGCGGGAAACGGTGAACGAGGCCGGCATGTGTCTCAGCCCTCGACTCTCCACGCGTTGTTTACGGAATAAGACAGCCGCGCGCGGAGCCTACTCCCTCTCCCGCAGGAGCCAGCGAGCGCGAAGGGTTCTTCTCCCTCTCCCGGCGGGAGAGGGTTGGGGTGAGGGGGTGGCCTCACCTCAATTCAGTGCCGGCCGCCGCCAAAGGCCGCGCCTCCCGCGGTCCCCCCTCACCCTGCCTCTCCCCCCGCCGGGGGAGAGGGGTTGGCTGCGGCCTTCTCGGCCACGGCAGCTATTGCGGTTCGGACGCTGGATCGAGCCCGCCGGGCGACCGGCGCTCCAGGCGGCTCTGCTGACGCTTCTCGCGCTGCCGTTCCCGCATCTCCTGCTGCATTTGCATGAGGCGTTCCCACTGTTCGGGCTTCAGGACCTGTTTGATGTCCAGGATCATGAGCGCCCGCGCCTTTTGCAGGTCCTTGCGCGCGTTCTCGACGGCGTCGATCTTCTTCTCGACCTCTCGCCGTTCGACATTCCGGTCGTCCATTGCGACCTGGAGATCGAGCTGCTTCTTCTCGAGCTCCGCCTTCAGATCGATCAGCCGCGGGCGCGACCTGACGAAGATCTTCTCGATCTGGTCGGACTGCTCCGAGGTCAGTCCGATCTGGGAGGCGATCCTCGGGCGCTTCCACCACTTCCCGTCGGGTACCTGCGGCTGCGCGGCAAGCGGCAGCGCGGCGGCAAGGAGCAACGCGGACAAGAAAGACTTCCTCACAGCGGCTTTTCCTCCTCGGAGGCTACCGACGCCGGATCCGGCGCGAGCCCATAGAAGGAGCCCCCATCCTCGCCGCGGGATAGCTTCGCCACGTCGCGAAGCAGCGCGTCGTCCACGGCGTCCTGCCCCGAAAGCTCCGCCTGGTGTGTCGACAGAGGCGCGACGGAGGAGGCCGTGGGCGAGAGCCGCCGCGCCGATAGAAGCAGAACCGCCAGCAGCACCGACGCCGCCAAGCCGATCGCCCAGCGAAGCGGCCGGAAGCGCCGCGGGGGTCCCGCGCGGCGCAGCGCCTCCAGGGTGCGATCCTCCGCGGCGCGCCACTCTTGGGGCGACCGCCGCATCACGGGCTCGACGTCCTCCTCCGCGAGCTCTCGGACGGCGCCCTTCCACTCCTGGAGCGCCCTGCCGCAGCGAATGCACTGCAACAAGTGCGCCGGAAGGGCTTCCGGCTCCCCCGCCGGCGGCAGCGCGAGGCCGTACAGTTCGTCGTCGGTCAGATGGCCCGCGCGAGAACCCCGTTCCATTTCCTCATTCCCCCTTCCGAAACTCCCGCAGCCGCGCCCGGATCTTCTGGGCCGCACGGAAGAGATGCGACTTGACCGTCCCCGGATCGAGCCCCGTGATCTCCGCGATCTCCGGGATCGAGAGCTCTTCGAAATGCTTCAGCAGAAAGATCGACTTCTGGCGGGGCGACAGGTGGCCGATTGCCTCCCGCACCCGCTCGCGGATCTCGCTCGAGAGCGCGCGCCGCTCGGGCGAGGGCCCCGGATGCGGAGTGGCGTCACGAGGCCCCAACTCCTCCTCGTCCTCGCGAGGAGTCTGATGGAAGTAGACCACTAAGCGGCGTCGCTTCAGCCGGTCCTTGCACCAGTTGATGCAAATTCGCGTCAGCCAGGTCTCGAAGGTCGACCCTTCGCGGAAGTCCGGCAAACTCTGGTAGGCCCTCAGGAAGCTCTCTTGCGCGGCGCAGTCCGCCTCGCCCATGTCCCGCAGCATCCGGTAGGCCACGCGGGTGATCCGGCGCTGGTACTTGCGGACGAAATGCTCGAACGCCTCCGCGTTGCCGGCCCGCGCCTGCGCGAGGAGACGGGTTTCGTCGATTCCTGGATCGGTCTGTCGGGGAATCATCGCGAGAGCTTGCACATAGGTTAGACGAATGACGGCCGGTCGAGTTTACGCCCCGCCGGCGCCATTTCGCGCCGCGCCCACATCCCCCGTTCCCGGAAAGGGTTGGCAGGGACACCGGAGGGTCGAAGTCGCCGGAAAGGTAACATCGCCACGTGGCCTCGGAACTGGTCGTCCTCCTGACGGGATGCTCGAGCGGGATCGGCCTGGCGACCGCGCGCGAAGCGGCACGGAGAGGGCACCGCGTGTATGCCTCGGCCCGGCGTGCCGACGGCCTGAAAAGCCTCCTCGGCTCCCCGGGCGTCAACACGCTCGAGCTCGACGTCACGAAGCAGGGCGCCGCGGCGAAGGCCATCGGGGAGATCCTGGCCAGCGAAGGGCGGCTCGACGCCCTGGTCAACAACGCCGGCTACGGGCAATACGGGGCGATCGAGGACGTTTCCCTCGAGCAATGGCGACGCCAGTACGAGGTCAACGTCTTCGGCACGCTCGAAACGATTCGCGCCGCCCTCCCCGCCATGCGGCAGGCGCGCCGCGGAACGATCGTGATCGTGTCATCGGTCGCAGGGAAGGTCTCGATCCCTTTCAGTGCGCCTTACTGCTC
>JBGPCK010000189.1:0-4646 GCA_041481715.1 Thermoanaerobaculia bacterium | reverse complement strand
TCTCCTCTTCCTGCTTGCCTTCGCTCTGACCGTCGCGCTCGGGCTCCAATTCCTGGGCGTGCTCTTGATGGGATCGCTGATCATCATTCCCGCGGCAACCGCTAAGTACCTGGCTCGCAGCCTGCGACAGATGCGCATCATCTCGGTGGCGATCGCGATGCTCGCCACGGTCGCGGGTACGCTTCTGGCCCCTCTCCTGCGCCTCGAGCGAGGCCCCCTCACGATCGTGGTGGCGGCCACGCTCTTCTTCGCGAGCTTGATGAAGCCTCGCCACGAATGACGACTCGCCCGGTTGTCCGGCGCTCCGGCGCTTTCGGACCCTCGCCACCGAACCCAAAGGGACGGAAGCGGCTCGTTGATATGTAATACAGACCTGGCCCCAATGGGCACGCGTGATAGGCTGAAATCGAGGAGGCCAAAACGGTGCGCCAACGCCTCGGCTGCGTAGTGGGAGTTCTGGTCCTCGCCGCCAGCCTGCAAGGCCAGCAGCCCCAGGGGCAGCAGCCTCAGACTCCGCAGAGTCCGCAACCAGCCGCCTCCCTAGCACCGGGCCAGTCTCCGCCGCTCGAGATCTACCAGATCGACCTCGACCCCAGCGGGGCGGCCTTCGCTCTCAGCAAACCGACGCTCGAGGGAGACGTCTACGTGTACCGCTCCTGGCCGGAGAAATCGGTCGTGCGACTCCCAAAGGCGAAGGTCAAGCAGATCACGCAGCGGACGAAGGACATGAACAAAGAGACCGTCTATCAGATCGACCTCGTCCCCTCCGGCAGAATGATCGCCCGCGACGAGCCGAAGCTGCAAGGAGGCGCGTACGTCTTCCACGCCTTCAAGAATGGGACGTTCATGAGCCTCCGAAAGTCAGACGTCCAGAGGGTCACGCGGCTGACCGGGCTTCCCGCCTTCAGGGCCCAGCAGGAAGAGCTCGGCGCGGCTTTGATCGACAACCCGGCCATGCAGGGCGGCTCTGTCAGTGTCCTGCCGGCCCCGGGAGCCGCGGCGGCCCCTCCGAGCCAGACGCCGGCCCCGGGCAACTGGATCTACCAAGGAGTGCCGGGCGTAACGGATGCGTATGCGCCGGCGAACGCGACGGTTGATTCCCCCGGCGACGTACCGAAGGCTCCCGCGCCCCAGCCGACCCAGCCTCCTCGCTGAGCGGAGACTCGTTCGCCCCGTCCCGCCCACCTCGGAGGCGACAGAATCTCGTAGGGGCGCGATTCGTCTAGGCAGGAGGAGGAGGAATCGATCATGAAATCCGACGAAGCATTCGCGACATCGCGCCGCAACGTCCTGCTCGGCGGGGCCGGTCTGGTCGCGGCCGTGGCTCTCCCGGCGGGCACCGCGGCGGCCGCCACTCAGACTGCGGCTCCACAAAGCCCCAAGACAGTCGGTCGCTCCACGCCTTACATCACGACCAGAGACGGCACGCAGATCTACTGCAAGGACTGGGGCAGCGGACAGCCGGTCGTTTTTAGCCACGGCTGGCCGCTCTCCGCCGACGCCTTTGAAGACCAGATGTTCTTTCTGGCTTCCCGCGGCTATCGGTGCATCGCCCACGATCGCCGCGGCCACGGCCGCTCGAGCCAGCCCTGGAAAGGCAACGACATGGATACGTACGCCGACGACCTCGCGGCGCTCACCGAAGCGCTCGACCTGCAGAAGGCGATCCATGTCGGCCACTCGACGGGCGGAGGCGAGGTCGCCCGCTACATCGGCCGCCACGGCACCAAGCGCGTGGCCAAGGCGGTCCTGATCAGCGCCGTCCCGCCGCTGATGCTGAAGACGGCCGCCAACCCCGGCGGATTGCCGATCGAGGCGTTCGACCAGATCCGCGCCGGCGTCGCAGGCGACCGTTCGCAGTTCTGGAAGGACCTGAGCATGCCGTTCTACGGCTTCAACCGGCCCAACGCGAAGGTCTCTCAGGGCCTGCGGGACTCGTTCTGGCTGCAGGGCATGATGGCCGGCTTTCCCGCGGCCTACTTCTGCATCAAAGCGTTCTCGGAGACGGATTTCACGGAAGACCTCAAGAAGATCGACGTGCCCACGCTCATCCTGCACGGCGACGACGACCAGATCGTCCCGATCGCCGACTCGGCGCTCCTGTCGACCAAGATCGTCAAGGGCTCGACACTCAAGGTTTATCCTGGCCTGCCGCACGGGATGTGCTCGACGCACAAGGACCAGATCAATGCGGACCTTCTAGCGTTCCTGAAGAGTTGACGCGCAGAGACTGTGGGTCGAGGGTCGAAGCGGATGCGTAGCCGACCGAGGGTGGACGCGATCCTGTTCCGCTGGGCGATGGCTCAGGGGACTCTTTTGCCGCTCCCTCTGGCGGCTTCCGGGGCGGATCGCAAGACCCGCGCCCGCGCGCGGCATCGCCGAAGTCCACAGCCCCGCGGCGCGCTGATGCGCCACGATGCCCCACTTCTCGGATCCGGCATGCCTGGGGAGACGTCTCGCCGGTGCGGGTTCGACGTTCCCCAGGAGTACCTGGACGAGGATTAGCGCCTATGTCGGCAACCGCTGGCCAGACCGGGGCACCCCTTTCGCCGACGCTCTCGGCAAGTGCCGAACACGTCTTCCCCACGCTGACGCCGGAGCAGGTCGCCCGAGTTGCGGCTCATGGTCGCGCCCGCAGTGTGCGTTCCGGGGAGGTTCTGGTGTCGGCTGGCGAGCAGGCGGGGTCGTTCTTCGTCGTCACCTCGGGCTCCATCGAGCTCGTTCGGCGTTCGGTGGATGCCGAGGAGGCCTTCAGGGTTTTGAAGCCCGGCCAGTTCACGGGCGAGACCAACCTGCTTTCGGGACGGCACGCGCTCGTCAGCCTTCGGGTTGGCGAGTCAGGAGAAGTGATCGACGTCAAGCGGGACGATCTGCTCGCTCTCGTTCAGACCGACAGCGAGCTCTCCGACATCTTCATGCGAGCCTTCATTCTTCGCCGGGTCGAGTTGATCGCCCGCGGGTTCGGAGACGCCGTGCTCATCGGGTCGAATTTCTGCCAGGGCACTCTGCGGGTCAAGGAGTTCCTGACGCGCAACGGACATCCCTATACCTTCGTCGACCTCGACACCGATTCGGGGGTGCAGACCCTGCTCGATCGGTTCGGCGTCCGGGAGGGCGACGTGCCGGTCCTCATCTGTCGGGAGAAAGTCGTGCTTCGGAACCCTAGCAACGCGGAAATTGCCGACTGCCTGGGTTTCAACGAATCGATTGACCAGGGGCGCCTCCGCGACATCCTCATCATCGGGGCGGGGCCTTCGGGCCTCGCGGCGGCGGTGTACGGAGCTTCGGAGGGCCTCGATGTCCTGGTGCTCGAGTCCGAGGCACCCGGCGGACAGGCCGGTGCGAGCTCGAAGATCGAAAACTACCTCGGGTTTCCAACCGGTATCTCGGGCCAGGAGCTCGCAGCGCGGGCCCTGACACAAGCGGAGAAATTCGGGGCGGATCTGATGATCGCCAAAGTGGCGAGGCGGCTGACGTGCGAGAGGAGGCCGTACGCAATCGAGATCGATGGCGGTGTGCTCATTTCGGGTCGGGCCGTCGTCATCGCGACCGGGGCGCAGTATCGGAAGCTGCAGGTCGAGAACCTCGGGCGCTTCGAAGGCGCGGGCGTGCACTACGGCGCCACACCGATCGAATCGCAATTGTGCCGCGGCGAGGAGGTCGTAGTCGTGGGCGGAGGAAACTCGGCCGGGCAGGCGGCTGTGTTCCTGGCGCAAACCGCCAAGCGCGTGCATTTACTCGTCCGAGCAGCCGGACTGGCCGAAACCATGTCACGCTATCTGATTCGACGGATCGAGACGAATCCAGCCATCGTCTTCCGGCCGAAAACGGAGATCGTGGCCCTGGAGGGGGCCAACCGCCTCGAGCGGGTCAGCTGGCGCGATAACGAGACCGGAACCGTCTCGACGCACGACATCCGACACGTCTTTTCGATGACCGGCGCTGTCCCCTGCTCGAAGTGGCTCGATGGCTGTGTTGCGCTCGACGGTGACGGCTTCATCAAGACGGGACCCGATCTCTCGAAAGAGGACCTGGCCGCGGCGCATTGGCCGCTCGCGCGGCCTCCGCACCTCCTCGAAACGAGCCTTCCCGGCGTGTTTGCGGTTGGCGACGTGCGCCGCGGCAACGTCAAGCGCGTCGCCTCGGCGGTGGGCGAAGGCTCGATCACGATCACGTTCGTCCATCAGGTGCTGCAAGAGTGAGGGTGAGCCCATGAACGTCGATTCCCGCGCCCCGGGCATCAGACGCGACGAGATTCTCAGAAGCGGAGCGCCGCGTCCGCGGGTACTGATGAGCGCCTTCGCCCATAGCTCGCGGTTGATGAGAACGACCGATCCGCCCGGCACTCCGCACGAATAAGCAGGTGACCAGAACGTCCCGTCTCGAAATATGGCTCGCGGCGGGGCTGCGCACGCCGTTTCTTCGCGTCGACGGGCCCTTCGCTGACCGAGATGTCCTCGCACTTTCGGTCCCGGTGGTCCAGGCGACGGCGCGGCAAGCCACCGGTCCCATCGACTTCACCGTCTGGGGATCCGTGGCCCTCAACCTCGCTTATAGCAATCTTGGGCGCGAAGTCTGGCTGGAGGCTGGCCTGGAGCCTCACGTCCCCAGCTTCACGACGATCATGCAGTGCAGCACGAGCATGG
>JBGPCK010000188.1:0-4665 GCA_041481715.1 Thermoanaerobaculia bacterium | reverse complement strand
CCCTCGTGTAGATCTCGGCAATCGAGCGCCGGTGGTGGTTGTATTCATCGATCCGGGCCAGCTCTCGCAGCCCGACTCTGGCCTGCGTTTCGGTAATGGTCTTCAGGAAGGCCTGCGGTCGTTCAGTGCCAGTGGTCTCCTCGATTTCCGACGAACCGACGACGAGCCCTCTTCGACTGAGAGCGCGATAAGTCCGAATCGCCATCGAGTAGGTCTCGGGCCTCGCAAAGGCTTTGTGAGCCTGCAGCAGAAGGGCCAGATTGGCGGCCTCTCGCAGCGTCGGGCGCTCCGCCCGCGCCTCGGACTCCCGGAGCCTGGCCGCGATCTCTGGACTGGGCGTCACCGCGATACCGCCCAGGCCCGTCGAGAAGGGCTTGTTCCATTGAGTGGAGAAGAATGAGGCGTCGGCCAGAGTCCCGTTCTTCTGCCCCTTGTAGGTTCCGCCGAAGCCGTGCGCGCAGTCCTCGATGAGAAACAAGTCCCGGCGCCGGGCGATCTCCCGCAACTCGTCGATGGGAGGCGCAAGACCAAACGTGTTTTGCGCGAGAAGCGCCTTCGTGCGGTTCGTGACATGAGTCTCCACCTTGGCGAGATCCAGGTGAAAGGTGACGGGCTCGATGTCCGCGTAGACCGGCCGGGCGCCCGTGTACAGAATCGCATTCGGAACGACGACGCAGGTAAAGGCCGGTAGGATGACCTCATCTTCGGTCGCGATCCCCAGAGCCTCCAGGATCGCGTAAAGGGCGACGCGGCCCTTCCAGAACAGCGTGACATGCCCGGGAGGCAATCCCAGGTAGCGTCCGATCTCCTCTCTGTATCTCTCGATGTTGCCAGCCATATCGGGGGTCTCCGAAGACGTCACGGGACTCGAATCGGGGGGAGACCCTGCGGCGACGCGGTTCCTCGTTTGTCCTTCGACCAAATGTCGCACGATTCTTCGGCCACGGCAAATCTTCTCGACGGCGCGCCTGTTGCTCGGGCGATCCGGGAGGCCGCGCGGGCGCGAGCCGCGCTCCTCATCCGGGACGGACCGACTCCGCACCTTCTGGTGTTGCTCGTGGGCGGCAACCCCGCTTCCGAAGCGTACGTCGGTGCGCGGAAACTCGAGGCCTGTTCGCCGGGTGCCGCTCAGGGGACTCGACCGCGGAGGCAATGGACGCTGTCGATCGGACCACTTCTCGACACCCGTGTCAGCATCCCGCGTCCATGGGCCAGCCGGTGTTGACCCATCGGCCATCGCGACGCACGAGGCGGGACCCTGGCTTCCGTGCCGCCTGGCGGCATTGTATCGTTGTCTGCGTGAGCCGGACGTATGCCGTCACTGGCGCCAATCGCGGCATCGGCTTCGAGTTCGCCCGGCAGCTTTCGAAACGAGGCGATCGGGTCATCGCGACCGCGCGCCACCCGGAAAATGCGGTCGAGCTTCGGCGCTTGGGCCTTCCCGTCGAACCGCTCGACCTGGCCGAGGCGGCGAGCGTGGCATCGTTCGCCGCACGGCTCGCCCAGACGGCGCTCGATGTCATCATCCACAATGCCGCCATCGGCAGCGCCGGACCGCCCTTCGCCGAATTGCAGATCGAGGATCTCGAGCGCGCCTATCGGGTCAATGCAATCGGGCCGCTCCACCTGACCCAGGCTCTCCTGCCAAACCTCCGTGCCGGGTCAACGCGCCAGGTGATCGCCGTTTCGAGCACCGCAGGATCCGTCACCACCAACGAAACCCGAGGAGGCTGGTACGCCTATCGAGCATCGAAAGCGGCGTTGAACCAACTTCTCCGGACCCTGGCTCTCGAGCTCCAAACCGAAGGCTTCACGATCGTCGCGGTCTCCCCCGGGTGGGTTCGAACCGACATGGGCGGACCGAACGCAACGCTCTCCGCTGCGGAAAGCGTCGAAAGCCTGCTCAGCGTCCTCGACCGGCTGACGACCGACGATACGAATCGGTTCCTCGACTACCGGGGCCAGTCCCTTCCGTGGTGAATGGCCGAACACGATGTCCTCAGCCATATCCGGCGACTCCGAGGACTCGAGGAGACTCGAAATGGGGGAGACCCTGCGCCGGCGCCATTCCTCGTCTATCCTTCGCCCAATGTCGCACGATTCGGCGGCTACGGCAAATCTTCTCGATGGGACCGCGGCCGCGCTCGGGATCCGGGAGAAGGTTCGGGCGGAGGTTTCCGCTCTCGGCCCGGACGCCCCGCCGCCACGCCTTCGGGTCCTGCTGATCGGTGAGAACGCGGCCTCGCAGGCCTATGTGGCCAGCAAGACGAAGGCGGCCCGAGAAGCCGGCCTGCGCGCCGAGACGATTCGCCTGCCGAGCACGACCAATTCCGGGCAGTTACTTGCCGAGATCGACCGGGCCAACCGCGATGAAGACGTGGATGGCCTGCTGGTCCAGCTCCCCCTGCCCCCCGGCCACGACGCCCATCGCGTGCTCGACGCGATCGACCCCTGGAAGGACGTTGACGGATTTCATCCAGAGAACGTCGGGCTGCTCCACCAGGGCCGACCGCGCTTCATCCCCTGCACGCCGGCGGGCATTCTGGCGCTGCTCGACCACTACCAGATCCCGCTCTCGGGCCGCCGGGCCGTCGTGATCGGGCGAAGCGACATCGTTGGCAAGCCGATGGCGGCGTTGCTCACCGCTCGGGACGCCACCGTGACAGTCGCCCACTCGCGCACCCAGAGCCTGCCGGCGCTTTGCCGCGAGGCGGACCTGCTCGTCGTCGCAATTGGACGGGCGGGATTCGTGACACCCGACTTCGTTCGCCTTGGGGCCGTCGTCGTGGACGTCGGCATGAACCGGATCACTTCGCTCGCGGAGGTCCCCGAGAATCTCCGCGTCTGCGATCGAATCCGTCAGGCGATCGAGACGAAGGGTCGGGCACTGGTGGGCGACGTGGACTTCGACGCCGTCCAGCCGCTGGCCGGCCGGATCACTCCGGTCCCGGGGGGCGTCGGCCCGCTCACTGTGGCGATGCTCCTCGAGAACACCGTCAAGGCTGCCAGGCTCCGCCAGGAGCGAATTCGGATTTTGAGACAGAAAACCGAATAACATTCGGAATATCGGCCATATCTCCGAATCTAGATCGGGTCGCCGTCTTGACTGGAACCTGACCGCAAGACTTTCGACGCCTGTTCGCAATCGGACAGTTCCGTCCCGCAACCGATCAGACCCGGCGCAAGTCTCCCGGGACTTGTCTCTTTTCCTTCAAAGACTTGACCCTTTCTTCTCCTGGCACGTATCTCGCGCTAGAGAGATCCGGACGTATGGACATCGCGCGTGAAGGAGTCGTCGAGACCAAGAGGCGCCGCCGCCTGATTCTGGTGGCGTCCGGTGTCGTCGCCGCGCTGCTCCTGACTCTCGGCCTCTCCCGGTTGAAGCCCGCGGCGCCGACGGTCGAGAAGAGCACCGTCTGGGTCGACACCGTCAAGCGGGGGCCGATGTTGCGCCAGGTGCGCGGGCCCGGGTCCCTGGTCCCTGAAGCCGAAGGCATCCGGGTGATCTCGACCGCGACCGACGGACGCATCGAGCGCCTCCTCATGCAGCCGGGAGCCGTGGTCAAACCGGACACGATCCTGCTCGAGCTCTCCAACCCCGAGCTCCAACGCGACGCCCTGGACGCGGACTGGCAACTGAAGGCGGCGCAGGCGGAGGCGACCAACGTGCGGGTGCGGCTCCAGCGAGAGCTGATGGATCAACAGGCGGCCGCCGCGACCGTCGAGTCGGATTATCACCAGGCACAGCTCCAGGCCGAGACCAACGAAGGGCTCTTCAAGGAAGGCCTCGTCGCCGACCTGACACTCAAGCTCTCCAAGGTGAGGGCGCAGGAGCTCGAGACGCGCAACGGCATCGAGAAGAAACGCCTGGCCGTCTACGCCGACTCCGCCAAGGCGCAGAGCGACGTTCAGGAAGCGCGCGTCGAACAGCTCCGGGCCCTGGCGCAGCTCAAACGCTCCCAGGTGGACGCCCTGCGCGTGCGCTCCGGCATCCCCGGCGTCCTGCAGGAGCTTCCCGTCCAGGTCGGCCAGCGCGTCACGCCTGGAACGGCTCTCGCGAGAGTGGTGCAACCGGACCATCTGAAGGCGCAACTGAAGATCGCGGAGACGCAGGCCAAGGACATCGAGGTCGGACAGACGGCTTCGATCGACACGCGAAACGGAATCGTGCCGGGGCGAGTCTCGCGCGTGGATCCGGCGGCGCAGAACGGCACCGTCACCGTGGACGTCGCGCTCCAAGGCCCGCTGCCCAAGGGTGCGCGCCCGGACCTCTCGGTGGACGGCACGGTCGAGCTCGACCGGCTGGCCGATGTCGTCTACGTGGGGCGCCCGGCTTTCGGACAGGAGCAGAGCCAGGTGAGCCTCTTCCGGTTGAACGCCGACGGCGACGAGGCCACGCGGGTGAAGGTCCGGCTCGGCAAGAGCTCGGTCTCGACCGTTCAGATCCTCGACGGCATCCGGCCGGGCGAGCGGGTCATTCTCTCGGACATGAGCGCCTGGGACGCGTATGACAGGGTCAGGCTGAAGTGACAAACAGGGGTGAGGGGTTAGGTGAGGGGCGAGGGGCTAGGGATTAGGGGCTAGGGTCGGGAGCAAGAGTGAGGAGCAGGGGCGAGGGGCTAGGGATTAGGGGCTAGGGTCGGGAGCAAGAGTGAGGAGCAGGGG
>JBGPCK010000187.1:0-4718 GCA_041481715.1 Thermoanaerobaculia bacterium | reverse complement strand
GGGAGCAAACCGCGCCTGCGCGATCGTCCCACGGCGAAAGCTCACGGCATGGAAGTTGGGGACGGGCGCCGGCGCCCGCCGCATCGCGAAAGCGCCGATGGCGGCTCCGGCCACGAGCGCCAGCGCCGCCCACCCGTAGCGGCGGATTGCTCCCGGCCGAGGCTCGGCGGCCGCGAGGACTCCCGAGAGCGTTCCCTCGGTGAGCCCCTGCTGCAATCTCGCCAAGTCGCGGGAGAGGTCCCGCGTCGCGGCATAGCGGTCCTCGACGTCCTTTGCGAGGCATCGTTCGACGACCCAGCGAAGCGGCACCGGGCTCGACGGCATCGCCGAGGCGAGGGGCTCAGGCTCCTCCCGGATGATCGCCGTCATCGTCTCCGGGCCCGTCGCCCTCGCGAAGGCTCTCTTGCCCGACACCATCTCGTAGAGCATCGAGCCGAAGGAGAACTGGTCCGACCGGAAGTCGAGCGGCTTGGCAAGCGTCTGCTCCGGCGACATGTAGGCCACCGTCCCCACGACCATCCCCGGCTCCGTCCCACCCGACACCGTCCGCGCCTGGGTCCCCTCACCGCTCTCGCCTTCCGGCTGTGTAAGCTTGGCCAGGCCGAAGTCCAGGATCTTGGCGAAGCCGTCCTTCGTCACCATGACGTTCTCGGGCTTCAAGTCCCGGTGCACGATCCCGGCCGAATGAGCCTTCGCGAGACCTTCGGCCACCTGCCCACCGACGGCGAGCGCCTTCTTCAGAGGCAATGGGCCGGCCGCGAGCAACTGCCGCAGCGTCACTCCCTCGACGAGCTCCATGGCGATGTAGGAGGTGGCGTCGGCGGTCCCAATGTCGTAGACCGAGACGATGTTGGGGTGATTGAGCGCCGAGGCCGACTGCGCCTCCTTTTCGAAGCGGCGCAAGCGGCCCGCATCTCCCGAAAGCGCGTCCGGGAGGACCTTGACGGCGACGTCGCGCCCCAGGCGCGTGTCCCGCGCGCGGTAGACCTCTCCCATCCCTCCTGCGCCGAGCGGCGCCAGGATTTCGTAAGGCCCCAGACGAGCGCCGGCCACCAGTGTCATGGAAGAGCCCGACAATACTATCCGGGAGCGCCCGGCTCCCCTTACGGAACTTCTACTTCAGCCCCTCGACGACGAAGAGGTCGGAGAGCAGCCTGGCGTAGCAGTAGGCATAGCCTTTCGCGTCCGGAGTCACGAGAACGTTGGAGATCCGTTCCACACCGGCGGGATCGGCCGGAAGCAGGTCCTTCCAAACCTCGCGCTTGCCCGACTCGAGGTCGATTCGGCTGACGCGCGCCGGGACATCCCCGCGCTTCCAGACGTAGAGCACGCGCCCATCGGGCGAGAAGCGAAGGGGAAACTCGCCGGGAGCCAGACCCGAAATCGGGCGGGCCTGCCCGCCTTCGATCGGGAAGAGTGCGCATTTGCGGTCCGGCCCGATCGCGGCGACGAGCTTCGCGTCGGGAGAAATGGCGAATCCGGGAAGGGCCGCGGAGATCCCCTCCGGCGTGATCGCCCGAGGCTTGCCTCCGTCCATGCTCTGGACATAGAGACGCAGGCTGTGGCCTTTTTCGCTCCCGGCGAAGACGATCCCCCGGCCGTCCGGAAGCCACGACGCAGCCTGCTCCGGAGAGACGCCCTCCATCGCCAACACTTTGGGTTCTCCGGTACCCGTCGGCAGAAGGCGAAAAGGCGGGGAAGAGGTCGACATGTTCGACAGCGCCCACTTGCCGTCGGGGGATATCGCCAGAGCTTCCCCCTCGCCCAGGCGCACGACCGGCGAGCCGTCGGACTTTCGCAGGTAGACCGTGTAGTTGGCGCCGCCTGCCTCGCCCTCCTCGTCGAAGAGCAGCGTTCGGGCATCCGCGGAAAGATCCGCCGCAAAGGAGTAGTCGAGAAACGACATGTCGTGCTCCCGCGCATCCCCCTGAAGGACACCGATGATGCCGACCCGAGGGCTTTCGCGCGTGAGAAGCACTTTCCCGTTGTGCGCGATGTCCTCGAGCTTCAGTCCCCCGGGCACACGGGTCACGACTCGGAGCTTCCCGGAGGGGGACACCGCATAGAGCGAGCGGTTGGCGCCGGCTTCGGTGGCGGTAAACCAGACCTCCTGCCCCGAGGAGGACCAGGCGAGGCCGCCCTCGCTGGCCCACTTGCCGGTCAGTGTCGTCTTCTTCCCCGCCAGATCGATGACGGCGACCATCCCCGCGTCGTCGAGCGGGAAGGGATGATCGAGAAAGGCGATCCGATCCGCTTTCGGAGAGAGTCGCGCGAAGCTCACGTGGCCGGACGTCTCGTAGAGGACCTTGCCCATCGGGAACTCGATGCGCGCCTTGCCGTTGACATCGCGCACGATGAGCAGAGTCGTCCCGTCCGGAGCCCAGTCCGCCTCCTGAATCCCCTCGGCCACGTCCCGCGGCGAGCCGCCGGTCAACGCGGCCCGGGCCAGCGTCCCGCTGCAGACGCCAGGGTGTGTCGAGCGGCAGTCGAGCGCAATCGCCATTTCCCCCGAGGGGGAGATGCCGAGCAGATTCGACGTCGGAAGCTCCAGGGGAAGCGAATCGGGGCTGCTCGGATGCTTGAGGAAGAGCTTGAGCGGGCTCCCACCCCACGACGCGCTGTACACGATCGTCTGGCCATCCGGCGCGAAGCGCGCCGATCGGATCGTGCCGCTTCCGAAGGTGATCTGCTGGTAGGAAGGTGGCGCCGACGTCGCGAAGCGCCGCTGCAGGAACATTCCCGCCAGCAGCGCCGCAATCAGGGCCGCCGCGGAGAGTGCGGTGCGCAGGGCGGGTTTCCCCCGCGCGGCCCGGATGGGACCGGTCTGGCCGGTGATCTCGCCGGAAACCGAGGCTTCGGAGAGATGCTCCCGGATACTCTTGACGTCGCGCGCGAGATCCCGCGTCGCGGCGTAGCGCTCCTCGGGGTCCTTCTGCAGGCAGCGCTCGACGATCCATCGGAACGGAGCGGGAACGCCGGCGTTCAGGCGCTCCACAGGCTCGGCTTCCTCGCGGATGATCGCCGTCAGTGTCTCCGCGCTCGTGCCTCGCTGGAACGCGCGCCGGCCCGTGGCCATCTCGTACAGAATCGATCCCATCGAGAACTGGTCCGACCGAAAGTCGAGCGGACGGCCGCTTGCTTGCTCGGGAGACATGTAGCCGACCGTCCCGAGCACCGTGCCGGCGCGTGTCGCGGTGGGGACGTTGGAGACCTCCTCCGCCTGATGTTTCAGGAGCTTGGCCAGACCGAAGTCCAAGATCTTCACGACGCCGTCTTTCGAGACCATGACGTTTTCGGGCTTCAGGTCCCGATGGACGATCCCGGCCGAATGCGCCTTGGCGAGGCCGTCGGCCATCTGGTAGGCGATGTCGAGGAGCCGTTTGGTCGCCAGAGGCCCGGCCTGCACGACCTCTCGCAGGGTTTTCCCCTCGACAAGCTCCATCGCGATGTAGATCGTGGAGTCGGAGGATCCGATGTCGTGGATCGTGACGATGTTGTGGTGATTGAGGGCCGAGGCGGCGCGCGCCTCCTGCTCGAAGCGGTTGCGCCGGTCGGCGTCGCCGGAAAGCTCCGCCGAAAGAACCTTGATCGCGACCTCGCGCCGAAGCCGCGAATCGTGCGCCCGATACACCTCTCCCATCCCGCCCGCGCCAAGCGGCGCGAGGATCTCGTAGGGGCCGAGCTTCTGTCCGACCGAGAGTGCCATGAGGTCGGGCGGATTCTACGACGGGCGCGGGGAGAGGCTATGCCCGGACTCTTCTGGCCGGCCGCGGGAGCCTCGGCCTCGCGGGACCCGCCTCACTCGAAGCCTTCCATGACCCAGACGTCCCCTCCCTGCGGGCGGAAACGGTCGAAGAGCACCCAATGGCCATCGGGGGACCAGACGGGATAGTCGATGCGCGAATCCGGATCGTCGAACTCGAAGACCCTCTCCGGTTTTCCCCCGCCGAGCGTCGAGACCCAGACCGTCTTGTGCGCAACGACGTCCATGATCCGCGAAGCGTCCGGCGAGAGGGACATGTGCGACCCGCCGGCAATTTCACCAACCGGCTGGGGCTCTTCGCCCGTCAGCGGCGCGGCGAGGGTCTTGGGCGATCCGCTGCAAGGGCACCGAAAGAGAACCGACTTGCCGTCCGGGGTCCACCGCAGGAAGTGTCCCGTCACGCCGAGACGCGTCAATTGTCGGGCAGCCGATCCGTCGGCGTTCATGACCCAGACCTCCAGCCGCCCGCTCTGGTCCGATTGATAGGCGATCCGCGATCCGTCGGGCGAAAAGAACGGGTTGATGTCGATCGAAGGCCCTTTCGTCAGTTGCTTGAGATCTCTCGACGCGACGTCCACCGACCAGATGTCGGCATTGCCCGAGCGCGTTGAAAAGAAGACGAGGCGCCGCGCGTCGGGCGACCACTCGGGCTGATAGTCGCCGCCCGGGCCCTTCGTCAGTTGGCGGGTCGAGCCGTCCGACGCGGTGAAGATCCAGATGTTCATGTCTCCCGCGCGGTCGGAGTTGAAGGCGATCTGACGGCCGTCGGGAGACCAGGTGCCGCGGCTGTCTTCGCGCGTCGTCGCGAGAACCTCCTGCGGGGCGCCTTGGCCGAGGCCCGTCTGAGGGGAGACCGGCAGCTTCCACAGGTCCGCGTTCTGCTTGAGAATCGCGAAGGCGAGCTTCCGGCCGTCCTTCGAAACGGCGATCTCCACGTCCTGCCCCGCGCCCGTCG
>JBGPCK010000186.1:0-4733 GCA_041481715.1 Thermoanaerobaculia bacterium | reverse complement strand
CGGAGAGCAGGACCCCCGGGACCTGCCGCAGGATGGCCCATGGGTCGCGCGTCGTGGGTATGCTGTCGAGCTCCTTGCGATCGAACGTCGCGCCGGTCTCGGTCTTGCGGTTGTCGAGGAGCGGAGCTTCCGCCGCGACTTCGGCGGACTCGGCCGCGCCGGCCACGGCCAGGGTGACCGAGAGAACCGTGTTCTTTCCGAGCTCCAAGGTCGCCTCCCGCCTCGCGGTCTCGAATCCGGCGAGCTCGAGCGTGACCGTGTACGGCCCCGGCGAGACCTGCAGGAAGTGGAAGTCGCCCTTCGTGTCGGTCGCTGTCGTCCGAGCGGCGCCAGGGCCCGCGAGCGTAACCGCGACACCAGGCAGGAGCCTTCCTTGCTCGTCTAAGGCCGTGCCATAGAGATTGCCGGTCGGCGATGCGACCTGGCTCACGGCCGCCGGGGCCAGAAGGCACGTCGCGAGCGTCGCCACGGCAGCGATCCGCGCAAACCTCATTCGTTACCCCCGGGAGTTCCTCGTCGAGCTTCCTTCGGGCGTCGGGGCATGTCAAGAGCGCCCGGCGCCGGCACGATCGGAGATCCCGCCGCGGAACAACAGGGCTCTTTTCTCCGTATTGACCTGGTGATGGGCAGTTCCTCGATCTCCGTCTCGGCGTTGACCAAGCGGTACGGGTCCCGCTTCGGGAGGACCTCCGTTCTCGCCCTGGAGGAGGTTTCCTTTCAAGTCGAGGCGGGAGAGATCTTTGGCCTCTTGGGTCCCAACGGGGCGGGAAAGACGACGGCGGTCAAGGTTCTGCTCGGCCTGACGCACCCGACGGCCGGGCAGGCGACTCTTCTTGGGATCCCGGTCGGACGGCCCGAGAGCCGGCGTCGGGTGGGGTATCTGCCCGAGGGGCATCGCTTTCCCGGCTACCTGACGGCACGGGCTACGCTCTCGGTCTTCGGGCGCATGTCGGGAATGTCCACGCGCGCGATTCGGTCGCGCTCGACGGAGCTGCTCGAAAGGGTGCGACTCTCCGACTGGGCGGACGTTCGCGTCCGGAAGTATTCCAAGGGAATGGTCCAGAGGCTGGGGCTCGCGGCGGCGCTCGTCGCCGACCCCGACGTCCTGCTGCTCGACGAGCCCACCGACGGCGTCGATCCGGTCGGGCGGCGCGAGATCCGGGACCTCCTGCGCGAGGAGGCGGCGCGCGGCCGCGCGATTCTACTGAACTCGCACTTGCTGTCCGAGATCGAGCAGACTTGCAACCGCGTCGCGATCCTGCGCCAGGGGCGTGTCGTGCGCGAGGGACGGATCGAGGAGCTGACGCGGCGCGAGGCGCGGTACCGCATGGTCGCCCAGCCGGTCGACGAGCGGCTGCTCGAGAGCTTCCGCGCGACGGGAGCCGGTGTGGAGCGCGTCAACGGGCACCTGATTCTGTCCGTGCGAGACCTCGCGCACGTCAACCTCCTCGTGGATCGTTTGCGGGCGCAAGGCGCGACGCTTTCGGAGCTCTCGCCGGATCGCTCGACTCTGGAGGACGTCTTCGTGGACCTGGTCCGCGCGGGGTCCGAGTCGGAAGATCCCTCGGGAAAGGTGAACTGAGATGAAGGCCTTCGCGGCATCCGTCGAGGACGTTTTCCGAGAGGCATCGGCGCGCTGGACCCTGCTCGCCTATTTCGTTCTGTCCTCGCTCTTCATCCTGATTTTCGCCTTCGCCGTCAATCTCGACATCGTGGACGGTGCGCTGGCCGGCGCGAAGCTCTTCGGCCGCGAGCTCGACCTGCCCGGCGGCCGGGTCGACCTCGACAGGCTCGTGCTGGGCTTCGAGTCGGGCTTCTCGGCGTTCTTGTATCTGGTGGGAACCTTTCTCGCGATCTTCGCCACGGCGCACCTGGTTCCACGGCTCCAGGAGAAGGGGACGGTAGACCTTTACCTCTCGCGCCCCGTGGGGCGCGTTTCGCTCCTGCTCTCGAGGTATGCCGCGGGGCTGCTGCTCTCGGGGAGCAACCTCGTGTACCTGATCGGCTCGATCTGGGCGATCGTCGTTTGGAAGACACACGTCGCCCACCCGCGCTTTCTCCTCGGCGGCGGGGTCATCCTCTTCGCGATCGCCGCGCTGCTCGCCTTCGCGTTCCTGGTCGGGGTGGTCACCTCCTCGACGGGTGTGTCGATCATGTCGACCTACGCCGTCTTCTTCTTCTCCGCGCTCCTGGCCGGGCACGAGCGAATCGCGGCTGCGGTGTCGAAGGAGTGGCAGGCAAACGTGGTCAACGCCCTCTACTGGATCTTTCCAAAGACGGCGGAAATGGGCCAGGCCGTCGTCGCGTTTGTTTCCGCGGGGCGGGCGCCCGAGCGCCTTCAACAGAGCCTGACCGTGCTGCCTTTTGCAACGACCGCGGCTTTCGCCGTGGCCTGCCTCGGATTGGCGAGCTTCCTCTTTCGGAGAAAGGATTTCTGAGATGAAAAGACGACTCTTCTTCCCCCTTGGCCTGGCGTTGGCGGGGGCCCTCCTGGCGGCTTCGGCCGCGGCCGGTTCGCGAGACGCGCTTTCGCTCGTTCCCGCCGACGTGACGGCCGTCGGTTTCGTTCGCATCGCCGACCTGCGCTCGAGCCCCTTTCAACTCCGGATTTTCGAGGAGACCGACAAGTTGAGCGCCGACGGCGACGGCGCGCGCTTTCTCGAGGAGGCCGGGCTCAGCCTGCGCCAGGACGTCGATACCGTGGTCGTGTGCACGGCTTCGGCCGACGGCAAGCGCGGACGGTCGCTCGTTCTCTTCGAGGGCCGTTTCGATCCCGCCAAGCTCTCCGCCGCGGTCGTCAAGCGCGGCGGCCTGCGCCAGTCCGTGACCGGCGGAGACTACTTCCGCCTCAAGGAGGAGTCGCGCGGGCAGGGCGATGGCCAGCATGAACCGGGCGCCGTGGCCTTCGTCAACGCGCACCTGGTCGTGGCGGGAAGTGAGCCGGCCGTCGCGCATGCCCTCGCGGACCGCGCCACCGGCGGCACGCGTTTTTCCTCCGGTCAGGGCCTCGGCAGGGAGCTTCACCGCGTGGATGCCGCCGCCACGGCCTGGGTCCTGGCCGACGTGGCGCAGTGGCACAGGTCCGAGGCGGCGCTCCACGGCGAGGGCGCCGCGGCCGGAGTCGTGTCAGCCCTGAAGTCCGTCTCGCTCTTGACTCTGGAGGCGACATTCGAAGCCGATGCGCTCTCCGTCAAGGCCACGGGCCTCTCGTCCGACGAAGAGACGCGGGAACTACTCGAGGACGCCCTCCGCGGCCTGACGGCGGCCTGGCGGCTGGCGGCGCAGGACAAGAACCCACAGCTCGTCTCGGCGATCCGCAAGCTCCAGATCAGCCATGACCAGGAAGGCGTGACGATCTCCGGCAAGCTGCCGGGTGACCTGATCCGCTCTCTCTCCGCGCAAGCCCGGGCGCACGCCGGTAAGTAGGGCGGTTCTCGGCTTCTCTGCGCGCCCGGAGCTTCGTTGAGGCTCCGAGGCGCGCTCCCGCTCCGCTTTGCCCATAGAATTGGGCAACTCTGATGACACTGGCGGTCGGAACCCGCCTCGGGCCCTACGAGATCCTTGCGCCGCTTGGCGCCGGCGGGATGGGAGAGGTCTACCGGGCACGCGACACGCGTCTCGGGCGTGAGGTCGCCGTCAAGGTGCTGCCCGCCGCGTTCTCGGCGGATCCCGACCGGCTCCGCCGCTTTGAGCAGGAGGCCCGGGCGGCCTCGGCCTTGAATCACCCGAACATCCTCACGGTGCACGATGTCGGGACTCATGACGGCGTGCCCTACGTGGTGACGGAGCTTCTGGAAGGGGAGACGCTCCGCGAGTGCCTGTCCGATGGTGCCCTCTTTTTCCGAAGGGCCGTGGACTACGCGATCCAGGTCGCGCACGGCCTTGCGGCCGCTCACGAGAAGGGGATCGTGCACCGGGATCTGAAGCCGGAGAACGTCTTCGTGACGACAGATGGCCGCGTCAAGATCCTCGATTTCGGCCTGGCCAAGCTCATGCAGCCGGACACCTCTGCGGAGGGAGCCACGAAAGCCCCAACGCTCACCGAGCCGGGCGTGGTGTTGGGCACTGTGGGCTACATGTCGCCCGAGCAGGTGCGCGGGCAGGCTGCGGACCACCGCTCCGACATTTTCTCCTTCGGCGCGATGCTCTACGAGATGCTGACGGGACGCCGGGCCTTCCGGGGTGCGTCGGCGGTCGAGACGCTGAACGCGATCCTGAAGGAGGAGCCCTCCGAGCTGCCTCCCCGTGAGATCTCACCGGCGCTCGAGCACGTCATCCGGCGCTGTCTCGAGAAAGGCCGACAGGAGAGATTCCAGTCGGCGAGGGACCTGGCGTTCGCGCTGCAGGAGGTCGTGGGCCCGGCTTCGGGCGTCCTGTCGCCGCTGGCGCGCAGCTGGAGGTCTCGGCTCGGTTGGCTTGGGGTTGGGGCCGTGGCCCTGCTGACGGCCCTCCTCGCCGGCAATGTCGGTGGACTCAGATGGCGGATCCTCGGGCGCGGTGCAGGTGTCCCCATCCAATCGCTCGCCGTCCTGCCGCTGGAAAACCTGTCCCACGATCCTCAGCAAGAGTATTTCGCCGACGGGATGACCGAGGAGCTGATCGCCGATATCTCCCAGATCCGCGCCCTGCGGGTCATTTCGCGCACCTCGGTGATGGAGTACAAGGGGGCGAAGAAGCCGCTGCCCGAGATCGCACGGGCGCTGAACGTGGACGCGCTGGTCGAGGGCTCGGTG
>JBGPCK010000185.1:0-4808 GCA_041481715.1 Thermoanaerobaculia bacterium | reverse complement strand
GGATTCCCCTCGATCGGATGCTCGAGGTCGTCGGCAGGATCAGCCGAGCCGTCTCGGTTCCCGTCACCGCGGACATGGAAGCGGGATACGGCGCCTCTCCCGAAGAGCTCCATCGAGCCGTGAGCGGAGTCCTCGAAGCGGGCGCGGTCGGCCTGAACCTGGAAGACGGAAGTGAAGCGCCCGGAGGGGCGTTGGCGGATCTGCCGCTCCAGCTCGAGAAGATTCGAGCGGTCAAGGAGGCGGCGGGCCGCCACGGCGTGCCGATCGTGCTCAACGCGAGAACGGACGTGTACCTGGACCGGATCGGGCCCGAAGGCGGCTGGTTCGAGGAGACGATTCGTCGGGGGGAGGCCTACCGCGACGCCGGCGCCGACTGCGTGTTCATTCCGGGAGTTACCGATCCGGCGGTCATCGGCGCGCTCGCCCGGCGGCTCGCCTGCCCGATCAACGTGCTCGCGGTTGCCGGAAGCCCTTCGATCGGCGAGCTCGCGAGCCTCGGCGTGGCGCGAGTGTCTCTGGGATCCGGTCCAGTCCGCGCGGCGCTGAGCCTGATGCAGCACCTCGCCCACGAGGTCCTGACCGATGGCACTTATTCGGCCCTCGAAGGGATCGTTTCGCACGCGAGCATGAACGAGCTGATGCAATCACCTCTCCCCCGATGAGGGGGCTCTCCCCTTTCCGCCGGAGCGGGAGAGCGCGAGGGGTTCTTCTCCCTCTCCCGGCGGGAGAGGGTTGAGGTGAGGGGCCTCGCCTCACTTCAGCGCCGGCCGTGGCCGAAGGCCGCGTCTCGCGAAGCGAGCGGCCGGCAGGGGTGAGGGGTCCTTTATCTCCACGAGAGCCGAATCTAAGAGAACGCCAAGACGAATCTGAAGCAACACTAAAGAAACTGCTCGGGGCGTGCCGATTGCATAGCTTCAGGCAACGCGTCTTTCGGATTGTGGGCTCAGGGATCAAAGGAGGTTGAGATGAAAAGCCATCGGATGACGGGCGGAGTCGTTGCGGCGCTGTTCCTCTTCGGAGGCACGGCGATCGCGCAGGAAACAGGGAGAGAACAGGCCCGATCGGCCAGTTCGGCTCCCGCCGAAAAGGAGAACAATTACAAAGCCACGATCCTCGTGTCCAACGAGAAAGACGAGGCGCCGGTCACCGACCACCTGCTCGTGAACGCCTGGGGCATCACCGCCAGCGCGAGCAGCCCGTGGTGGGTCGCCAACAACGGTACCGGCTCCTCCACGCTTTACACCGGCGCCGGGGTCAAGCTCGCCCTCGAGGTCCAGGTTCCCGGCGCGCCGACAGGGATCGTCTTCAACGGAGGCAGTCAGCTCGCTCTCGCCAAGGACACACCGGCGCGCTTCCTATTCGCCAGCGAGGACGGCACCTTTTCTGGCTGGAACCCGGGAGTCAACCCCAACGCGGTTGTCGTCTTTTCCGATCCCGGCTCCGTGTACAAGGGGCTGGCGATCCACGGCGACACGCTTTACTCGACCGACTTCGCCGAATGCAAGGTGGAGGCTTTTGCCGGCAACTTCTTTGACCAGAGCTTCAAGGAGTTCGACACCTCGGGAGAGTTCCGAGACCACGGCATCCCCGCGGGCTTCTGTCCCTTCGGCATCCAGGCCATCGGCGATTCAATCTTCGTCACATACGCCAAGAAGGAAGGAATCGACGACGTGCCGGGAATCGGTCACGGCTTCGTACGGGAGTTCGACATCGACGGCAATCTGGTCGCGAAGGTGGCGTCCCACGGCTTGCTGAACTCGCCCTGGGGCCTCGCGATGGCGCCCGAGGACTTCGGGAAGTTCAGCGGCTGTCTGCTGGTCGGGAACTTCGGCGACGGCAAGATCAACGCGTACTGTCAGAACCACAAGGGTAAGTGGCATCACGCCGGAAGACTGCGCCACCGCCGGCACATCCTTTCCATCGACGGACTGTGGGGCATTGGTTTCGGCAACGGCCAGTCCTCGGGCCCGACCAACGTCCTGTACTTCGCTGCCGGGCCCGACGACGAAACGAACGGCTACTTCGGCAAGGTCGAATTCGAGTGATAGCGGGCCGTCCGGCTCGCCGAAACGAATCCTTTCCCCAGTTCGCGCATTTCCCCTCTCCCCCGTCCGCGGGGGAGAGGGTCAGGGTGAGGGGACCCGCCGCGAACGAATCCGTGCGTTTCGACGTATTGTTTCGGGATAGGAGGTTCGATCCGTATGCTGAAACCGTTCCTTCGGGGGTTCGCCGGCGCCGCGGCGGCCGTCGTTCTGCTCGCGACCCCATACCGTCTCTCCGCTGAGCTCCCGCCCATCATCCCTCGCGACATTCTCTTCGGGAATCCCGAGAGGTCCCAGCCTCGGCTGTCGCCCGACGGCCAGCGCCTCGCTTGGACCGCTCCGGACAAGAAGAACGTCCTTCAGGTCTGGGTCAAGACCGTCGGCAAGGACGACGACAAGATGGTGACCGCCGACAAGAAGCGCGGCATCCGCCAGTACTTCTGGGCCAAGGACAACAAGACTCTTCTGTACGCGCAAGACAACGACGGGGACGAGAACTTCCACGTCTACGGCGTGGACCTCGCCTCGGGCAACGTCCGCGACTACACGCCGTTCCAGGGCATCCGCGCCGGCGTCGCCGACCTCAATCAGGACTTCCCGGACGAGGTCCTGGTCGAGATGAACCTGCGCGACCGACAGGCCATGGACGTCCACCGACTGAAGCTTTCGAACGGCGCCCTGACGCTCGACACCGAGAACCCGGGCGACGTGCTGGGCTGGGGCTCGGACGCGAAGTTCCAGGTGCGCGCGGCGCAGGTGAGCACGTCGGACGGCGGCACGGAAATCCGCGTCCGCGACGACGCAAAGGCGCCGTGGAAGACGCTTCTCAAGGTCGGCCCGGAAGAGATCCTGGAGTTCCAGGACTTCTCGGCCGACGGAAAGTCCGTGTACTTGAAGACGTCGATCGGCAGCGACACCGCCCGGCTCGTGCAACGGGATCTCGCGACCGGATCCGAAAAGGTCCTCGCCGCCTCGCCGGAGGTGGACGCCGGCACCGTCTTCCTTCAACCCCGCACGCACGTCGTGCAGGCGGTCTCCTTCGAGCCGGGACGATCCACGTGGAAGGTTCTCGATCCATCGGTCCGGGCGGACTTCGATGCCATCGGAAAACTGAACTCAGGCGACTTCACGGTCGTGAACCGCACGGCGGCCGACGACGCCTGGTTGGTAGCGTTCACGTCCGATCGCGGGCCCGTGTCCTGGTACAAATGGGACCGGACCGCGAAGAAGGGATCCCTCATCTTCACGGCTCAGCCGAAGCTCGAGGGGCTGCCGCTGGCCGAGATGAAGTCCGTCGTCATCAAGTCGCGCGACGGCCTCAATCTGAACTCCTACTTGACGCTCCCCGTCGGCGTCGCGCCGAAGGCCTTGCCGCTCGTACTTTTCGTCCATGGCGGTCCCTGGGGTCGGGACACCTGGGGCTACAGCTCCTATCCGCAGTGGCTGGCGAACCGCGGCTACGCCGTCCTCCAGGTGAACTACCGGGCCTCGACCGGCTACGGAAAGAAGTTCCTGAACGCGGGGAACCGCCAGTGGGGTCTCAAGATGCACGACGACCTGCTCGACGCCGCGAAATGGGCGATCGACAAGGGCATCGCCGATCCGAAGAAGATCGCGGTGTTCGGCGGCTCCTACGGCGGCTACGCGGCGCTCGCCGCAGCGACCATGACGCCCGACTCCTTCGCGTGCAACGTGGATATCGTGGGGCCCTCGAACTTGAAGACCCTCATCGGCTCGATTCCGCCGTACTGGAAACCGATGCGCGCGATGTTCGACGTGCGAATGGGCAACGTGGACGACCCGAAGGACGCCGAGCTCGTCCGGAACGCTTCGCCGCTCTTCCGGGCGGACAAGATCTCCAAGCCGCTTCTCATCGGGCAGGGCGCGAACGACCCGCGCGTCAACGTCAAGGAGTCCGAGCAGATCGTCGAGGCAATCGAGAAGAACAAGGGCAGCGTGACCTACGTCCTCTATCCGGACGAGGGCCACGGTTTCGCGCGCCCCGAGAACCGGATCGACTTCAACGCGCGCGCGGAGAAGTTCCTCGGAACCTGCCTCGGCGGACGCTTCGAGCCAATGGAAGGGGACAAGATGCCCGGCTCGACCGCGGTCGTAAAGGTGGTAGGCAAGTAGGCCGGCGGCGGGCTTGGGGTGAGGTCTAGAGGCGTCCCCCTCACCCTGCCTCTCCCCCCCGCCGGGGGTAGAGGAGAATGAGAGCTTTCCCCCTCTCCCCCGTCCACCATGTCCCAAGTCTGTAGACCACGGGGGAGAGGGTTGGGGTGAGGGGGCGGCCGGCAGGGCGCCCTGTCGATTTCCCCCTCCCCCGTTCGACTATTAATGGAAGGAGCCAACACCCATGCGCTACATCCTCTTGATCTACAGCCGAGAGGCGGACTGGACGGGCCTGCCCGACAAGGAAAAGGGCGAAATCATCCAGCAGTACGCGTCCTTCACTGATTCGATCCGAAAGAGCGGGCACTACATCGCGGGCGACGGGCTCGAACCGACCACGACGGCGGCGACCGTTCGCCTGCGTAACGGCAAGCCCGTCTCCACCGACGGGCCGTTTGCCGAGACTCGCGAGCAGCTCGGCGGCTACTACGTCATCAAGGCAAAGGACCTGGTCGAGGCCAAGGCAGTCGCGGCGCGCGTCCCGGGCGCACGCATGGGAGCGATCGAGGTGCGCCCGATCATGGAGATGGGGGACTAGACCAGAGGGAGAGGGGCCTGATCCTCATTTCGTTCTCTTCTTCAGGAAGGGGGATC
>JBGPCK010000184.1:0-4885 GCA_041481715.1 Thermoanaerobaculia bacterium | reverse complement strand
GGGAACCTTGCCGGCCATTCCGGGCAGCGTGCTGCTGGTCTCCGAGCGCCGGCTCGACTTCTCCCCCTCGAGCGGTCGCTCCGACGCGGGTTCGCTCAAGCTGCCCGAGGAGTCCGGTATCCTCCGCGCTTTGGACGGCCAACACCGTCTCCTCGCCCTTCACCAACTTGCCGAAAAGCACAACCTGAAGGATTTCCAGGTACCGGCCGTCGTTTTCGACAACCTGACCGCGGACCAGGTCGTGGAGCTCTTTGTCACGATCAACAGCAAGCACACCAAGTTGAACCCCTCCCACCTCATTTCTCTGTCCGGGCGCCGGCTCTACCGCGACAACAACCTGGCCGCCGCCCACGACATCATCCGCGCGTTGAACGAGGAGGACTCCTCGCCGCTGCGCGGCCAGATCAAGGTCCTGGGGATCGGCAAGGGGGCGGTCACGCAGGCTTCCCTTGCCGACGAGCTGCGCGACGTCTTCGCCGCGATGGACGCCGCCGGCGGCCGGATCGCCCGCGAGTTCCGCGAAAACGCGAAGCGATTCTTTCTGAACTATTTCAAGGCCGCCGCGAAGGCCTTCCCCGCCGCCTTCGCCGGCCGAAAGTACTCCATCAAGAGCTCGACGGCGCTGCGCGCCTTCATCCGGATCGTCCCCTACGTGATTGCGATGATCCGGAGCCGAGGAGGCGACGTTTGGTCCGCCAGCGAGCTCGATGCGGCGCTGCGGCCGTGGGCCGAGTCGATTGGCGACCGCCGCTTCGAGACCGAAACGGTCTGGAAAGAGAAGATGACGGGCGGTACGCGCTCCGCAGTCGAAATCCTGGCGCGCGAGTTCCGGCAGGGGCTGAATGCCTAGGTACAGCTGTCAGCTCTCAGCTGTCAGCTGTCAGCCGGACTCGACGACTCCCCTCTGGCCGATAGCTGAAAGCCGATAGCTGACAGCCTGTTGCATGGGTGCCAGGATAGAACTCCATCAGCTCGCAGCTCTCGGCTTTCAGCCGGACTCGAGTTTTCCCCTCTGGCTGATAGCTGAAAGCTGATAGCTGATAGCCTGTCGCATGGGTGCCAGGATAGAACTCCAAGACCTTCTTTTTCGTAAGAGGTAGGAGAGGCTAAAGCGAAATGGGCGCTCTCGGCGGCTGTCTCTTCCTGCTGGTCGCGATCGCGTTCTTCGGCGCGATCTGGGCGATCTGGCGCTACAACAACCTGATCTCGCTCAGGAACCAGGTATCCAACGGCTGGAAGCAGATCGACGTTCAGTTGAAACGCCGCCACGACCTGATTCCCAACCTGATCGCGTCGGTCAAGGGCGAGATGCAGTTCGAGCAGGACACGCTCGAGAAGGTCATCCAGGCCCGCAACACGGCCGTGGCGGCCCGCGGCGTCGCGGACACGGCGGAAAAGGAGAATCAGCTCACGCAGACGCTCTCGCGCTTGTTCGCTCTGGCGGAGAATTATCCGAACCTGAAAGCCAACGAGAGCGTGCGCTCGCTGATGGAGGAGCTGAGCTCGACGGAGAACCGGATCGGGTTTGCGCGGCAGTTCTACAACGACATCGCGACACGCTTCAACACGGCGCAACAGATCTTCCCGGACAGCTTCATCGCGCAGGCGTTCAAGTTTCAACCCGTCGAGCTCTACGAGATCCACGAGGCCGCGGAGCGCGAGGTGCCGAAGGTCGATCTGGGTCTGCGGCCGCAGTAGGTGGACGGCCCGCCCCCGTCGGCTCTCCGACCGAAGCAGGCGATTTCGTTCGCCTGGCTGAGAGCCGAGAGCTGACGGCTGACAGCTTGCTTCCATGACTCCTCTCAACCTCTACGACCAACAGAAGCGCAACCTCGGCCGCACGCGGATCTTCCTGGCCGGCTTCATCCTCTTTCTCGCCTTCCTCGGCCTCGGCGCGGACGCCTTCCTCTACGGCGCCGGCGGGTCGCCGGGGTTGCCGTTTTGCACACTCGGGGCGCTCGCCTTCGGCGGTTTCTCGGCCTGGTGGTCGCTCTCCGGCGGGGACAAGGCGGTCCTGGAGTCGGCCAATGCGGAGCCGCTCGACCTCTCGGACCCGCGTCAGAAGGCCCTCGACAACATCGTCGAAGAGATGGCGATCGCGGGCGGCGTACCGAAGCCCCGCGTCTACGTCGTGCCCGACGGCGACCCCAATGCGTTCGCAACCGGGCCGGGCCCGGAGAGGGCTTCCCTTGCGGTGACGCGCGGCATCCTCGAGAAGTTGAACCGCGAGGAGCTTCAGGGCGTCGTCGCGCACGAGATGTCGCACGTGCGCAACTACGACATCCGGCTGATGACCGTCGTCGCCGCGCTGGCCGGCTCGATTCTGCTTCTTTCGGATTGGGCCCGGCGCGGGCTCTGGTGGGGCGGCGGCCGCCGCTCGGGTCGGGACCGGGACGGAGGCGGAGGGGGCTTGCTCGGAGTCGTCTTCTTCGCCCTCTGGCTGGTCTCGATTCTGCTCGCGCCGGTGATCGCGCAGCTGGTCGCCATGGCCGTCTCGCGGGAGCGAGAGTACCTGGCCGACGCCTCGGGCGCGGAGCTGACCCGCAATCCTCTGGCCCTCGCATCCGCCCTCGAGAAGATCGAGGCGGCCGTCGAGCCGACGCCCTCGATCAAGCAGGGAGTGGCGCACCTCTGCATCACGGACCCGCGCGGCCGAGCGCTGAATGAGAAAGAGGGTTTCTTCTCCAACCTGCTCTCGACCCACCCGCCCATCGCCCGGCGCATCGAGCTTCTGCGAGAGATGGGCTACCGCAACCTGGCGCCCTAGCGTCGTGTAACGGGAGTCCCGATAGCGGCCTTGGTCGTAGGGGCTAGCAGGGTGACCCGCGACGCCCGCACCCATTTTTTTCAGCACCCTGCGAGGCGCCCCGTCAGAAGTAGCGGCGGCCGTCGAAGAGGATCCGAAGGTAGCCGAAGTGGCGGGTCTTCAGTTTCGGCAACACCTGGCCGGGCACCAGGGTCTCGGCCTGGACGGGCGTGTCCAGGCCGTAGCCGATCTGGAGAAACGCGGCAAACGCGTAACGAGTACCGTATTCCCTGAAGGGTCGGATCTCCAGCACCGGAAAGTTCCACTCGATCGAGCGCAGCGCGATCGGGGTCAGAACGGGCTTGCCGTCCGGTCCGTCCGGATTGATCGCGAGAAAAGCGTCCTTCTGGCCGAGGTAGCCGAAGAGGTGGACGGCGACCTCTCTTCCGACAACGAATTGCAGACGGCCGGCTGGAGTCGAAAGCTTGGTCTGCCAGGGGATGAGGCCGCCGTCGGCAGCGGAGATCCCCATCTTTTCCAGCAACTTCGGATTGGTGAACGCCAGGACCGGCGCCGCCAGGATCAGGTCTCCCGGGATCAGCCAATACGGCATGCGTAAGCGCAGCGAAAGACCGGTCCGTGCCGGAACGCCCGGAACGAATTGCTGCAGAAGCGGATCGCTCGGGCAGTTAGGGTCGCATCCGCCCGTGGACCGCGACTCCATCAGGATCCCTCCCTGAACGTAGAGCAACCCGTCCCCTCCGTCTCCCAGCAGAGCGTCCAGCCCGACTCCGAGCCGCAGACCGACATCGAGGGCTCCTAAGACCCCGCCCCCCTCCCCGGACGCAAATCCCCCGTCGGCGTTGGCACCGGAGATCCCGCTCGCGATGCCAATGAAGGGCCCGAGCTCCGCCCGAAACCGGGGGAGAGAGGCGAAGCCCGGCCCCCGGAACGGTATGGGTGTTTCGAGCAGGACCTGTCCCAGGTACGGGTGCATCGCCGACGGAATCGGCCATCCGGGCATCGCGCTCGCCTTGCAGATGTCGTATGCGCCCGACAGGATGTCGCCCGGAACGTTCACGTGAAGGGCATCGCGCTCGACGGGAGACCCGGCCTTCAATGCCTCCACCACTTCGGTCAGGCTCATCCGAACCGCCTTGCCCGCGCGGTCGAGGTCCTCCGAAGTCATGTGTCCGTCTCCGAAAAGCAGCAGCGATTCGTGGCTCCACGTGTCGGTGTCGAGGCCATGCTCGTTGTAATAGTCGTGCGTTCCCTTCCGCTCGGCGGCCGGACCCCAGGAGCCGGCGATGTGGCCGGCCGCGAAGGAATCCTCGAGGAAGTGCAGCGCGAAGGTCTCCAGGGCCAGAGCCAGGCGGGCACCGGCGGCTCGCTCCGCCGGCGCATCGTGTTCCTCGCCGAGCAGCGCCGCCCGCTGCATCGCGGCGAGGTGGAACAACACGTAGAGGGCCATCGCGTTGGGTTCGGCGCCAGGCCGCAAGACCTCGATCGCGTACTGTTTCGGATCGCCCCCGGACCGAGGCAAGAGGAAGTGCGCGTTTCCGGCGCTCGCCCGCGAGCTGTACTCCTTGTCGGTGCGTTCCAGCGCCAGATCGCCGTTCATCTGCGCATTGCGCCGCTCGTTTTCACTCTTCGCCTTCGCGAGGCCGACCCTTGTCCTGGCCGAGATGTGCGCGACCTGCAGGATCCAGCCGCTCTCGAGAATCGTTTCCAGCATTTGCTTCGGCGAGCAGGAGTGGTCGCCCGCGATCGCGCCCCAGGCGGCCAGATCGATGCACGAGGGTTTCATCCCTTGATCTCCGGCCGCCGGCATCTCGCACAGGCGGGCCGCCTGCCCCTCCCGCGCGGCGCTCCAGAGTTCCGAGAGGGCGGCCTGGTGCTGCGGGTCGAGAGTTTCGATTCCCCGCGCCGTGATTTCCCGGTGCTCCGAATAGATCCACCCAAGCGCGGAGCGGGCGGTTGTGAAGAAGAGGACGAGCGTCACCACACCTACCGTGGACCTTCGCCTCAAGCCCGTCTCCCCTCCCAAAACGCCCGCGACTCTACTACCGACGCCTCACCCCCTCACCCCTGCCGGCCGCTCGCTTCGCGAGACGCGGCCTTCGGCCGCGGCCGGCGCTG
>JBGPCK010000183.1:0-4926 GCA_041481715.1 Thermoanaerobaculia bacterium | reverse complement strand
GCTGGCGGCCGTGCTGACGGCGCTCTTGGGCGGCGCCGGGGCCTTCGCCCTGGGCGAAGCGGCCGCCGTGGCCCTCCCGATGACGCTCCTCTATGCGTTTCTCTCTCTGTCGGTCTGGTACCCGTGCCGCGCCGTGCCGCTGGAGGGCGCGCGGTGGCCGATTCTGATCGCCACGCACGGGACGGCGGCGCTCTTGACCAGCACCGTTTGGGTCGTTCTGGGCGAGGGTCTGGTTCGCGTGCTCGAATCCCTGGCCCCCTTCGCCGGCCTTGCGGCTCTTTACGCGGCGCAGGTGCCGACCCTCTTTGCCGCCGGCGTGCTGTTCTACTTTCTTTCGGCAGGCCTGCACTACGTTCTGATCTCCTTCGAGGACGCCCGGCACCGGGAGAAGCGTGAGGCCGAGCTCGCGATCCTGGCCCGCGAGGCGGAGATGCAGGCCTTGAAGGCGCGCATTCAGCCGCATTTCCTCTATAACAGCCTGAACGCCGTCAGCGCGCTCATCGGGCGCGACCCGTCGCGGGCGCGGGAGATGTGCGTCGGCCTGGCGGAGTTTCTGCGCAAGAGCCTCGCCGCCGGAGAGCGTCGTTCGATTCGCGTCGGCGAGGAGCTCTCGCTCGCGCGTCACTACCTGGACGTCGAGCGGATCCGCTTCGGGGACCGCCTCACCGTCGAAGAAGACATCGAGGCTTCCGGGGAGGAGTGCCTCGTGCCGCCGCTGCTGCTTCAGCCGCTGGTGGAAAATGCGGTCGTGCACGGGATCTCGACGCTCGTCGGCGGAGGCACCGTGCGGCTCGAGGCCCGCCGCACCGGCAATCGGCTTCGGATCCTGATCGAGAATCCCTACGACCCCGAGGCGCCCGTCCGACCGCGCGGCGGGCTCGGCCTGCGCCTCGTGAGAGAGCGGCTCGCCGCGCTCTACGGCCCCGACGCGATCTTCGCAGCCAAGAGGCTCGAGGGACGGCATCTCGCGATCATCTCGGTGCCGGCGCGGGTCGAAGGGGCCTCGTGACCGACCCGATCCGGGTCCTGATCGTGGATGACGAGGAGCCCGCGCGCGTGCTGCTTGCCGAGCTGCTGTCCCGGGCGGCGGGGGTGCTCGTGGTCGGGGAGTGCGGAAACGGGTTCGAGGCGGTGCGGGCCGCCGCGGAAAAGAAGCCGGACGCGGTGTTCCTCGACATCGAGATGCCGAAACTCGATGGTTTCGAGGTCCTGAGTCTGCTCGACCCGGCGATCGCCGTGGTCTTCGTGACGGCCTACGACCATTACGCCGTGAAGGCCTTCGAGGTGGAGGCGGTGGACTACGTCCTGAAGCCCTACCGCCAGGAGCGGCTGCTCGAGGCGCTCGCCCGCGCCCGGGAGCGCGTCGCTCGCCGGCAGCGGCCGGACCCCGCGCGACTCGCCGCCGCCCTGCGCCCCGCCGGGGGCTGGGCCGGGCGGATTGCCGTGCGGGACGGCGGCGACGTCCACGTCATTCCCGTTTCAAAGCTCGACTACGTGGAGGCCCGCGACGACGCCGTGGCGCTGAAGGCCGAGGGCCGGGCGTATCGAAAGACACAGACTCTAGCAAGCCTGGCGGCGTCGCTCGACCCCGGGCGCTTCCTGCGCGTGCATCGGTCGTTCCTGATCAACGTCGACCGCCTGCGCCGACTCGAGCTGTACTCGAAGAACAGCCACGTCGCGATCCTCGCCGATGGCACCCGGATCCCCGTCAGCCGCGAGGGGCACGCCCGGCTCAAGGCGCTGCTCGACGGGCGCAGCGGGCCCGCGGCGTAGTGCCCGCTGGGACTCCTGGTGTCGTGTAACGGGAGTCCCGATAGCGGCCTTGGTCGTAGGGGCGGGGCTTGTCCCCGCCCGCGGGCGGCCGCAAGGGCCGCCCCTACAGAGGCGACGTGCGTCAAGACTTCAGTTACACGACACCGAGGGGCGCCGGTCCCCGCTACTTCTCCGTATCCTTCCGGCCGGCGTTCAGGCTGTCGAAGTTCAGGATCGCGTTGAAGACGAGGAATTCGCTGCCGCGCGTTTCGCCGCGCCAGAAGGGGTTGTTGGAGAACAGCACGATGTGCCCCTTCTCGACCGGCACGTCCACGACGGCTGGATGCTGCGCGATCTCGGCCCCTCCCTGGAGCAGCCCGGACACGAGCAGGTCCTTCGCATCGCCATAGCGCAGGGGCACCCGCGGCCGGAACGCCTGCGGGATGACGAAGGGGTTGTTGCGTTTCTGCTCGTCGGTCAAGGGGAGCGCCTCCCACGGCTCGGCCTTCGGAGGCTCGGGTGCCTCTACGGGAGGGCGGCCGATCACGGAGTCGGGGTCGTCGGCGGTGCCGCGGCCCGTCGGGCGCTCCTTCTGGTCGGGAAATCGGCGGCCGCCGCGCCGGCCCGCGACGTTGGAAAGATTGAAGATGGGGCCGTCGAAGGAGAAGATCGACGGGGTTTCGGGATAGCCATAGACGATCGGGCTCGACGCATCGACGAGCTTCGAACGGACGACGCTGCCCGTGAGCTTCAACTTCTCGGAATCCGCGATGGAGAGGCCTGGTGTCAGTCCGAACTGCACCGCGAGCTCCGAGGTGTCCATCGCGACGATCAGCAAGCCTCCCTCCCCGACGAAGCGCTTGAGGTTCTCGACACCCGAAAAGCCGAGGCCCGGCCGCATGTCGTCGGTCGAGTCGATCTTTCCGAGGTTGGGCGTGAGCGCGGTCGTCTTCCAGGGCAGCGGGTTGCCCCACATCGGCATGCCGCCGACGACGTACCGTGGCCCGATCCCGGCCGGCGGGAAGACGATCACGTCGAAGCGCGAGCGCAGGTCGGGCGTGCTTGCGACGACCTGGGTGCTCAGGTACTCGTAGGGGATCTTCCGCTCGTCGAAGGCCTGCCGCCACCATCCCTCGTCCTGCGTCCAGATCCAGGTGTGCACGAGAACGATGCGCGGCGCGCGGAGCGGATGCGTCGGCACCTTGGGGGCGGCCGCGAGGGCGGCCACGGAAAGTCCGAGGTCCGTAGCGGCGCGGTGCAGCTCTTCCCGATCCACGCCGCGGATCAAGAAGGAGCCGCGCGTGAACTTGCGCCCGGCCGCCTCGAAGGGCTCCTCCGCAGCGTCGAAGGTAGCCTTCGGGAAACGGAAGCGCAGAGTCGCGAGCGCGCTCTCCGCGTTGTGGTTCACGGCGAAGACCGACCCGTCCCCCTTTACGCCTCCGGCCGCGACGATGGGTCCCGTCACGTGCTCCATGGCGGCGGAAAGCACCTTGAGATCGGTCGCGCGGCGGACCTCGACGCCGTAGAGCTCACCGAAGGTCCAACCCGTGTCGTCGTACGGACTCTTCTGCGGGTCATCCGGACTCCAGTACTGATAGTCGAGCATGGCGTCGGCAATCCGACTGTACGGCTGGTCCATGCGCACGATGTAGCTGCCCGCCGGGAACGTCCGCGTCTCGGGTGCGGGCTTCTCTTCTTTCGCGTCCGGCTTCTTCCCGGCGGCGCCCTTCTCCTTCTCGGCGGACTTCGCGTCATCCTTCTTCTCGTCGTCTTTCTTGGGTTTCCTCGGCGAGGAGACGACAGAGGTGAACGGCGCCGTGGCGCGGTGAATCTCGCACCCCTGAGTCTGTAGCACGCGAAGCAGCTCGGCCTGCGCACCCGGGCGCGGGTCATCGCCCGAGAAGACATAAGCCGCCGGGCCCTCCGCCTTCGGCTTCTCGACGGCGCGCTTGGACTTCAGATAGAAGTTTCTCAAGAAATCCGTCCGGTTCGACGCGACGTAATGGAGCGACACGAGCAACCCCGTCTGCTCGTAGTTGTTGTTGTCGCGCTGCGACCACTTCGCCTTGGGCAGCGGCGGGTTCTGTCGGTACCAGGTTCTCGAGTACTCCCCGGGCTGCAGCGTGCGCTCGAGGGTGTCGGCGCCGGCGTTGCCGAAGGTCTCGTAGAGGCGGGACACCCCGTTGTGGGTGGCGGCGATGAACATCAGGTAACCGGGGGACCAGGTGTCGAAGACCCCGTGCGTGAAGACGCCGGGCATCCCGAAGCGGGTCATTTCCTGGACGTTGTTCCAGCCGAGCATCTGCCACTCGTTGGTCACGATCGGGTCGAGCCACGCGTTGTAGGGCCCGTCTCCCACGGTGTTGTCGTAGAGGTAGGGGACCGACTCGTGCAGGTCGTGCAGGACCTGGGCCTTCGCGTCGAGCCACGCGGCGAGGATGTTGCGCGTGAGCTTGAGCGTCAGGCCCATCGCGTCGCGGTTGTTGTCATGGGCGACGTAGTGGCCCCAGTAGACCAGGGGTGGCCAGTTCTCACCCGGGTGCGCGAGGTGCCAGTTGTACACATCGACCTGCCGGTCGCGGCCATCCACCTCGACGATCGGCGTGATCATCGTCACGACGTGGTCGCGAATGTCGCGGACGTACGGACTATCGTCCACGGCCAGCCGGTAGGCGAGCTCCATCAGTGCCGTCGGAGCGCCGGTTTCCGGAGAGTGGATGGTTCCGGTGATGTAGTAGACGGGCACCGAGGGGGCGATGAGCTTCTCGGCTTCGGCGTCGCTCAACTGGATCGTGCGGGGGTCGGCGAGCTTGCCCAGGCGCTCACGATTCTCGTCGAGCTTGGCGAGCAGGGCTTCCGAGGCGACGGTCACGGCGATCATTTCCCGCCCCTCTTCGGTCGTGCCGATCGTTCGCACCTTGACCCGCGGACTCGCGGCCGCGAGGTCCCGGAAGTAGCGATAGACCTCCGTCGAGTAAGGGAGCTTGCCGGGCGCGCCCGCCACGTCCTTGAGTACCGACTTCGGTGTCGGGATGCCGGGCGCCGCCGGCAGGTAATCGACGAGCGGCGACAGAAAAAAGGTCTCCGTGGTGTACTCGCGGATTTTCTTGGTGTACTCCTCGTCGATCGGCTGTGCGGGGTCGCGCCCCGGGCGGCTCTCCTCCGCGAGGAGCG
>JBGPCK010000182.1:0-5088 GCA_041481715.1 Thermoanaerobaculia bacterium | reverse complement strand
TGCAGACGGTTCAATACAGCTTTCACGCGGTGCGCAAGGACGGCCAGTCGATCGAGGTCGAAGTGCACGGATCCTCGACCGAGATCGAAGGCCGCCCCGCGGTGATCGGCACACTGCTCGACGTCACGGATCGCAAGAAAAGCGAAGCGCGGATCGTCGAGCAGGCCTACAACGACCCTCTCACCAAGCTCCCGAACCGGGTTCGATTTCTGGAGCGGGTGGAACGGGAGCTCGCGCAATCACGCCGGCACCGCCGGCGGCTCGCCATCGTCTACCTCGATCTCGATCGATTCAAGCTGATCAACGACACCTGGGGACACGCCACCGGAGACATGCTGCTGCAGTCTCTAGCGCTGCGCCTCAAGCGGCGCCTGCGGCAGTCGGACACCATCGCCCGGGTCGGGGGGGACGAGTTCGTGATCCTGATGCCCGACGCGCGATCCTCGCCCGACATGACCGTCGTCGCCCAGAAGCTCCTCGCCGACGTCGCACGCCCATTCCAGCTGGGAGATCAGACCGTTCGCATCACGGGCAGCATGGGAATCGCCACCTATCCGGACGACGGGCAGGACTCCGAGACCCTCCTGCGCCATGCCGACGCGGCGATGTACCGCGCAAAGGAGCTCGGGCGGAACAACTTCCAGCTCTGCACCCCGGAGCTGACCTCCCGGGCGGTCGAGAGAATCACCCTGCAGAACGGCCTGCGCCGAGCGCTCGACCAGAACGAGTTCGTGCTTCACTATCAGCCCATCACCAGTCTCGTCACCGGCCGGATCGTCGGTTTCGAAACGCTCGTGCGCTGGGAGCATCCGGAGCAGGGGCTCGTCATGCCGGGCGCCTTCGTCCCCGCGGCCGAGGAGAACGGCCTCATCGTGCCCCTGGGGGAATGGGTCTTGCGCACCGCCTGCCTGCAGCTCAAGCGCTGGCACCGCGCGGGTCTCGCGGATCTGCGCCTGGCGGTCAACGTCTCGGCCCGGCAGTTTCGCGAGGACAACCTCGTCCCCATGGTCTGCCAGGGCCTCGCCGAAGCCGAGCTCGAGCCTCACCATCTCGAGGTCGAGATCACCGAGTCGATCGCGATGGAGTCGACCGAGATCGTCGTGGCGAATCTCCGTTTGCTTCGGGGCATGGGAGTCGGGATCGCGATCGACGACTTCGGGATGGGTTATTCCTCGTTGAACTACCTGAAGCGGTATCCGGTCACGGCCTTGAAGATCGACCGCTCGTTCGTAACCGACCTGCCGCGCAGCTCCGCGGACGCCGGCATCGTGCGCGCGATCGTGGAGATGGCCCACGGCTCGAAATTGAACGTGATCGCCGAAGGCGTCGAGACCAAGGACCAGTTCCTCTGCCTGCAGCAGCACGGCTGCGACGAGATGCAGGGACACTGGGTGAGCCCTCCCCTGACGCCCGGCGGCGTCGACCACCTGCTCGCCGAGGAGATGAGGCTCTGGACCGAAACGGGCTGAGCCTGACCGTTCCATCCGAGACTCGCGGCGGCGGCGCTCAATAGCCCTCCCCTTCGGCCGCGGCGACGACCCTGCCTCGGTGGAGGCGATAGACGATCACGAAGTAGAGGATCGCGATCGGAAATCCGATCGAGAACCAGACGAGTGCCGTCCGCAGGCCCGAGGGATCGCCTGCGGCGTTGTACGCCGTCATGGAGAGTGCCGGGTCCCCCGTCGCGCGCAGCATCACCGGAAACACGCAGACCGCGGTCGCGGCCGAGAGCCCGACCAGGAAGCCACAGGAGCCGAGGAAGGCGGCCCGATCGGCGCCGCGCGCGGAGCCGACGAAGCAGGCCGCCAGACCGCAGAGAGCGACGGCCGCGAGCAGCCACGCGAGAGGGCGGGCGGTGAGCGAGGAGAGAAACCCCGAATTCACCCGGATCGTGGCCGCCGTGACGACCGGCCAGAGGGCCGCAGCGACCGCGTAGAGCCGCCGACCGGCCCGGCGGCTGCGCTCCCGGACCGCGCCGTCCGTCCTCGAGGCGAGGTACAGCCCGCCGTGCGCACAGAGCGCGGCGGCCGCGAAGACGCCGACGAGAATCGTGTACCAGTCCAGAATGCCGACGGGCTCCCGCGCGGTGAAATCCGTGAACAGCGCAAGCTCGAACCATCCCTCTCGATCGAGCGGCACTCCTCGCAACAGGTTCCCCAGAGCCGAGCCAAAGAAGACGGGAAGCAGGAGGCTCGAGACCCCGAAGAAAAAGTCCCACGTGCCGCGCCAGACACGGTCGTTGACGTGGCTGCGAAACTCGATCGAGACGCCGCGCAGGATCAGACACCAGAGCACGAGGAAGATCGCGAAGTAGAAGCCGGAGATGCCGGCCGAGAGGACACGCGGAAAGCCCACGAAGAGCGCGCCGCCGGCGGCGAGCAGCCACACCTCGTTGCCGTCCCAAAAGGGGCCGATCGCGGCGAGAACCTGCCGGCGCTCCCGGTCGTCGCGGGCCACGAAAAGGTGGAGTGCGCCGGCGCCGAAGTCGAACCCGTCCAGGACGACGTAAGCGGTCAGCATGAAGACCGCGATCGCGTACCAGATCTCAGCCATGGGCCATCTCCCCCGGGGCAGTCCCGACGCCCTCGTGCGGTCCCGGGCCATGGGCGATCTCCCGCGCGATCAGGAAGAGGAACAGAATCCCCAACACCAGGTAGAGGCCGCAGAACCCGATCAGGGTGAAGAGCGTCGTTCCACTGTGCACCGTGGGGCTCGACCCTTCGGCGGTGCGGAACAGCCCGTAGACCAGCCACGGCTGCCGTCCGAGCTCGGCCGTCATCCAGCCGGCGATGACGGCAATGTACGGGAAGGGAAAGGAGAGCATGAGCACGCAGAGCATCGGGCGGCTCTCCTCGAGGCGACCCGCCCAAAGAAGCGCGCCCGAGACCAGCATGATCGCGACCAGAATCGTTCCGAGCCCAACCATGATGTGGAAGGTGTAGTAGAGGAGCTCGATGTTGTCCGGCCAGTCCTTCTCGGGGAACTCGTTCAGTCCGCGCACGTCGCTGTAGAAATGCCCGTAGGCGAGGAAGCTCAAGACGCCCGGAACCGCGATCGGGTTGTCGAGCTTGCGCTCGCGCACGTTCGGCTGACCGATCATGTTGAGCGCGGCCCTCCTTCCGCCTTCAAAACGCCCCTCCATGGCGGCGAGCGACACCGGCTGATGGCGTGCCACGAGCCTGGCCTGCAGGTCGCCCGTCGGGAAGGCCACGAGAACGCTCGAAAGAAGTCCCGCCACGATGCCAAGGCGCACGAAGAGACGGCCCGGCTCGCGGTGACGGCCCTGCAGGAGATAGAAGGCCCCCATCGCCGCGACGACGAAGGACGCCGTTACGACGGTCGAGGCCATGTTGTGGGCGTACTGCGCGAGCGCCCACGGGTTGAGAAGGAAGGCCCGGAAGTCGGCCAGGTGCAGAACTCCGTCCTGTCCCACGGCGTGCCCCGCCGGGTGCTGCATGAAGGCGTTGGTCGCCGTGATGAAGTAGCCGGAGAGCCAGCTCCCCAGAAAGAGGGCGGCCGCGGCGAAGAAGTGCCCCCTGCGGGAGAGGCGCTTCTCCCCCCAGACCAGCAACGACAGAAAGCTCGACTCGAGAAAAAATGCGAAGAGCCCTTCCATCGCCAGGGTGTGCCCAACGACGTTGCCCGCATAACGCGAGAAGCGGGCCCAGTTGGTTCCGAACTGGAACTCCATCGGGATGCCGGTGACGACGCCGACAGCGAAGTTGATACCGAAGATGCGGATCCAGAACCTTGCCGCGTCGTTCCAGCGCTCTCCTCCCCGCCGCAGACCGAGCGCCTTCATGACGAAGATGAGGAGCGCCAGGCCCATCGTCAGGACGGGAAAGAGATAGTGATAGATGATCGTGAAGGCGAACTGCAGCCGGTGCAGGAAGAGGGGGTCACCCACGGCGCCCAGCCTTGCGCCTGCCCTCCAGAATCGCCCGGGCCTCCCGAAGCTCCGCCCGCTTGGCCGCGTCCACCTTCGGGAAAACGAGATTCAGGTCCTGGAGCGCGTCGATGACCGCGGCGGCGACCACGAGGCGCGTGAACCACTTGTGGTCTGCCGGAACGACGTACCACGGCGCATGCTCCGTCGCCGTGTTTCGGATCATGTCTTCGTAGGCGGCCATGTAGTCTGTCCAGTGGCCCCGCTCCCGCGCGTCGCTGGCGGAGAACTTCCAGTTCTTCTCCGGGTTCTCCAGCCTCTCGAGGAACCGCTTCTTCTGTTCCTTGTTCGACACGTGAAGAAAGAATTTTCGAATGACCACGCCGTTGCGCCAGAGGTAGCGCTCCCAGGCGTTGATGTCCTCGAACCGCTCCTTCCAGATGTCTTGCCCGACCCGCTTCGGCGGGAGCTTCTGGCTCGATAGGAGCTCCGGATGGACGCGTGTCACGAGCACTTCCTCGTAGTAGGACCGGTTGAAGATGCCGATGCGGCCGCGCTCCGGCAGGCGGCAGGCCGTCCGCCAGAGGTAGTCGTGGTCGAGCTCCTCGGCCGAGGGCGCCTTGAAGGAGTAGACCTGGACCCCCTGGGGATTGACGCCGGACATCACGTGCTTGATCGCACCGTCCTTGCCTGCGGCGTCCATGGCCTGGAAGATCAAGAGGACCGCCCAGCGGTCCTGCGCGTAGAGCTTCTCCTGAAGATCGGCGAGAAGCCGGATGCCCTCTTGAAGCACCTCTGCGGCACGCCCCTTCCGGGACTCGAGTCCTCCCGTGTCGTCCGGGTCGATCCGCTTCAGGCGGAACCGCCCTCCGTCGTCGATGCGGAAGGGCCCGGCGAATCTCCTCGCCTTCTTCCCCAGTCTCTCAGGCATTCGGGCCCCTCCCTTTCCTCGCAGTCTTGCGACACGCCGCGGTTCAGCGGTCCCTGTGCGACGAGATCTCGAGCGACACGAGGCGCGCGATCAGAATTGCCGGGAAGAGCTGACCGATCAACGCCTCCGTAACGGCGAGGCTGCGCGCCGCGGGACTAACGGGAACGATGTCGCCATAGCCGAGCGTCGTCAGCGTGACGAAACTGAAATAGACGAGTCGGGGAACTTGCGCCGCGGGGAAGCCCGTTGCGTCGGCGAAATGGACGGCATC
>JBGPCK010000181.1:0-5153 GCA_041481715.1 Thermoanaerobaculia bacterium | reverse complement strand
GGAAAGTTCCTGCCGGGCACACACATCCCGATCTTCCCGCCCGAGAGGATCCGGGAGACCCGCCCCGACTACGTCTTCATCCTTCCCTGGAACCTGAAGGAAGAGATCATGGGTCAGCTTTCCTACATCCGAGAGTGGAGAGGCCGGTTCCTCGTGCCGATCCCCGAGGTGCGAGATTACGCCTAGCCGTGTCTTCTCATCACGTTGTTCACCGTCGAGTCCCCAGAGAAAACCCCTCTCCCCCGAGGGGAGAGGGCTGGGTGAGGGGTTCGGATCAATCGTTCAGCCGACAATTGCTCGTCCGGCAATGAAGATCTTACAGAGCGCCCCTCACCCCGACCCTCTCCCGCCGGGAGAGGGGGCAAGCTCCGGGGCCCGAATGGCCAGTTCGAGTGAACAACCTGTTGAGAACTGACACCTACCAGGGTGCTGAAAATATGGATGCGGGCGTCGCGGCGGCGCAGGGCCGCACCCTCCATCCTCCAGCAACCTGTTCGCCACCCGCGATTGAATGACATTCTTCGAACCAGCATGATTTTCTCGCCCACTCCGCTCGACGGCGCATTCCTCATTACACCGGAGAGGCTCCACGACGAGCGGGGCTACTTCTCCCGCACCTGGTGCCGGCGCGACTTCGAGGGACACGGCCTCAATCCCAACGTCGCGCAGTGCAACCTTTCCTTAAGCGAGCGGCGCGGGACGCTGCGCGGCATGCACTATCAGCGACCGCCACATGCCGAAGCGAAACTGATCCGGTGCACGGCCGGCGCGATCTACGACGTCATCATCGACCTGAGCCCGTCCTCCCCGACATTTCGAGGGCATTTCGGAGTACGCCTGGACCCATCCGATGACAAGATGCTCTACGTGCCCGAGGGCTTCGCACACGGGTTCCTGACGCTCGAGGACGACAGCGAGGTCTTTTACCAGATGTCTCAGTATTACGAGCCTTCCCACGCGGCCGGCGTGCGCTGGAACGATCCGGCCTTCGCCGTCGCCTGGCCCTTCGAGCCGACCGTGATGGCGGAGCGGGACCGCACGTACCCCGACTTCCGCGGGTAGCCGGTCTCCGGCCAATGAAGTTCGCCGAGCTCCGAACGCACCTCGACTTCGAGGCGGCCTCCCGCGACATGCGCGGTCTGATCGAGGAGCTCTACCCGATCTGCCGCAGCATCACCGGGGAGGGGCTGCGCGAGACGCTCCGCGCCGTGCAGCGGCACGTCCCGATCGCGCTCCGCGAGGTCGCCTCGGGAACGCCCGTCTTCGACTGGACGATCCCCGACGAGTGGAACATCACCGACGCGTGCGTTCTCGACGCCGGCGGCCGTCGCGTCGTCGATTTTCACCGCTCGAACCTGCACGTGGTCAACTACAGCGAGCCTGTCCGTCGCAAGCTGCCGCTCGCGGACTTGAAGACCCATCTCTTCAGCCTGCCGGAGCACCCCGACTGGATTCCATACCGGACTTCCTACTACGACCGGAGCTGGGGCTTCTGCGTCAGCCAGCGCCAGCTCGACGCCCTGCCGGACGGTGAATACGAGGCCGTGATCGAGTCGCGCCTGGAACCCGGTTCGCTCACCTATGGGGAGCTCCTGCTGCCGGGCGAAACGTCCGACGAGGTCCTCATCTCCTGCCATTGCTGCCATCCGTCGCTCTGCAACGACAACCTTTCGGGGATCGCGCTGGCCACCTCGCTCGCGGGCGCCCTCGCCGGAGCGCGCCGCCGCTACTCCTATCGCTTTCTCTTCGTGCCCGGCACGATCGGCTCGATCGCGTGGCTCTCCCGCAACGAAGAAGCCGCCGCGCGAATCCGGCACGGCCTCGTGGTCGCCTGCGTCGGCGACGCGGGCCCGATGCACTACAAGAAGAGCCGGCGCGGGAATGCGGAGATCGACCGGGCGGCCATCCACGTTCTGAAGCAATCCGGCAAGGCGCATGGGGTCCTGGAGTTTTCCCCCTACGGCTACGACGAGCGGCAGTACTGCTCCCCCGGCTTCGATCTGCCGGTTGGAAGCTTGACGCGCACGCCCCACGGCCGCTATCCCGAGTACCACACCTCGGCGGACGACCTCGCGTTCGTCCAAGCGGAAGCGCTCGTCGATTCCCTCCGGACGTACCTCGAAGTGCTTTCGGTTATCGAAGGCAACGCCCGGTTCCGGAACACGAATCCCAAGTGCGAGCCGCAACTGGGCAAGCGCGGCCTCTACCGCGCGATCGGCGGGCTCCCGGACCCCGGAAAGCATTCCTTCGCGATGCTCTGGGTGCTCAACCTCTCCGACGGCGCCCACGACCTCCTCTCGATCGCCGAGCGGTCCGACCTGCCCTTCGAGATCGTCGAGGCCGCGGCCGAGCGCCTCGCCGAGCATGGTCTCCTCGAGCCGGCCTCCCCCTCGCCGGAAGTCCGGGTGCGGTAAGATTGCCGCAACCCGAAAGAATCGAATGAAGGTCGTCCTCTTCTGCGGCGGGCTGGGGATGCGGCTCCGAGAGTACTCGGAGATCATCCCGAAACCGATGATCACCATCGGATACCGGCCGATCCTGTGGCACGTGATGAAGTACTACGCACATTACGGGCACAAGGAGTTCATCCTCTGCCTCGGCTACAAGGCCGACGTGATCAAGAGCTACTTTCTGAACTACAACGAGTATGTCTCGAACGATTTCGTTCTCGCCAAGGGAGGAAAGGACCTGGAGCTCCTTCAGAGCGACATCGGCGATTGGAAGATCACCTTCGTGGACACGGGCCTGACCTCCAACATCGGACAGCGCCTGAAGGCGGTACAGAAATACGTCGAAGGCGACGAGATGTTCCTGGCCAACTATGCCGACGGGCTCTCCGACTGCCCGCTCCCGACGCTCATCGACACGCTGAAGAAACGGGGCAAGACGGCGATCTTCCTGTCCACGCGCCCGGGGATCACGTTCCACATCGTTTCCAGCGACGAGAATGGCGCCGTCCGCGAAATCGTCGACGTTTCGAAATCGGAGATCTGGATCAACGGAGGCTTCTTCGTCTTCCGCAAGGAAGTCTTCGACTACATGCGGCCCGGTGAAGAGCTCGTGCAGGAGCCGTTCCGCCGGCTGATCGAAAAGCAGGAGCTGATCACGTACCGGTACGACGGATTCTTCCTCGGGATGGACACATTCAAGGAGAAGCAGCTTCTGGACGACATGTACTCCCGCGGCGAGACCCCCTGGGAGATCTGGAAAACCCCGGCTCCGCGTTAGCAGGTTGCTGAAGAAGCCGCCGAAAGCCTGATCGTGCTCCGTCTCGCCCTGCCGCCCCGCGGAAACTCCGGCTACCGCATCCTCTGTCTCGGCGCGCACGCCGACGACATCGAGATCGGGTGCGGAGGCACCGTCCTCCGGTTGCTCTCGGAGCACCGGGTCGCGGTCGACTGGGTGGTCTTCAGCGCAATACCCGCGCGGGCCAAGGAGGCGCGGCGCGGGGCCTCGCTGTTTCTGCAGGGCGTCGCCGCGAGGACCGTCACCGTGAAGCGCTTCCGAGACGGGTTCTTTCCGGCCCAGTTCGCGGCGATCAAGACCGAGTTCGAAAGGTTGAAGAAGAGGCCCCCGCCCGATCTGATCTTCTGCCCCTCGCGCCAGGACGCGCACCAGGACCATCGCACCGTCGCGGAGCTCGTTTGGAACACGTTCCGCGATCACCTCGTCCTCGAGTACGAGATCCCGAAGTACGATGGGGATCTCGGCAGCCCGAGCTTCTTCCTGCCGCTCTCGGCCGGGGTTTGCCGCAAGAAAATCCGTTTTCTCCAGCAAGCCTTTCCGTCGCAGGCGGGCCGGCAATGGTTCCGCGAGGACACGTTCTCCTCGCTGCTGCGCCTGCGGGGCATCGAGGCGAATTCGTCGACGGGCTTCGCCGAGGCTTTCTACTGCAGGAAGGCCGTCCTCTGAGAGCATCTTTGGCCAGCGGCTGCTATAATTTACGTTCTCCTCCCGAACCGTGAAACGATGAAAAGCAAGCGCGCGAGGGCCCGATCCGGAAAGACGACACACGCCGCCTCGGGCGGTACCTCCCCTTCCAAGCCGGCGCCAATTGGAGGGACCGAAGCGCCGCCGGCCCACGCCGAGATTCGAATCGGCGTGGCCACGCGACCCGCTCTGATTCGGGAAATTCTCTCGCGCGCCCTGTCCGCCGAGCCCGGAATGAACGTCGTCGGACAAGCCTCGGAGGAAGGCGCGATCCGGGAGCTGCTCCGGGCGGAGAAGCCGCGCGTTCTCCTGTTCGATTTCGAAGCACTCGGCCCGGGCGCCGAGAGCATGATCTCGAGGCTTCGGCGGGATTCCGCATCGACACGCTTTCTCGTTCTCGCGACCCGATCCGGCGCGGAGACCGTCGAGAGCGTCCTCCGCGCGGGGGCCTCGGGCCTGGTCGGCAAGGAGCTCGACCTCGAGACGGTGATCCGGGCGATCCGCACGGTGGCCGCCGGCGAAGTGTGGGCAAACCGCCTCGTCACGGCGCACGCGCTCGAGTACCTTTCGGGTCTCTCGGAACAGGTCGGCGCCCGCAACACCTCGAACGGCCATTTGACGGCACGCGAGGCGCAGATCGTCAACGAGGTAGGGCTGGGCCTGCGAAACAAGGAAATCGCCGCGAAGCTCCGGATCAGCGAAAAAACGGTTCACACGCACCTGAACAACATTTTCCGCAAGCTCCAGATGGGCAACCGCATCGCTCTCGCGCTCTTCTCCCGGGAGCTCGTCCAGCGGCCCTAGCCGGAAACGCGGCCGGGCGCCGAGATGGCGCCGGCGGGGAGGGTCGGAAATTTCCCAGATTTTCTCCACCCTCGTGTCTATGGCTCGAGTGGACCGCCGGCCGATAGAGTCTCTTGTGCGGAGGTTTGTTCAAATCATGCCCAAGTGGGTCGTTTTCCCCGCGACGACCGACATGATCAGGAGAGTTGTGTCGGCTGGATTGCTGGCCGCTGCCCTGACTCTGCTCGCTGCGCCTCTTCCGGCCCAGACGCTGCCCCCGGCCTTTCGGGACAAAGTCATCTTCACTGGGCTGACGCAACCTACGGCCGTGGCCTTCGCCTCCGACGGACGGGTCTTCGTCGCCGAGAAGAGCGGTCTGATCAAGGTTTTTGCGAGCCTCTCGGCAACCACCCCCACCGTGTTCGCGGACCTGCGCACCG
>JBGPCK010000180.1:0-5238 GCA_041481715.1 Thermoanaerobaculia bacterium | reverse complement strand
CGAATGGTAGCGGCCGGCCCGGCTCTCCAGATCCGCGGGCCCATAATCTTGTCGCCGCAACCTCGCGTACCCCCAACCGGTTGTGGCCACCAGCGGCGTCTCGAGCTCTTCGTCCTCGGCCACACAGAGCGCGGCCCCGTGGGCCGCGAGCGCGGCGAAGATCTCGTCGTCGAACCAGGAGGCATGGCGAAACTCGAAGGCCGCCCGCGCCGCCGGCGGCAGAATGGCCAGGAAGTCGGCGAGCCGCGGCAGGTCCTTTTTCAGATTGGGCGGCAGCTGAAAGAGCACCGGACCGAGACGGTTGCCGAGCGTCGCGGCGGTCCGAAAGAAGTAGTCAACCGCGTCTCCCGTCTCCTTCAGCCGCTTCTGGTGAGTGATGCGCTGCGATGCCTTCAGGACGAAGACGAACCCCGGGGGGACCTGCTCGGCCCACTGCGCCAGCATCTGCTCGCGCGGCATCCGGTAGAAGGTGTTGTTGATCTCGACCGCGGAAAGCCGCTGACCGTAGTACCGCAACATCTCCGAGGCCGGCAGGTCCTCCGGGTAGAAGCTGCCCTTCCACTGCTTGTAGGAGAAGCCGCTCGTGCCGGTGTACAAGCGCATGAGTTTCACTGTAGCAAAGAGCGCGGGTGTCGGCAGTCGGCGACGGCGGACTACGGCCGACAGAGCCGTCCCGTGATCTCGATCAGCCGCCGGAGGCGCCCGGCGCGCTCGAGCGTGAAGTCGGCGCGGCGCGCTCTCCAGGTCCAGTTACCCGGCGTGTCGCCCGGAAGATTCATTCGAGCTTCGCTTCCGAGGCCGAAGACGTCCTGCAGCGGGACGACCGCGCGATCCGCGACGGACTCGCAGGCGGCCCGGATCAAGTCCCACTCGATCTCGCGGCCGTCGCCCCCGAGGTAATCGAGCGCCCGTCTCCTCTGCCCGCCCGGGAGAACCGCAAACCAGCCGCGCGCGGTGTCGTTGTCGTGCGTTCCCGTGTAGCAGACGACGTTGGTCGGGTGGCGATGGGGAGCGTGTGGGCTGTCGTCTTCCGAGAAGGCGAACTGCAGAACCCGCATCCCGGGGACGCCGGTCACGGCGAGAAGCTTTCGGACGTCCTCGGTAATCGTGCCCAGATCTTCGGCGATCAGCGGCAGGCCCCCGAGCGATTGCCGGAGGGCGTCGAAGAGCGCACGCCCGGGGCCCTCCACCCAGCGTCCCTGCACTGCGGTCCGTGCCGCCGCCGGAACCTCCCAGTAGCTCGCGAAGCCGCGAAAGTGATCCACGCGCACGAGGTCGGCCAGCCGCAAGCCGCGCGCAAACCGCGCGATCCACCAGGCATATCCGTCCCGTCCGAACTGCTCCCAGCGGTAGAGCGGATAGCCCCAGAGCTGTCCCGTCTCGCTGAAGTAGTCGGGCGGCACGCCCGCCACGGTCTCGGGCATTCCGGACGCCGCGAGCGTGAAGAGCTCCCGGTGCGCCCAGACATCCGCGCTGTGGTGCGACATGTATATCGGCACATCTCCCAGGAGCGCGATCCCGTGGTGCCGCGCCTGTGCCCGGAGACGTTCCCACTGGCGCTCGAAGAGAAACTGAAGGTATTCCTCGTACGCGATCTCGCCCGCAAGGTCGCGACGGGCCTCCTCGAGCGCCGCGGCCTCCCGGTGCGCGAGCGCCGCGGGCCAGTGAATCCATCCGGCGTCCCCGAAACGGCGCGACAGCGCGGCGAAGAGCGCCCAGTCGGGAAGCCACCGCGCCTGATCCGCCGAGGCACGAAAGGCCTCGAGCGCGCCTCGGAGCACGGGCGGCGCGCCCCGCTGGAAGCGCTTCCAGGACTGCCGCAGCAAGGCCTCTTTCCAGCGCCGCACGGCCGGCGCCTCGAAGCGCTCGTCGGAAAACACCGGCGCGCCAGCGAGGTCCTCGGGCAGAACCAGCCCCTCCTCGGCCAGGCGCTCGGGCGAAATCAGGAGCGGGTTGCCGGCGAACGCCGACAGTCCTCCGTAGGGCGACTCGCCCGGTCCTGTCGGCCCAACCGGCAGGACCTGCCAGAGAGTCGCGCCGGCGTTCTGCGCCCACTCCAGGAACCGGTCCGCCTCCGGGCCGAGATCCCCGACGCCGAAGCGGCCCGGCAGCGACGTTGCGTGAAGAAGGAGGCCGGCGGCGCGCCCGGTCACGCGCCGGTCATTCGCGAAGGTCGCGGTAGGGCGCGGGGCCGACCGGCCGCAGCCGTTCCCGCGCGTCCTCGAGCAGAGCGACCTTGCGATCACCGGCCGGGCCGTAGCAGAGCTCGAGGTACTCGGTGACCATCCGATCCGAGGAGAAGTATCGGCCGATGCGCGAGGCGCTCTGGATCATCTTTTCGACCCACCCCGCCGGCAGCCCCCGCTCGTCGCGCGTCCGGAAGAGCGGGAGCACCTGCTCCTCGAGCACCTGATAGAGCGAGGCGGCCACCTGGTCGTCGGTGTCGTAGTCGCTGGAGGTTCCGATGACAAAGCCCGTCTCCTGGTACGGCGCCTCGTCCCACCAGCCGTCGAGGACCGAAAGGTTGAGCACCCCGTTCATCGCGGCCTTCATGCCGGAGGTCCCGGAGGCCTCATGCGGGCGAATCGGGTTGTTCAGCCACACGTCGCAGCCGGAGACGAGAGCGCGCGCGAGTCCCATGTCGTAGTCGGGAAGGAGAACCACGCGCCCGCGAAACTCCGGCACCTGCGCATAGTGCGACACGGCACGCAGCAGCTCCTTGCCCGCCTCATCCTGTGGGTGAGCCTTTCCGGCGAAAAGGATCTGGACCGGCCCCGCCTGCAGGATGCGGGACAGCCGCTCCGGATCGCGGAACAGCAGCGTCGCTCGCTTGTAGGTCGCGAAGCGCCGTGCGAACCCGATGGTCAATGCCTGTGGATCGAGCAGACCGCCGACGGCCTCGACCTCCTCGGGAAGGGCGCCCTGCTCGCGGCGCTCCTCGGCCAGGCGCCGCCGGCACACCGCGACCAGCCGCTCGCGGAGCCGCTCGTGCAGCCTCCAGAGTAAAAGCGGGTCGGCGGCGCGCGGATTTTCCACCAGCGACAGGCTCGCCACCTCCGGATCCGTCCAGGTAGCGCGGTGGACGCCATTGGTAATCGCTCGGATCTTCACGTCGTCGTCGGCGAGCTCGGGCAGCAGGCCCAGCCACAACCGCCGCGAGACACGCGCGTGCAGGCGGGAGACCGCGTTGGCGTGGCCCGACAGCCGCAGCGCCAGAACGGCCATCGAGAACGGCTCATCGGGCTTGCCGGGCGCCTCCTGGCCGAGCCTCAAGAGCTCATCGAACTCGAGACCCGCGCCCCGCACGGAGGGTCCGAGATACTTCTCGAGCAGCTCCGACGAGAACCGGTCGATCCCCGCGGGCACGGGAGTGTGCGTCGTGAAGACGTTTCCCGCCGCCGCGCGCTCCCGTGCCTCCGGAAAAGAGAGCCCCTCCTCCGCGACGAGCTGCCGGATCCTTTCGAGCCCCACGAAGGCCGCGTGCCCTTCGTTCAGGTGTCGAATCGTGGGCCGCCACCGCATCGCCTCGAGCGCCCTCAACCCCCCGATGCCGAGCACGATCTCCTGGCGGATCCGCATCTCCTGGTCGCCGCCATAGAGGCGCGCGGTGATCTCGCGATCCTCCGGATGGTTCTCCGGCAGGCTCGTGTCGAGCAGCACCAGAGGCACCCGGCCGACCGTCACGAGTCGGATCAGGACGCGGACCTCGCGCTCTCCGAGAGCCACGCTCACGATCGGCGGCTCGCCATCGGGCATTCGTGGCAGGCTCATCGGCAGCCGATCCGGATCGAGCGGCGTGTCCGCTTCGCGCTGACCTTCCTCGCGATGCAGCAACTGCCGAAAGTAGCCGCGCCCGTAGAAGAGCCCGACGCCCACCAGCGGCAGTCCCAGGTCGCTCGCGGACTTCAGGTGATCTCCCGCGAGCACGCCGAGGCCGCCCGCGTAGATCGGAAGCACCTCGGTCAGGCCAAACTCGGCCGAAAAGTAGGCGACGAGGTCTCCTCTTTGTCGCATCGCCCGGATCTCGGGGTGCGCCGATTGCGCATCGTCCTCGAGGCCGATCTCCGTGCGGACCGCGGAAAGCTGAGTCAGAAACGACGGGTCGGAAGCCGCATGCGCGAGCCGCTCCGGCGAACATTCGGCGAGCAACGCCACGGGGTTTCCACGCGTGCGCTCCCAGCCCTCCGGGTCGAGCGACGTGAAGAGCGCGCGCAGAGAAGGCCGCCAGGTCCAGCGCAGATCACGTGCGAGCTCATCGAGAGGCTGGAGGTTCTCAGGAAGCGGCCCAGCCGGAGCATGAGTCCCGAGAACTCGCATTCGGTCTGGCGCAAGAATAACAGAAAGCCCTCGCCGCGCTCAGCGGACCAGAAGGACACCGATGCCCGCGCCGAGGGCGAGAAGAACGAACGAGAGGAGCCAGTCCCTGAGCCGGGACGTGATGGAGCGGCAAGCGAGAGAGGAGGCAACGAGATGCCGCTTGATGCATCCGTATCACCCGGCGGCCCCGGGACGGCCGGGTGCGTCCTCAGGGCGAGACGACAGAGACGCCGTCCCTGGCTACAAGAAATGATGCAACCGCCTCACGAAAAAAAGGGGGCGCGGGAGCATGATTGCAACCGTGAAAGACAAGGAGGATGTTATGAACTTCAATCTGATTCGCCGCGAACCGACGCTCCCCTTCTTCGGTCCCTTCGGGGATCAGCCCTTCTACCGGGAGATGGAGGAGATGACGGATCGTCTCAATCGCCTCTTCGGGACCTACGCGCGGCCTTATGAGAAGGAAGCGCTCAAGGTTGCCGAGTGGGCGCCGGCCGTCGATATCCAGGAGACCGAGACCGAGTACCTGGTCAAGGCCGAGCTTCCGGAGGTCGAGAAGCAGGACGTGAAAGTCACGGTCGAGGAGAACGTCCTCACGATCCAGGGCGAGAGGAAACAGGAGAAGGAGGAGAAGGGCAAGAAATTCCACCGCGTCGAGCGGTCCTATGGCACATTCCTTCGGACCTTCACGGTGCCCGAGGACGTGGACGCGGCGAAGGTCGCCGCCGACTTCAAGGAGGGCGTGCTCAAGATCCATCTGCCGAAGACGGAGAAGCCCCGGTCGAAGGCCATCGAAGTGAAATTGGCCTCGTAACGCTCCTCTCTTGAGGGGCTGGCCGCCACAAGGCGGCCTTCCGAGCGGCCGGATTCCGGCCGCTCTTTCTTTATCGGCCCTAGCAGGTTGCTGAAAAAGGGTGTGGG
>JBGPCK010000179.1:0-5250 GCA_041481715.1 Thermoanaerobaculia bacterium | reverse complement strand
CGCCGCGTGCGCGATCGCGGCAAAGTCCTGCGCCTCCTGAACGGATCCGGAGGCGAGCAGCGCAAACCCCGTCTGCCGGCAGGCCATGACGTCGGAGTGGTCGCCGAAGATCGAGAGCGCGTGGGTCGCGAGCGTGCGCGCCGCCACGTGCATGGCGAACGGAGTCAGCTCGCCGGCGATCTTGTACATGTTGGGGATCATCAAGAGGAGGCCCTGGGAGGCGGTGAACGTGGTCGCCAGGGCACCGGCCTGCAGCGCCCCATGCGCCGCGCCCGCCGCGCCTCCCTCCGACTGCATTTCGACCACGTGCGGGACTTTTCCCCACAGGTTGGTTTGCCCCCTGGCCGACCAGGCGTCGGCGTATTCCCCCATGGGCGAGGACGGGGTGATGGGGTAAATGGCGATGACCTCGTTGACCCGATGGGCCACCGAGGCGACCGCCTCATTGGCGTCGAGCGTGACCCGCTTTTTCTCGAGCACCGCTCCTAGACCGTAGCGAGCCGGGGGCGGCACCGGGATGATGCCGATGCATCAATTGCGGGAGCGGCGCGGGGAAGCGCCCGCTCAGTCGTCGAGCCGGTCGCCGGAGAAGGCCGGCTGGCCCGCGAGCACGGTGCGGAAGCCGTAGACGGCGAGCGCCGCGAGAACGAGCAAGAGAAAGAGCGAGGTTCCCGCGTACCAGGCCGAGGAGTCCGTCGTGAGAGGGAACTGAAGAAAGTGGTGGAAGAAACCGGCGGAAACCAAAGCGAGGAGGCCGAAGCGGGACAAGACGTAGACCCAGGCTGCGGCGACGACGAGGCCGAAGGCCCCCGAGATCAGGCCGCCTTCGAGAAACGAAGGCACGGCCATGACCAGCACGAAGGCGGCGGCCGCGAGCCACTCCTTCCGGAGGACCGAGCGAAGGAGGAAGAAGAGCAACGCGTAGCCGAGCGCGAAGAGCATGCTGTACGCGGGCCCGCCGAAGAGGTGACTCGCTACGGCTCGCGGGCCGCGCAGCGTCTGATTCCACAGGATTGGCGGGATCGGCGGGGTCGCCTCGACGGCGCGGCGCACGATCTCCTCGACTTCGTTGGAGATGGCCGCGAATACGCCGAGGAGGGCGCCGGCCAGGAGTACGCGCCCCACCAGGGGGTCGGAGAGACGCCCGGAGAGCAGACGCGTCCAGGCGATCAGAGAGTCGGGCCAGCGGCGCCGGATGAGCGGCTCGAGCGCGACATACAACAACCAACACAAGCCCGCGAAGAAGAGGGAGAAGCTCAGGCCCATGACCAACAGGTCGAATTCCGAATCGCTCGCGACGTGGCTCGCTTCGATTGCCCAGGCGATCATCGAGCAAGAGAACACAAAGGCGGCCAGGCGCATCGCCCCCCGGCGGTCGCTGCGGCCCAGACGCAGATTCCGGCGGGCGATCAGCGCCGCGCCGACGGCGACGATGAGGAAGAGGGCGAGATACGAGAGTTGGGAGGCCCGGAGTCCCCCCGTCAGCTCGGCCGGCGCCGTCCGCGGCGGGCGGCTCCAGGGTCCGGCCAGCTCGAAGAAGACGGGCCGTCCGCGCGCGGCCGCTGCTTCGACGCGCAGCGGCCGGTCCGGCCGTTCGGGTTTGCTTTCGACCCACGACATCCGCGCGTCCGCGAACGAGGGGGGAAGCCACCGGGGTTCGGCCGGCGCGAAGGCCGCGGCGTCGAGCCCGGCTTCCGCAAGAAGAATCGACCAATCGAGCGCGGCGGACGACGACGGGAGCCCGGAAGACGGGACCGTCTCGAAGCGGATCAGGCGGCCCAATGGGTCGAGCTCGACACCGACCATCCCGGCCGTCGAAGGTGAGGGGTCGGTCTCCGTCACCGTCCATCCTCCCGAGTCCTCGCCCCGGAACCGCTCCCCGGCGAGCTGACTTGGGCTTTGCCGGTACCAGAAGTAGATCGCCGCCGGACGCCCGTCTTCCATGTCCTTCCAGCGGGCCTTCGACTTGTCGTGCTCCTCGACCCAATGCCGGTAATCCCCGTTTCCGGAAAAGCCCCACCTGGTGTCGAGCGGCTTCTCGGTGTAACCGAACCTTCGGATGATCTCCTTAGACCGCTCGGCGAGGGCCTCGGGCGGCTTCTCGAGCGGCACGTGCCCGTGGCGGTAGGCCCGCGGCGAGAGATAGGCGGCGAGCGCCATTCCCGCGAGGATCGAGATCAGACAGGCCCACGCCGCCGCGGGCTTCATGCCTTCGTCGCTCCCGGCCGCGGCGACCATTTCGGGTGAAGGCGTCTCTCCGGCCGCGATCGCGGCCGCGAGCGGATCGCCTCCGGGCAGCGCCGCGGCCACGGCGGCGGCCGAACGCGGCCTCTGGCCCGGTTCTTTCTCCAGGCAGCGGAGGATCGCGCGCTCGACGGCGGGCTCGAGCCCCGGCGTGACGGTCGAAGGCGCGGTCGGCTGTTGCTCGGAGTGCTTGCGCCGCCATTCGGCCAGGGTCGCGGCCTCGAAAGCCTTCCTTCCGGTGAAGAGCTCGTAGAGGACGAGGCCCAGGGCGTAGAGGTCGCTTTGGACCGAGGCGCCCTTGCCCGCGAGCTGCTCGGGCGCCATGTAGGCCGGAGTGCCACCGACTTCCGCTCCGCCCTTGTCGTCCTCGGCTCGGACGGCGAGGCCGAAGTCGGTGATCCGGGCCCGGCCGCGACCGTCCAGCATGACGTTGCCGGGCTTTAGGTCCCGGTGGAGCACGCCGCGGTCGTGCGCGGCCGCCAGTCCCGCGCAGAGCTGCCTCGCGATCTCGACGGCCTTGTCGCCGGGCAGCCTCCCGATGCGCCGAAGAAGCGAGGCGAGGTCTTCCCCGTCCACGTACTCCATCGAAAGAAAGTGCCGTCCCTCGATCTCGCCCACGTCGTAGACGCGGCACACATTGGGATGCGAGATCTGACGGGCGTGCCGTACCTCGGCGTAGAAGCGCTCGATCCAGGTTCGCTCGGCGGCGAGCCGGGCGGGCAGGAACTTCAGCGCGACCGGCTGCCCGAGCTTCAGGTCGTCGGCGCGGTAGACCTCGCCCATGCCGCCTCGGCCGACCAGACCGATGATGCGATAGCGCGCGGAGAGGACGGTTCCCGGCGCGAAGCCTCCGGCGTCGATCGACTCCGAGGAGGCGAGGCGTCCGACCGGATCGGAAGAAGAAACGCGTCTCTGCGCCGCCTCGACCTCCGACGGGGTCGCGAGCCCGGTCGGAAGCTGCGAGGCCGAGCCGATCGCCCGGCCGCAGGAGGAGCAGAAGAGGGAATCCTCCGGGACTCGAGCCGAGCAGTTCGGGCATTTCATCGCGGAAGTCTCGAGGGGATGCTACTTCAACGGCTCCCGCCCTCCCGTGTCAGAATCCGCGCTTTCGCTGGAGCGGGAGGTCGACAACGAGCGACGGCGGGCAACTGGATCTGTTTGGGCTCGCGGCGCCGATCGCACGACGCGATCGAGGTCTCGCGGAGCGCCTGGAGCGCGAGCGCACCGAGGCCGCGGCGATCGCCGCCCGCCTGCCGAAGGGCGTCTTCTTCGGCACGAGCACCTGGAGCTTTCCGGGCTGGGCCGGAATCGTCTATTCGCGCCGCGCGACGACGGCCGAGCTCGCCCGGGAGGGCCTGCGCGAGTACGCGCAACACCCGCTCCTGACGACGGTCGGTATCGACCGCGGCTACTACGGACCGATCCCCGCCGCGGACCTGCGGCGCTACGCAGAACAGCTGCCGCCGGGATTCCCCTGCTGTGCCAAGGCGCCGGAGGCCGTCACCGCAGCCGTCGCGTCGGGCAGCCGGCGCGCCAACCCCGACTACCTGAAAACCCAGCGCTTCGCCGAGGAGATGGTCGCCCCCTTCCTCGAGGTCTTTCGCGATCACACCGGGCCCTTCGTCATTCAGTTCCCTCCGGCGCCGCGCGAAGCGACGCCCGAGGCCGCCCTCTTCGCCGAGAGGCTGGACCGTTTCCTCGAGGCGCTGCCGAGGAACATCCGCTACGCGGTCGAGCTGCGCGATCCGTCGCTGCTGACCCCCGAGTACCGCTCCGTGCTCGCCGCGCGCGGCGCCGCGCATGTCTACAACTACGCGACGGCGATGCCGATGCCGGCCGAGCAGGCGCGGGCCGTGCCGATCGAGACGGCCCCTTTCGCGATGATCCGGCTCCTCCTGCGGCCGGGAACGCGCTACGACGATCGGCGCGAGGAGTTCCTGCCCTTCGATCGGCTCGTCGAGCCCGACGAAAGGATGCGGCGGCAGGTGGTTTCGTTGATCCGGAGAGCGGTTGGGACCGGAAGAGAGGTCTACGTCCTCGTCAACAACAAGGCGGAGGGATGCTCGCCGTTGACGATCCGGGCGCTGGCAGAGCTTCTGGCTGGAGGCGAGGAGGACCGATGACCATGAAGACCGAAAAGGAGATTCGGGACGAGGCGCGGCGGATCCGGGAACGCGTAAAGGGCTTGTCGGGCTTCTGGATCGGCGAGGCGTCCGCGGCGATCTATGCCCTGGAATGGGCGACGGACAAGCGGGAGACGCCTCCGTCGGAAGACATCGGCAAGGCGCATGGCGGCCGCGAGAAGATCGCCGCCTCTCTCATGAAGCTCGCCGAGAAGGCGCCAAGGGCTCGCATCAAGCCGAAGCGAGGACTCACCAAGAAGGGTTGACGGATCCTGAGATCCACCCGCCACTTCCCTCTCCCCCTTTGGGGGAGAGGGGTAGGGTGAGGGGGAAACTGCTAGACCGCGGTCCCGGCCTTCCCGAGTGACGCGATCAGCGCGTCGAAGCTCTTTTCCGCGGCAGCCATCGTGGCCGCCGGCCCCGTGCACTTGAAGAAGACCAGGCCGCCCGGGGCTTCCACGATCGCCCCGAGCAGACGGTAGTTCGGACGGGAGCCCCGCGACTGCATCATGGGCCCGGCGGGAGCGAGGTACGTGCCGGAGATCACGACCCTGTGAACGCGCAGACCGGCCACCCTTCTCTCCGTGACCGCCGGCTTGGGCGACCCCTCGAACTGTTGTGACCAGCGCGTGACGTTCTCGTCGACGCCGCCGCCCTGTCCTTTCCCGAAGTAGTAGACGCCACACTCGCCGGCCTCCGCGTCCCTGGCCGCCGGAATCGCGTAGGTTGCGACGCGCATGGGGCGCTCGAGCTCTGTGGTCCAGCCTGCGGGAAGGGACCATCGAACGCCTCCGGCCGTGCCCTCGGCCGCGAGCAGGACTGCGGCGGCGAGCGTCGGCGCCGAGAGCCCCAGGAAGCAATACCGCATTCTCATCAGAGCGCT
>JBGPCK010000178.1:0-5263 GCA_041481715.1 Thermoanaerobaculia bacterium | reverse complement strand
CGCCTCGCGGTCGTGCCCATCGACGTTCCGGCATTGCGGGATCGCACCGACGACATTCCCCTGCTCGCCCGGCACTTCCTCGAGCAGGCGTCGCAGCGCTTCGGGCGGCGGTCCAAACGACTTTCCGCTCGAGCGCTCGAGTCCCTCCGGGCCTATCGGTGGCCCGGCAACGTGCGGGAGCTGAAGAATCTGATCGAGCGGCTCATGATCCTGTCTCCAAACCAGGAGATCGGCGCGGAGGAGCTGCCGGCCGAGTTCCGGCGCGAGGATGGCGCCATTCCCCGCGATGCGCCGCTGCGGAAGGCCCGCGAGGACTTCGAGCGGCGCTACATCCTCACGGCGCTCCGGCGCAACCGCGGAAACGTCACACGCACCGCCCAGGCCCTGGAGATCGAGCGGTCGAACCTGTACCGAAAGCTGAAGAGCTACGGGATCGAGGTGGAGAGGGAGTAGTTTTTCAATTGTCCGTTGTCGGTCTTCGCCCCGAGGCTCCCAATCTGAAAACTGTCAACCCTAGACTCACAGCTCCTCAGTCTTCCTCCTCGAGCAATCGGGTTTCGAGGACTTGATCGCCCGAGAAGTTCTCCAGCCTCAAGTAATGCTCCGCCGCCGCGTAGAGGGCCTCGGCGGGGGTCAGGCCGACGATCTCCGAGCCGACGACCGGCACGCCGTAGCGATCGGCCTCGGAGCGGACGCACTCGAAGACGCGGTGGAGCGGCGTCTTCTTATGGTTGGTCATGTTGATCGATACCTGCACCAGGCCCCGGTCCGCCAGATCGACGCCCATCGCCTTGACGTAGCGAAAGCCTCCACCGAGGTGCCGGATGGCTTTGGCGATGCGGTCGGCCACGGAGAGGTCCCGCGTGCCGAGGTTGATGTTGTAGGCGATCAGCGGCGCCCGCGCGCCGACCGCCACGACGCCGGCCGTCGGGTGCGGGCGGTCCGGCCCGAAATCGGGCTTCCACTCCGCGCTCCTCATCTTCTCGGCAAAGCCCTCGAATTCTCCCTTGCGGATCTCCGCGAGGTTGCGGCGGCGCTCCGAGGAGGCGGAGTCTTCGTACAGGTAAACGGGAACGCCGAAGCGCTCGGCGATCTCGGCGCCGACCTCGCGCGAGAGCGCGACGCACTGCTCGATGGTCGCCCCGCGGATCGGGATGAACGGCACGACGTCCACCGCCCCCATGCGCGGGTGCTCCCCGGCGTGCCGGGTCAGGTCGATGCGCGGCAGCGCCGCCTCGAAGAGAGCGCGCACCGCGGCGGCGACGCCCGCGGCGTCGCCCAGGAGCGTCAGGACGCTGCGGTTGTGCGAGGCGTCGGACGAAACGTCGAGCAGCCGCGCGCCGGGAACCGCGCGCACCGCCGCCGCGATCTCTTCGACGCGGGCGCGCTCCCGACCCTCGGAGATGTTCGGAACGCATTCGATGACCGTTCTCATGGCGGCGAGAGTTTATAATCGACACAGTCGTGAATTCGAAAAGGCCTTCACCTGCACGGGCCGCGAAGACCGGGGCGGCCCGGTGAGCGGCGCGTCCACCAACCCCGGCGTCTATCCCGGAAACCCTTCCCTGCCGCGGGAGGTCCGGGAAAAGATCCTCTCCACCTTCAAGCACACCCTGAGCCTCTATCAGGAAGGGAAGCTCGACGACTGCCTCATCGGGTGCGACTTCATCCTGAAGATGGACCCGCGCTTCTCGCCGGCCCGCCGGCTGCTCGAGAAGGCGAAAAACCCGGCGGCCGACGTGGACTTGATCGAGCTCGAGGCAATTGTCGCCACGACGCCACTGCGCCAGCAGCGCCCCTCGACGGCCGACGCCGAGAAGCTACTGGTCCGGGCGGTCGAGAGCTACAACGCCCGCGACTTCGACGCTTGCATCAACGCCGCGGAACAGGTCCTGACGGCGCTGCCGGGCAACGTCCACGCGACCGACCTCCTCGAGAAGGCGCGCCGGAAGAAGGAGGTCCAGGGCGACTTCGAAGCTTCTCGCTCCCGCGCGCTCGCTCTCCTGGAGGCCCGGCGCCCGAAGGACGCCGCGGTCGAGCTCGATCGGATGCGCGGCCTCGATCCCGAACATCCGGCCGTGGCGCTGCTCGAGCGGCGCATGACGGGCGCCGGCAGCGTCGTCGGCCGCGACGCCGCGCCGTCCTCGGGCCTGGGCGGCATGATGGACCTGGACGGGCCCATGGCCGGCAGCTCCGCAGATCGCTTCGACTCGCCGACCCTCGAGCCGCAGATCTCCTTTGGGGCGCCCAGGGGGGCGTCGGCGGCGGCCGGTCTCGACGCTCTGTCCCTCGACGCTCTCACGCTGGATGGCGGCGACCAGCACAATAAGGTGCTGCCGCCCCCGGACTTCCCCGCGACCCGCCGTGGCCCGCTTCTGCCGGCCACCGCACCGGGCGCCGACCCCGGCTCCCCCGGCGACCTCTGGAGCGAGGGAGAGTCTCCCGACGCGGCGTCGGCGGCGGCCCCCGGTGCGCCTTCGCTCGTCCTCCAGACGCCTTCCGCCCGGCCTGCCGCCGAGGAAGATCCGGCCAAGGCCGAAGGGGAAATTGCTGCACTCCTCCACCAGGGGGATGAGGCGGCGGCCCGTGGAGATCATGAAGCCGCCATCGAAATCTGGTCCCGCATCTTCCTGATCGACATCAACAGCCTCGAGGCGGTCACGCGGATTGAAAAGACGCGGCAGAATCTGGCCGAAGGCAACAAGCGCGTCGGACAGATGCTGGAGGCGGGTCGCGAGGCATTCGACGGCGGCGACTACGCTTCGGCGCGGGCGGAGTTTCTTCAGGTTCTGGCGGTCGAGGCGAGCGAGCCCACCGCCCTCTCCTATCTGGAACGAATCTCGAAGCAGATGGCTTCGGGAATGCCGTCGGACGCGTCCGCGGAACCGGATGAAACCGCGGGGGAGCTGGCGGCGGGTCCGGCCTCCCGCAAGGAACCCTCCGAGAAAAAAGGAGAGCCTCACCCGGGTCTCCGTCTAAACCCGAGAGTCGCAATCATCGCCGTCGCCTTCATCGGGCTGGTGACGATCGGGTACTGGTTTCTGTTCCATCAGCCTCGTCCGGCGGCCGCGCCTTCCTCGCCCGCTCGGGTCGCCGGATCGCTCGAGAAGGCCACCGCTTTCTTCCAGGAGGGAAGAATTCCGGAGACGATCGCCGAGTTGAAGCGCATCCGCCCGTCCGACCCGGGCTACGAGAAGGCCAGACAATTGCTCGACTCGCTGGTGAAGACGCAGGCGGAGCAGGCTTCTCCCTCGAGCGCCCCGGCACCGGCGGCGGCGCCGCTCGAATCGACGGGCCCGGGCGAGGCGAACGATCCGGCCCCCGTGCGGGCGCGCGCCGAAAGGGCACTCGCCGAGAAGCGTTACATCGATGCGTTGAAGGGCTTCAGCGCCGTCGCCGCGTCATTCCAGGGCGACCCGGCGTTCGCGCAATCGATGTCCGCCGCCTCCGACAAGGTTGCCGAGCTGACGCCGGCGGTCAAGCTCTACAACGAGGGCGAGTACGACACCGCGGTCCCGGTGCTCTGGAGGATCTACCAGGCGGACAAGGGCAACCAGGACGCGCGCTCGTACCTGCTGCGCTGCTACGCCAATCAGGGCATCACACAGCTACAGAACGGCCTCTATCAGAAGGCGAAGCAGTCCTTCGACGAGGCCCTCGCCCTGGATCCCCAGGACACCGAGGTCCTTCGTCACCGGAAGTTCGCGGAGCGTTACCAGAAGGGAGACCTCGACCTGCTGGGGCGTATCTACGTTCACCACCTTTCACACCGGCCTTGAGACCGCCCGTTTCCGCCGACCCTGCGCTCGACCAGCCGCTCGCCGACCTCCCGCTTCGAGAGGAACGCGGCCCGAGGGACTTCGCCCTGCCTCTCGCCGCGGAAACCGTTGATCGTGCGCCGGACTTCGAGCCCGCCGGCGCTACGCTGTCCGCGCGGGCGATCGCCTTCGCGGCAGACCTGGCCGGCTCCTCACTCGCCGTGACGCTCGCACTGATCGGCGCGGTCGCGGCCACCGGGCGGGCGCCGCACGTCGGCGGGCTCGCCTGGGCGGCCGCTTTCGGGCTCGGCTTCTCCTTCGTGTTCATCGCGTTGCCGCTGACGCTCTTCGGGCGGACCGTGGGAATGAGCCTCGCCGGGCTCACCACGCGCCCGAGCCACTCCGGTCGCCGTCTGACGCCGGCCGAGGCGGCATGGCGCTGGGCCGGCAGCGCGTTCGCAGCCGCGGCGCTCGGTCTCCCGCTGCTCGTCACGATGCGAGACCCCCTTCGGCCCACACCGGCGGATCGCTGGTCGGGACGGACGCTGATGCGCGAGGTCGAGGGTTGAGGGCGCCGGGTCGGGAGTCGAAGCACGTCCACCCCAAGACCCTGTGATGGCCGTGCCCAGAGTCGCCGTCGCCCAGATCGACACGACGATCGGCGACTTCGCCGGCAACGCGAAAAAGATCCTGGCGGCCGGCCGCCGGGCGGAGGCGGAGGGGGCCGGCCTCGTCCTCTTCCCGGAGCTCGCGGTCTGCGGATACCCGCCCCGCGATCTGGTCGAGCAGCGCGCATTTCTCGAGGAAGCCGAGAAGACGGCGGCACGCATCGCCCGCGCCACGGGGCCCGCCCTCTGGCTCTACGGATCGGTCGAGCGCAACCGGGCGAAGACCGGCCGCACGGTCTTCAACGTGGCGGTGGCGGCCCGCCGCGGCCGGATCGTCGCCATCTACCGCAAGCGGCTGCTGCCGAACTACGACGTGTTCGACGAGGGACGCTACTTCGAGCCGGGGAAGCGTCCGCTCGTTCTCAGGGTCTCCGGCGCCCGCGTGGGGGTGACGATCTGCGAGGACATCTGGAACGACAAGACCTTCTGGAAGCGCCCTCTCTATCCGACCGACCCGGTCAGCGAGCTCAAGCCGCAGCGGATCGACCTCCACGCCAACATCTCGGCCTCTCCCTACTCGCTCGGCAAGGAACGGCTGCGGGAGCGCTTCATGGGACGGATCGCGCGCAGCACCGGCGTGCCCCTGGTTTCCTGCAACCTCGTCGGCGGCAACGACAGCCTCGTCTTCGACGGCGGCTCGATGGCGCTCGACGCTTCCGGACGGGTGGTCGGCCGCGGGCAGTCCTTCCAGGAGGATTTTTGGACGATCGAGCTGCCAGGCGGAAAGGCGCCGATCGTCCCGCGGGAGTCCGACCCGGCCCGGATCCGGAGAGCCCTGGTCCTCGCCCTCTCCGACTACGTCGTCAAGTGCAGCTTTCGGAGCGCCGTGCTCGGCCT
>JBGPCK010000177.1:0-5269 GCA_041481715.1 Thermoanaerobaculia bacterium | reverse complement strand
GGCCATCGGCATCTATCACTTCGCCAACCGAGGCGCCGTGACCTGGTTCGACTTCGCGCGGGAGATCGTGGCGCTCTCGGGGCATTCCGAGGTGGAGGTCTCGCCGATCGACTCGGCCGTGCTCGCGCGGCCTGCCCGTCGGCCGGCCTACTCGGTTCTGGACACCGGAAAGTACGAGCGGGTCACCGGCCGCGCGATCCGCCACTTCCGCGAGCCTCTCGCGGAGTACCTCTTGGACCGCGACACCTCGACTGCGTGAAGATTCCCGCCTCCGAGTGGCAGCGCAAGGCGGTCCATGCCGGAATGGGGCTCTTCGCCCTGGCGCTGCGTTGGCTGACGTGGCAGCAGGCCGCCCTTTGCGCCCTCCTCGCGCTCCTCTTCAACCTCTTCGTCATGCCGCGGATCGGGCGGGGGATCTATCGGGAGGCCGCCGGCAGGCGCGATGTCGGGATCGTGGCGTATCCGGCCATGGTGCTTGCGCTCCTTTTGCTGTTTCGACAGCAGCTCGACATCGTCGCGGTGGTCTGGGCGATGATGGCGTTCGGGGATCCGGCCGCTTCGATAGCGGGGACGCTCGGGGGCGGGCCCGTCCTCCCGTGGAATCGGGAAAAGACCTGGATCGGGCTCGTCGCGAACTGGGCCGTAAGCACGTTCTCGTCGGTGCTCGTGCTCTGGTTCTACGTCGGCCACCCGCCGCAACCCGAGATCGTAGCCGTCCTCTGGATCGGAGCGGCGCTGTTCGCATTTCTCGAATCAGTTCGGGCGGGCATCGACGACAACATCGTGGCGGCCGTTCCGACGGCTCTGGCGATCCTGTCGCTGGCGGCCATGTATCCTCCGATCTGGTCGTTGCCTCCAGGGTCTCCCTCGGGCAAATCGGTCCTGCTCGCCGCCGCGGTCAATCTGGCGGTCGGCATTCTCGCGTGGCGCCTGGGCTTCCTTCGAGGTTCGGGTGCGGTGAGCGGAGCGATCGTCGGGTTCCTGGTCGTCACGTTTGGAGGCTGGGGACGCTACGGCCTCCTGTGGGCCTTCTTTCTGATCGGCACCCTGGCGACGAAGCTCGGGTACCGAAGGAAGAAGCACGCGGGGTTGGCCGAGTCCAACGAGGGACGGCGGTCCGCGGCGAACGTCGTGGCCAACTGCGCGGTGCCGCTGGCTTTCCTGATGCTCCGCTTTCCCCCGATCGCCTTTCCGGCGGCGCTCGCGGCCGCTCTGGCCGACACCCTCGGCACGGAGGTCGGAACTCTTCGCGGGAAACGGGCCTTCTCGCCTTGGACCCTTCGCCCGTTGCCCGTCGGGACGCCGGGCGCCGTCTCCGTACCGGGGACGCTGGCCAGCTTGCTCGGCGCGGCGTTGATCGCGCTAGCGGCCTGGCCGCTGAGGGTCGCCCTTCCGGGAGTCCTTTGGCTCGTCGTCGCGGGTGGATTCCTCGGGAGCCTGGCCGAGAGTCTGTTGAAGGACCTCGGCCGCCGGGCCGGCTTTTCTCTCGACCATGACTTTGCCAACGCCCTGAACACCTTCGCCGGGGGCCTCGCCGCCGTGTGGATCGGCCTTGCCTTCTCTGTATTTCCCCGATGAAGCGCTACCTTCGTCTGGCGCGTCCCTTCACGCTCCTGCCGCCGCTTCTCGGCATCGTCTCCGGCGCGGTCTGCGCGTTCGGCTCGGCGCACAACCCGGACCCTTCGCGGCGCGTGACCTGGTCGGTCGTGCTCACGGTGGCGCTCGGGTCCCTCTGCGCCTCGGCCATGAACGCCGCCTCCAACATCGTCAACCAGATTGCGGACCTCGAGATCGACCGGAAGAACAAGCCGGAGCGGCCGCTCGTCACAGGCGAGGTCTCCATCGGGCGCGCCTCCTGGCTCGCCGCCGTTCTGTACGTCCTGGCAATTTTCCCGACGTGGATCGTCGTGCCGTACCCCTACGAGTCCTTCGGGCAGCGTTTCGGGGCCCCGGTCGCGCTTCACGCAGCCTTCTTCATCTACTGCCTCGGGGCGCTTGCGACCTTCATCTATTCCTTTCCGGCGTTCGGACGCACGAAGCGCCACTGGCTCGCGGCCAACGTGACGATCGCAATCCCGCGGGGAGGGCTGCTCAAGGTTGCGGGCTGGGCCTTCGTGGCTTCGGTGGCGGTCTGGGAAGCATGGGCGATCGGGGGGATCTTCGCCCTGTTTCTGCTCGGCGCCATGTCCACCAAGGATTTCTCCGACATGGAGGGCGACCGGGCGCACGGCTGCATCACGTTGCCCATCCGCTTCGGGGTGAGGAAAGCGGCGAAAATGATCGCTCCCTTCTTCGTCCTGCCTTGGCTGCTGATTCCGGTCTTCGCGTGGCTGCCCGATCCGGGCGACCCGTCCGAAGCGCTCCTGACGGGAAACCGGCCGCTGCTCGTCGTGCTGGGCTTCCTGCTCGCCGGGTGGGGCGCCTATGCGGCTCGGCTTCTGCTGCGCAATCCCGATGAGCTGGCCTCGACCGAGAACCATCCCGCCTGGACTCACATGTACCTGCTCATGATGGCCGCTCAGGTCGGGTTCGCTCTCGCCTACCTCCTGTAGCGCCGAGTGCGGCGTTCGTCGTAGGGGCGGGGCTTGTCCCCGCCCGCGGGCGGCCGCGAGGGCCGCCCCTACGAAGCCGACGCGCGTAAAGACATCGCTTTGACGACGCAAGCGGCCACCGTCTCGCCCGTGCGGGGCCGTCGCACCAAAGTGCCATGCGTCGCGGAATCGCGCGGCGCCGCCGCGCGTTACAATAGACTCAGCACGACCATGACGAGTCAAGCGACGGCGCAAGCGGTGCCGCCGCCCCAAGAGGAGCCCGAGGGTCATCGGGTTACCTGGAGCGGCCTGACCCTGACTTTCCGTGAGCGAACTTTGAACGCTCTGGTGCGCCGCGCGCTCGAGGAGATTCCGGAGCTGCGGGATCTGTCGATCGAGTTGACGCCGGGGGAGCTTGCGGCGACGATCGTGGTCCATCGCTTCGGCGTCCCCCTGTCCGCCCGGGCGACGGCCTCTCAGCTACGCCTGAAGGATGGATTCCTCGCCTTCGTGCTCGACCGGGTACAGGCCCTCTCCTTCATCCCGATCCCGGATCAGCTCCTGACGTACCTGGTCCAGAAGGCGCCCCCGGGCCTGCTGACGTACTACCCGGAAGACCGCATCATGGTGGTCAATTTGAACGAGTGGATGCCGCCGGGCGTGGATCTTTCGCTCGAGCGCACGCAGTTCCAGGAGGGGGCGCTCACGCTCCACTTCGCCCCGGGCTCCTACGACCTCTCGGGCCTCATGGAGCGCGCGACCCGGATCGACGACTAGCCCGGTCGCCGCGGCGGAAGCCGGCAATTCGTTCCACGCCGTCGACGTACACGGCTCTCGTAAACAGGCCAGAGAAGCGCCGCCGCTGCGGCCACCCGTCGGAGCCGTATCGAAACGTAAGCCGTCGTTTCTTGAGACGATCCGGCGGCGCGTGAAACCGCCATGAATGGCTCAACGGGGCTTAGAATTCCTTTGGAATCCGAGATATGACGTTGGCGTCGGGCACGCGCCTCGGCCCTTATGAGGTCATCGCGCCGCTTGGCGCGGGTGGCATGGGAGAGGTCTACCGTGCGAGGGACGCGCGCCTGGGCCGTGAGGCGGCGCTCAAGGTCCTGCCGGCCGAACTCTCCGGAAATCGCGAACGGCTGGCACGATTCGAGCAGGAAGCCCGGGCCGCCTCCGCCCTCAATCATCCCAACATCATCACCATCTACGACATCGGGTCCTCCGATGGAACGAGCTACGTCGGGATGGAGTTCGTTGAGGGCTCGACCCTGCGCGAGCTGATCGCCGAAGGGGCGATCCCGATTCGCCGATTCCTCTCGATCGCCTCGCAGATTGCGCAGGGGCTCGCCGTGGCGCACGACGCCGGCATCATTCACCGCGATGTCAAGCCTGAGAACATCATGGTCACGAGCGACGGGCGCGTCAAACTTCTCGACTTCGGGCTTGCGAAGCTCGCCACCCCGCCTTCAAGTGGCGGCTCTCGATCGCCAACCGCATCGAACCTGACAGAGCCCGGCGCCCTGGTCGGGACCGTCAGCTACATGTCGCCGGAACAGGTCCGCGGCCTGGCCCTCGACTCGCGCACGGACATCTTTTCGCTCGGGTCCGTTCTCTACGAGATGGCATCCGGAGCTCGCCCGTTTCGCGGTTTGACCGCGGCAGACGTGATGACCGAGATTCTCAAGAGCGACCCTCCGGGGCTTCCGGTCCTCGCGCCGCCAGCGCTCGAGCGCACCGTCCTGCGGTGTCTGGAGAAGGCGCCGTTGCAACGCTTCCAGTCGGCGCGGGACCTCGCCTTCGCGCTCGATTCTCTGTCCACCGGATCGTCGGCGCCGGCCTCCTCTCCGATTGGGCCTCCTCGGGCGCGGCGCCTTTCCGCTCTCGGGATTGCGGCCGCGGCCCTCTTCGCCTTCGGCGCCGGTCTTCTCTTGCGGCCGCTGCTTTCTCGCGGCGGTTTTCCCGCGTTCTCCCGGGCCGTCCGCCTGACGTCTGGCCCGGCCCGCGACTTCGCCCCCGTCCTCTCTCCCGACGGCAAGTGGGTCGCCTATCTTTCGGACGCCGGCGGACGCACCGACCTCCGCGTGAAGTTTCTGGCGGGAGGCGAACCCGCCACGCTGCCGCTGCCGTCCGGTCTTCAGATCCAGAGCCGGACGGACGTCGGCGGACTGGAGATCTCTCCCGACGGAACCCTGTTGTTCGCCGATATGGGCCCGGCGGGAGCATCGCCTTCACCCGCGGGCTTCAAGAGCTGGGCTCTTCCCGCGCCCCTCGGCGGCGCGCCTCGTCAGTTCCTCGCGAACGGTCATGCCGTCCGGTTCTCTCCGGATGGGCGACGCATCGTCTTCGTGGTCGCCGGCTCTACGAGGGGCGATGCGCTGATGGTCGCGGACGCGGACGGAGGCAATCAACGAGAGATCCTGAAATCGCGCGGTGGTCTCCACGCTCACTGGCCCGCGTGGTCGGCGGACGGCCGCGAGATCTATTTCAACTACGGGATTTCAGGTACCAATGCGGAGCCGACCGAGATCGATCGCGTCCCCTCCTCGGGCGGCGCGGCCGAACCGGTGATCCGGACCTCACGCCGAGCGGTCTTTCCAGCTCCGCTCCCGGACGGGCGCGGCCTGATCTACGGGGCGAATCCGGACACCGCCGACGTCGGACTGTGGTGGCGGCCTTTTCGTCGAGGCGAGCCGCGCCGGCTGACTCTCGGCGTGGGCAGTTACGTCGAGCCACGC
>JBGPCK010000176.1:0-5272 GCA_041481715.1 Thermoanaerobaculia bacterium | reverse complement strand
GCGACGATGACGGTTGTGTACTCGGGGCGGTACCAACGCTGGAAGAATTCTTTCGAGTACGCGTACTGATTGGGCATGTCCTCGATGTCCTTGAGGAAGCCCATGGTCGTGTGCTTGTAGGTGTGGGTCGTGAAGGCCTTTTCCCGCTGGACCTCGTCGAGTTTGATGATCGGGTTGGCGGCGTTCTTGTTGTACTCGCCCAACACCGCGCGCGACTCGGTCTTGAACGCGGCTTCGTCGTAGGAGAGATGCTCGAAGCGGTCGGCCTCGACGCGGAGCATCAGCTCGAGGTCGTCCTTCGAGAAGGTCGTGTGGTAGTTGGTGTAGTCGTCCGTCGTGTAGGCGTTCTGCCGGGCGCCGACCTGCGTCAGGATTCCCTGGTACTTCTCGGGCGGGTAGTCTTTCGTGCCCCGAAACATCATGTGCTCGAAGAAGTGCGCGAAGCCGGATTTCCCCGGCTCCACTTCGTTGCGCGAGCCGGTTTGAACGGGGATCTGAAGCGACACGATGTTGGGAAACCCGGTCGGGACCACGATGACCTTGAGTCCATTGCCAAGGAGCTTCTCGGTGGCCTGGAAGGTCAGGACATCGGGTGTCGCGCCGGTCTTCTTTGGCGTCGGGCCCTTCTTCTGGACCAGGGCCATCGGCGCGATCAGCGCCAGGATTGCCGCGGCGGCGGGGATTCGAAGCATCGGGCTACTCCTCTCGCGGCAGGATCGCCGCCGGGTGCGTAGAGTAGCCCAATCGGTTCATTTCCAGGAGGTTGAAAGGAAGGGCGTCGTCGCAAGGCCCTTCGGACGGGGCATGGTTCTCCTCGCCGATTCTAGCCGGTGGGTCGAATGTCGGGATACCCTTCCCCCCGATTTGTGATCCAATTCCCGGCAGATTCGACAGGACGGTGACCCGCTCGGAGGGTCCGAGCGTTTTTGGCGAAAGGAGACGACGATGGCTTCTTCCACCACCCCCGCCCGGCTCCCCGAAAGGCAGCCCGAAACGGAGCAGCCGCGCGCCGCACGGCCCGAGAAGAAGACGACCCGCTTCGTAATCAAGATCGGCGGCATCATCCCGACCTAAGCCAAGTCCCTCCACGGGCGGGTCTTCGGCGGTTCCTCCCCACGTTTGTGCCTTTGACGGCACCGAGGGAGTCGTGTAGCCTTTTGAGCGAATCTCCCGAGAGCTTATAGAGTGCCGAATACATCGCCAGTTCGAGACGAAGAGGCGCGCGAGGTCTTCGCGCGTCTCCAGAGCGTCATCCGCACGACGCTCCTTACCTACTACCGCCTAAGTCCAGAGGAAACCTCTGGCGCAGAGGAAGACCTGCTCGTGTGGTTCCTACGCCTCACCAAGCGGGGCGGCGGGCCTCAGATGCCGGCCAAGGCGCTGCGCCTCTCCCTGCTGTCCGCGGCATGCCAGTACGGCCGGTCGCTCCAGATGTGGAAGCTCGGGGGGCGGCCCTCTGGCGACGAAGGCCTGAACCGGGTCCTCTCCCGCGAGCCGGAGGATCTCGCGATGGATCTTCAGACTCGCTTTGACGAGGACGTCTGATGACGGGTCGCGTGATTCGATTTCCGCAGCGCGGGATCACTCCGGAAGAGGTCGAGGGATCGACCGAGCGGATCCTGGCGCTCCCGCTCGAGGACCGTACGGCGCTCGCCGGAGAGCTGCGCCTTGAGGAGCCCGACGTCCTGCTTTCGCTCGCGGCCCGGCTGCGCGATCGGCTGGATACGTCTCCGGTAACGGTCTGCGACGAAGCAGGATTCGTCTACCGGTTTCTCCAGACTCCCGAACGGCCGATTGGCCTCTTCGACGAGCGCGAGTATTTCCTCGGCGAGTTTGCGCTTCTGGCCGGAACGGCGTGCCGGCAGCTCTCCCGTCGCGACGAGTCGCGGCTCTGGTTCGATCGGTCGGAGGCCGGATTCCGCCATACGATGAATGCCGTAGCGGACCTCTCGCGTCTGGCCTACCAGCGCCTGGCGCTGCGCATGGAGGAGCGAAACCTCGAGGCCGTACTGGAGCTTTCACCCTCCCTGGTTCAGAGCTTCCGGAAGCTCACGATGCCGCAGGAGGAGCTCAAGGCCCGGTTCCTGGAGGGCCTCGCGCTCATGGAGAGCGAGAAGCTTGGCGAGGCGGTCGAAGTCTTCCAGAAGATCTGCCGCGAAGCGGAGAGCCTCGGAAGCGAGAAGCTGCTCGCCTCCGCCTACGGGAACCTGACGCATCTGTACGGCATGCAGGGAGACGTCGAGCGCGCCCTCGAGGCGTCTCGGCACGCGATTCCAGTCCTCAGGCGGCTCGAGGACCGGGTCGCTCTGGCGAAGGTGCAGTGGGGCATTGCGACGCTCTTACGGGAGACGGGGCAGATCACGGCCGCGATCGAGGCGTATCGCGAGGCACAGACGGAGTTCGAGACGATCGGGATGCGCGCCGACGTCGCGGCTCTGCACCTGGTCGTCGCCGACCTGCTGCTCGAGCTCGGTCAGGAGGCCGCGGCGACCCAGTCGGTCCTCGCGGCGATCCCGGTGATCCAGGAGCTCAACATGGTGCCGGAGGGAATGGCCGCCCTGCAGCTTCTGCGCGAGTCGCTTCGCGAACAAAGGATCAATCGGCCCGCTCTGCGCGAGCTGCACGGCTATTTCCAGGAGATTCGCTAGCCTTTTCTTTCGTCCCTTTCGCCGGCCGTTCATTCACTGACCCCTGGATTTACGCGCAACGCCGCGCCCGCCGCGGCCGGGCTCCTGTCCGCGGGGTTGGCCGGGAGGCCCTGTCTGGCTTACCATCGCGAGTCGGACAACTCAGGAGGAGAGCCAACCTTGGAAGCCAGCCGGAAGCCCGTCCCCTCGCGCATCGCGGCGAGCACCTGTCCCCTCGACTGCCCGGACGCTTGCAGCCTCGAGGTACGCGTCGAGGAAGACCGGGTGGTTGCCGTGGGCGGCAGCCGCGTGAACCCTCTGACGGAAGGATTCATCTGCGAGAAGGTTCGTCGGTTTCCGGAGCACGTCCACGGGCCGGACCGCGTCCTGTATCCCCGCATCCGCGAGGGGCGCAAGGGAGAGGGGCGTTTTCGGCGCTCGAGCTGGGACGAGGCGCTCGATCTGGTCGGGGCGAAGATGAAGGAGCTCGCGGCGAAGGGATCGGGCGAGGCGATCCTGCCGCTTTCCTACGGCGGCTCGAACGGCTATCTCTCGCAGGACACGACGGACGCCCGCCTCTTCGCGCGTCTGTCCGCATCGCGGCTGGCGCGAACGGTCTGCTCGGTCCCGTCGGGGCGTGCGGCGGCAGGCCTCTACGGAAAGATGGCGGGAATCGCGATTCAGGACTACGCGCACGCGCGACTCATCGTGCTGTGGGGGGTCAACCCGTCGGTCTCGGGGATCCACCTGCTCCCGCACATTCAGGCCGCGCAGCGCGCCGGCGGCAAGCTCGTCGTTGTGGACCCGCGCCGCACCCGTCTGGCAGAGCGCGCGGACATCCACCTCCCGGTGCGGCCGGGCGGCGATCTGCCGCTGGCCCTCGCGGTGATCCACTGGCTTTTCGAGAATGGCCGCGCCGACGAGCGGTTTCTTGGCGAGCACACGACCGGCTCCGGCGAGCTGCGCCGCCGCGCGGCAGCCTGGACGTCGGAGCAGGCCGCGCAGGCCTCGGGCGTGCCCGCCGCCGAGATCGAACGGTTCGCGCGCCTCTACGCCGACTCGGCTCCCGCGGCGCTCCGGTGCGGGTGGGGGCTCGAACGCAACCGCAACGGCGGCTCGGCGGCAGCCGCGGTTCTGGCGCTGCCCGCGGTCGCCGGGAAGTTCGGCGTGCGCGGCGGCGGCTACACGCTCTCCAACTCTTCAATCTGGGATCTCGACTCGTTTGCGGCGGCAGGTGAGAGGCCGGCCGCGACGCGGGAAATCAACATGAACCTGGTGGGCGAGACGCTGCTTTCCGCCGTGCCTCCGGTCGAGCTCCTCTTCGTCTACAACGCGAACCCCTTGATGACGCTGCCCGAACAGGGGAAGGTTCGGCGCGGGCTCGAGCGCGAGGACCTGTTCACCGTCGTCTTCGACCCGGTGATGACCGACACCGCGCGCTACGCCGACGTTGTGCTACCCGCGACGACGTTCCTCGAGCGGCTGGAGCTCTCGCGCGGCTACGGTGCGTTTGTCCTGCAGGAGGCACTGCCGGTCATCCCGCCCGTGGGCGAATCTCGCCCCAACCATGAAGTGTTTGCCGACCTGTGCCGCCGGACCGGCGTGGCGCGGCCCGGGGACCCCGAGACGGCGGCCGACCTGGGGCGGGCGATCTTCGCGTCGAGCCGGACCGGTGGGCAATTTCGCGAGGCGCTGACGCGCGACGGCGTGGCCTTCCCCTCGATCGGGATGGCGCCGGTGCAATTCGTGGACGCCTTTCCCCGCACCGCGGACCGAAAGGTTCATCTGGTTCCCGAGGAGCTGGACCGCGAATCGCCGGTCGGGCTCTATGGATTCCGGGAGGATCCGGCGAGGCCCGAGGCTCCTTTGGCCTTGATTTCGCCGGCCACGGATCGGACGATCAGTTCCACGCTCGGCGAGCTGCGGCGGGGCAAAGTCGCGCTGGAGATGCACCCGGACGACGCGGCTGCCCGAGGGCTCGCGGATGGGGCGGCCGTGCGCGTCTTCAACGAGCGCGGAGATGTGCGTTGCCGTGTGCGACTCAACGGCGCGATGCGGGTGGGAGTCGTCTTCCTGCCGAAGGGGCTTTGGAGCCACAACACCGACAACGGCTCGACCGCCTCGGCCCTGGCGCCCGACACGCTGACCGATCTGGCCGGCGGGGCCTGCTTCAACGACGCCCGCGTCGAGGTCGAGGCGGCGGAGGAAAGATAGTGGAGCTCGCCCGTTCCCATTCCCACGCGGAGGCCTTGCGGCCCGCCGCCGACCGGAGGGCGTGGCGAGGACGGCTGCGCGCGGCGCTCGTTCTGACCGCCGCCGTGCTCGTGCTCGAGGTGGCCGGGGGTCTGTTGTCCCGGAGCCTCGCGTTGTTCGCCGACGCCGCGCACATGTTCGCGGACATTGCCGCGCTCATCCTGGCCTATGCCGCAATGAGCCTCGCCGACCGGGCCCCCACGGGCCGGCACAGCTTCGGGTTCTACCGAGCGGAGATTCTCGCGGCGTTCGTGAACGCGCAGCTTTTGCTCGTGATGGCGGCCTGGATTCTGTTCGAGGCGCTTGGCCGGTTCCGCGAGCCGGTTCCCGTGGAAAGCGGCGTGATGCTCGGTGTCGCGGCCGCGGGCCTCGCCGCCAACTTCGTCTCGATG
>JBGPCK010000175.1:0-5278 GCA_041481715.1 Thermoanaerobaculia bacterium | reverse complement strand
GACGCCGCCGCGGAGGCGATCGCGCTGGCCCGCTCCCTTCCGGGCCTGGCGGTCGGGCTTCACCTGGCGGTCGTGGACGGCCGTGCGGCCCTCCCGCCCTCGGAAATCCCGCACTTGACGGAGCCCTCGGGCGAGTTTCGCGAAGGGTTGGTCCGCGCCGGCCTGCGCTACCAGTTCTCACGCTCGGCCAGGCTCGAGCTCGAGCGCGAAATCCGGGCTCAGCTCCAGCGTTTCGCCGACACCGGGTTGACGCTCTCTCACGTCGACGGCCACCACCACATGCACCTCCATCCGGTCGTGCTCGAGATCCTCATCGGGTTGGCCGAGGCGTTTCGCATTCCGGCCATTCGCGTCCCGGCCGAGGAGCTGGGTCTCGCGCTTTCGCTCGACCCTCATGGCGCCGCCCGCAAGATCGTCTGGAGCTTCGTCTTTGCCCTCCTGCGGCGGCACGGCAGACGGCGCCTCGGCGCGGTGGGCATCGCCTTCTCGGAGCGCGTGTACGGGCTGCTCGCGACCGGGCGGATCACCGAAGGCTATCTTCTTGGCCTCATTCCACGGATCGCCGCGGATCGGGTCGAGCTCTACTGTCATCCCGCGGCGGCCCTTCCGGGAGCGAAGTACGAAGGGCCTCCCGCCTCGGGCCCGTCGGAGCTCGCGGCTCTTCTCAGCGAACGCGTCCGGGAGGCCCTCGTTGCCAGCCGCATTGCCACCCTTGACGCGACTGCCTCTCGCTGCCGGTCGGACCATGCATAGCCATTCCTGGCTCCCGGCCCTGGCGGTTCTTCGTCCGCTCCTGCTCGTGCTGTGCGCGTCGGCCACGGCATTCTTCGCTTACTCCGTCGTCGCAGCCCGGGACCTCCTGGCGCGCACCCGGTCGGCCGCGGCGCCCGGCCACCAGCCTCCCATTTCGATCCTCAAGCCCCTTCGCGGCCTCGACTATGACGCCCTGGCCAACTTCGCCTCCTTCTGCGAGCAGGACTACGGGACATGGGAGATCCTCTTCGGCGCGGAGGACGAAGGCGACCCGGGGCTCGCGGCCGCGCGTCGGGTTGCTCGGGACCACCCGAGAGTCGACATCCGATTCATCGTCGGACGGGGTACCTCCGGAGCAAACCCGAAGGTACGCACGGTTGCCAACCTCGCGCGGCACGCAAAGTACCCTTTGCTTCTGGTCTCCGACAGCGATATTCGGGTCGAGCGCGACCACTTGCAGCGCATGGTCGAGCCCCTTCGCGATCCGGCGGTGGGCGTCGTCACCTGCCTGTATCGCACCAATGCCGAGGGCATGATCGGCAGGATCGACGCCCTGAGCCTTTCCACCGAGTTTCTGCCCGGCGCACTCGTCGCGAGGAAGCTCGAAGGCATGAGCTTCGCGATGGGCGCCGGGATCCTCATCCGACGCGAGGTCCTCGACGACATCGGCGGCTTCGCGGCGCTCGAGGATTGCCTGGCGGACGACTACCTGCTGGGAAAGCTCCCCGCCGAGGCCGGCCACCATGTGGAGCTCGCCAGCGATGTCGTCGACCACCGGCTGGGGACCCGGAGCTTCGCCGACCTTCGGGCCCGGCAGAATCGGTGGAATCTCGGCATCCGCACCTCGCGCCCCTGGAGCTACGCGGGGCTTGTCTTCACGCAAGGCACGGCGGCCGGACTCCTCTTCCTTCTTTCCACCGGTGGGTCGGCGCTCGGCTGGTCGGTCGCCCTTTCGGCTGTCGTCGTGCGCCTTTCCGTCGCGTGGTTCCTCGCGACGAGGCTCCTCAGGGACCGCACGATTGCAAGAGACCTCTGGCTCATACCAATCCGCGATCTCCTGTCGACCGCCCTCTGGCTTGGCTCCTTTTTTGGAAGCACGGTCGTCTGGCGCGGGAGACGCCTGAGGGTGGGCGCCGGCGGCCGCATCCTGGCCTCGTAAGGCCGGCGAAGGCGGAACGAGTCCCCTGTAGCCGTAGGTTGGGCGCCGGAAAGAGCTCGTTTACTCGCCGGGGCCTACCTTGTTCGCCCCGCCAGCATTCAGCGCAGGCGATCGACGTAGTTGATGGGCGCGTGATCGGCAAACGGCTTCGGCGGACCGACGAGGCGCCGGAACCACATGAGCGGATCGAATCCGACTGGGGCCTCTGGTTGCGGACCGATCCGGTGTAGCTCGCCGGCGTGGCGAAACCCGAAGGCCTCGGGCGGCACGGCCGTTACGACGTCGGCGTCATCGACGACCCGGTACAACGCGACGGACGCGAGCTTTGCGGCGAACGGCTCGTTTCCAACCAGAGGTGATCCAAATACGTAAGCCGCCTGGGGCGGACGGCGCGAAGCCGCGAGCGTTGCAAGTGCGGCTCCGAGGCTGTGACCAGAATAGAAAAAGGGGCAGTCGAGCCTCTCGAGCTCGCGCAGGATGGCAGGCCACACAGCGTCGAGAGCTGACTCGAATCCCTCGTGCACGCGCACATCGTTGCTCGCGACTCGAATTGGAAGAGTCTCCAGGTCGTGAAGAGTGTCCCGCACGTCCTCTTCCGTTCCTCGAAACACCAGGGCGGCGAATTGCGCGGAGCCGGTCGATCGAACGAGAAACGCTTGCGTGCCCGCACGCTCCGAATTGAAGAATGCAAGTTGCCGAAGCCCGACCTTCGTCAGAAAGCTACTGCGCGAGGGCCCCGGCGGAGTCGGTGGCTCCTCGATGTCGTGCCGGTAAATCAGCCGACTGAGCTCGGCGAGCCACCAGGCATTGCCCGCGCTGTAGGCACGAAGGTTCGAATCGAAGGGAGGAAGCGGGTCTCGATCGAAGAACGAAGTCGCATCGCCTGGACGGAGCAGATCCTTCCAGGTCGTCACTTCCGGCATCGTCAGCCTTGTCCGGATTGAAAGTTGGGAAGGCGCCTCATTTCACCCACTCCCCCGACTTTCGTGCAAGTATTCGCCCAGGAACTTCCGTTCCATCCCGTTTCCCCAGCCCAGCTCAAGGGTGAATCCCCGTTCGCATCGTCACATCGTTGTAATAAACGAACCACTGCAGAGCCTTGATCTCACCCTCGTGGAGGGATTGGCGCCAATCCGACAAGCGGAGAAGGTCGAATACGAGGTCAGTCCGACCCTTGCTGATGCGCTCCAGGATTGATGCCTTGCTCATCGAATCATCATAACGGGGTCAGGCACGCACTCATGCACTTCAAGCCGGCGCGCTGGCAAACGGCGGAAGGGGCGCGTGCCTGACTCCTCAGGCGGCAGAACCTTCGTCGCGGATGCCCGTATCTCTTGTAGACAAGCTACAGGGGTGGCCGCCGCGTGGGGCTGCTACCACCTGCATGCGGGAGGGCTGGCTTTATGGCCGACACGGGAAGGGGTCTCCTTCGACGTCATCCGGCGCGGGCGAAATGGCCGCGGGCGGCGGCGCTTCTCCTGCTCTGTTTTTCCTTGGTTCTCGGGTCGGCCCCGAATGTGGCCGCGGGCTCCGACACGGTCAAGCATTACGTCTGCCCGCCGTGCGGCCTGCCGTGCGACAGCGCCGTGTACGACAAGCCGGGAGTGTGTCCGACCTGCGGCATGGCGCTCGTCGAGCAGGACTCCGTGGCGGCGGACGCCCACCCGCGAAAGAAGGTCGCCCTGCTGATCTTCACCGGAGTGCAAATCATCGACTACGCGGGACCCTACGAGGTCTTTGGAGTTGCCGGTTTCGACGTCTACACCGTCGCCGAGACCACGGACCCGATCACGACGGCCATGGGCATGACCGTTGTTCCGAAGTACTCCTTCGCGAATGCTCCTCAGCCAGACGTTCTCGTGGTTCCCGGTGGAGGGATCTTTGCCGCGCAGAGGAGCGCACCGACGCTGAAGTGGATTACGGACGTCACCGCCCGTGCCGAGCACACCATGTCGGTCTGCAATGGCGCCTTCCTCCTTGCGGACGCGGGCCTGCTCGACGGCCTGACGGCGACGACGACGAGCTCCAGGATCGACCAGCTCAGAACCGGGTACCCCAAGATTCATGTCGTCGAGGATCGGCGCTTCGTGGACAACGGCAAGATCATCACGACTGGCGGACTCTCCTCGGGCATCGACGGCGCCCTGCACGTCGTCTCCAAGATGCTCGGCAACGGGCAAGCCCAGCAGGTCGCTCTCTCAGAGGAGTACGACTGGCGCCCCAAGGCCGGCTTCGCGCGCGCGGCGCTCGCCGACAGGAGCATTCCCGACCTCGATCTGGACGGTAGCGGAAAGTGAAAAATCGAGCGCACGGAGGGTGGGACCGATCGCTGGGAAGTCGTTCTCCGCGGAACCTCCGACCTCGGCGAGGCCCAATTGGCAGAGCGCTTCAGCCGCGATCTGGCCAAGGGGAATTGGACGAGCGTCAAGTCCGCGCAATCATCTCCGAATAGGAGCGCCTGGAAGTTCACCGGCCGCGACGGAAAGGCCTGGACGGGAACCCTGACGGTTCAGGCTGTCCCAGCCGCCAAGGGTGAGTACATTGCGAAGCTGACGGTCGCCCGCGCCGGCTGAATTGTGGTCGGGACGCCGGGATTCGAAGAAGGCGCTACTCGAAATATCCGTTGACGTCGACGATCAGCTGCACCGTTCCTGAGGCCTGGTCGCACCGCACGCTAATGTCCCCGGATCCCCCGAGCGTCACGATCGCGTTGTTTGCCCTCGTCTGACCCGGCCGATAGTTGATTGTCGAGGCGATGGGGAGTGGCGCCCCTCCGGAGAAGAGTCGCAGATGCCCCGCGGCGGTCGGTGCCGCGATCGTGACGTTGACCGAGATGGCCCTGGCGCTCGAGGGGATCGCGCACGTTCCGGCGACCACGAAATCTCGTGTGGCACCGGCCACCAGCGACGGCCCGTTTAGCGGCCCGTCCGGCTTTCGCGTGTCGACCACCCGGCACGGTGTCAGCGTGAAGTAGGCGCTGGCCAGCGGGTTCGGTGTCCGTGTCGGCGTCGGAGTGGCGGGGGGCGTGCCGAAGGGCGTCGCGGTCGGCGTCGAAGTCGGCGTCGGCGTTCGCGTCGGCGTAGGCGTCGTTATCGGCGTGCGGCTGGCAGTCGGGGTACGAGAAGCCGTGGGCGTCGAGGTGGAGGTCGCCGTTGGAGTGGGCGTTCGGGTCACCGTCGGAGTCCGGGTCACTGTCGCCGTAGGAGTTGCCGTCGGCGTGGGTGTCGCCGTTCGCGTGGACGTCGCCGTCGCGGTGCGCGTGGATGTGCCGGTGGCCGTCGGAGTTCGGCTCGCTGTGAGCGTCGCCGTCGCAGTGTGCGTGAGCGTCGCCGTGGCGGTCCGCGACGGTGTAGCGGTCGGCGTCGG
>JBGPCK010000174.1:0-5337 GCA_041481715.1 Thermoanaerobaculia bacterium | reverse complement strand
TGTCCGCCAATCTCCGCATCCCCGTCGAGGGCGTGGACGCGGAGAGGCTGCGGGACTCGTTCCTCGACCGGCGGGGCAGCTACAGCAAGCACCTGGCCATCGACATCGGGGCGCCGCGGGGCACGGCTGTCGTGGCGACGACCGACGGGGAGATCACGCGGCTTCGGCGCGAGAAGCGTGGCGGGATCACGATCTACCAGAAAGACGCGAGCGGCAAGTACCTCTTCTTCTACTGCCACCTCGCCCGCTACGCGGCCGGGCTATCGGTCGGCCAGCAGGTCAGCGCGGGCGACGTGATCGGCTATGTCGGATCGACGGGCCACGTGATCGGCGGTCCCCATCTGCACTTCTCGATCACGCGGGTTCCCGAGGACGACGATTTTCGCGAGGGACTCGCGATCAACCCGTATCTGCTGTTCCTGGCGGGGGTGCCCTAACAGCTCTCAGCTGTCAGCTTTCAGCTCTCAGCCTCGGAAACCTGATCCGTATTTGACCGTTGATAGTTGATAGCTGATAGCTGATAGCTGATAGCTGATAGCTGATAGCTAGACGATCCCGACATCCTCGAGCTTCAACAGCCTCTCCAGCCAAAGGCCCGTCAGCTTTTCCGCGACCGTGTTCTGCCGCAGCCGCGCGGCCAGGTTGTCCCAGTCCATCTCGTCCAAGAGCTGGTCCTGGTTGAAGCAGGAGAAGACGATCTCCTTCTGCTCACCCGTCAAAGGATCGATGTGCCGCTGCAGGCACTGCGCGCAGACTTCCTTCATCATGCATTGCATCGGCGAGTTGACCGAGGCGACGCCGACGTGCCGCGGGTCGAGGTGCGGCGCGAGCGGGCCGTGCCGGGCGCGGGCGACCGCCGCCATCATGCGATCCGACCCGATGACGATGAGCCGCCCTGCGTCCGATAGCCGGATGGGCGCCTCCCCGAGAGCCCCGGTCGCGTAGGCGAGCATCGCCTCGACGATGTTGCCCACGAAGGAGCGGTCCGTCGGGCGACGAGTCGAGATCGGCAGGCCCCGGTCGACCGACAGGACCAGCACGTCGGAAGCGGCCTCGAGCTCCTCGCGCTTGTAGAAGTCCTCGGCCTTCTTGTACCCGGCGAAGTAGATGACGCGATTGCCGAGCGCTCGCGCCTTCTTGCCGATCGAGAAGAGGACGGCGTTGCCCAGGCCCCCGCCGCAGAGCATCACGGTGCCATTCCGGGGCAACTCCGTGGCCGCGCCGGTCGGGCCCATGACGACGACGGGCTCGCCGGGCTTCAAGACCGAGCAGAGGCGCGAGGAGGCGCCGATCTCGAGGGCAATCAACGAGAGCAGGCCCCGCTCGGCGTCCACCCAGGCGCCGGTCAATGCCAGGGGCTCGATCAGCAGGGGCGAGCCCCCAACCGAGGGCGCTCGCGTCTCCAGGTTCTGTAGCCGAAAGAATTGGCCCGGTTGAAAGTTGGCGGCCGCGGCCGGCGCCCGAACCACGACCTCCACGATGGTCGGCGTGAGGCGGTTGACCTCGACAACGCGGGCGGTGAGGCGTTCCTCGATCCGCGCTCGCCAGGCCTTCCAGTCTTCTTCGGGGCGCACGGGCCGCCGCTCAGAGGCTTCGCCCGGGAACAGCGCGGCCGTGATCGCCGGGTACCCCTTCTTGGCCGAAGCCATGGCCTTGACGACGTTGCCGTTGAAGGCCGGGTGGTTGTCTCCAAAGAAAGTGATGAGCTTGCCCCCGCGGTCGTATCCGGTGAAGAAAGCGTCCTCGGCATCCGCCGGAGCGGGGGACAGCGCGACGGAGCCGTCCGACGAGACGGCCGCGCGGTGGGGCTGGAAGAACCGCCGCTTCTCATCCATCGGGAAGGACCCCGGAAACTCCTTCTCGTAGGTGATGTTGGGAGTCGTCCCCGCGGCGACGAGGCAGGAGCGGGCCGGCAGCTCGACGATTTCGCCGTTCTTGCGCCGGAAACGCACCGCGGCGAGTTTCCCGTCGCTATCGGGCACGGCTTCGACCGGGTCGAGGCCCTCGATGAAGGAGATCCCCTCTTCGAGCGCCTTGATCACTTCCTCGTGATTCAACCGGTAGGCGGGCGACTCCTCGAGGGCGCGGCGATAGACGATCGAGACGCCTCCCCATTCCCGGCAGAGGCGCGCGAGGTCGGGCTTCTCTCCTTGCGCGCGGGCGCGCTCCCGCTCCCGGCGCACGGCCGCGCCATGTGCCAGGAGAAGGTCCAACAGTTCCCGCTCTTCGGCGTCGAAGGGCGTCCGCATGGCCTTCTCGCCTTTCTCCGCCAGGAGCGCCTCGTAACGCTCGAGCGCCTTCTCGCACTGGATCGGGTAGTAAGCCAGAAGCTCCGTCGCCGTGTCGATTGCGGTCAGGCCCCCGCCGATGACCACCGCCGGCAGCTCCGCGTGCAGATTGGCGAGGGCTTCCCGCTTGAAGGCGCCCGTCAACTGGAGCGCCATGAGGAAGTCCGAGGCTTTCCGGACGCCGCGGATGATGTTGTTCTTCATCGGGATGATCGTGGGGCGTCCGGCCCCCGCAGCCACCGCAATGTGGTCGAAGCCCATGTCGAAGGCCTGCTCGGCGGAGAGCGTTCCGCCAAAGCGCACGCCTCCCTGGATCGAGAAGCGCCGGCGCCGCGCGAGCGTCAAGTGGACGAGCGTCAGGAAGTTCTTGTCCCACCGCACGGTGATCCCGTACTCCGATACTCCGCCGAACCCGGCCAGCGGCCGGCGGTCGAGCGGCCGGGCGAGCGCCGCGTAGTCGCGGATCGGTTCAATTCCCCGGCCGTCGGCGCCGGTCCACGCCTCTGGGAGTTGCTCGATCTTCAGTCCGTCGATGCCGACGACTCCGAAGCCCTCGTTGACGAGGTAATGGGAAAGCGTGTAGCCGGCCGGCCCGAGGCCGACGACGAGCACGTTCTTCCCGTTGTAGGGGAGCGGAAAGGGACGCGTCGGGTGGAGCGGGTTCCAGCGCGTCAGGAGCCCGTAGATCTCGACACCCCACGGAAGGGCGAGCACGTCGGTCAGGGCGCCGGTCTCGATCTGCGGGATGTTGACGGGCTCCTGCTTTTGAAAGATGCACCCCTTCATGCAGTCGTTGCAGATGCGGTGTCCCGTGCCCGGGCACGTCGGGTTGTCGACGCAGATGAGGGCGAGCGCGCCGACCGAGTCCCCTTCGCGCCGAAGCTCGTGCATCTCCGAGATCTTCTCGTCGAGCGGGCAGCCCGGCAGCGCGACGCCGAGCGGGTTTTTCTGGAGCGTGCCCGTCTTCGACTCGAAGAGGCCCGTCGAGCAGGAATCCTTCTTGCGCTCGTGGCAGAGCAGGCAATAGTGGGTCTGGCCGAGCACTTCACGGCGGGTCATTCGTGGATCCGTGAGCAGGAACCCCTCCCGGCGGCGGCGGCGTGAGGCCGGCCCGATACGCTCTTCGGGGCGGTCCGGGAACGGGCGTTCCGTTTCGACGAGATTCTGGTAATCGAGTGTCTCGGGCAAGTGCATGGAGACCCAGTCGGCGATCTCCCGCTTCCACTCGGGATGACGCATCCGCGCGTGGCACCAGAGCGCGTACGTCTGCAGCAGCGTCTCCAGGAACGCGAGTAGATCCTCGTCGCTCTCGCCGGCCGGCCGGGGAAGCACCGCCTCAGAGGCGCGGGCCAGTCCCGCGAGCTCGTCGGCCCTTTCCCGGGCCCTCGGATCCACCTGCGGGACCTTCTTCTGCCGGATCGCCGCGAGAAAGGCGCTTTCCAGATCGAGCAGGGTGATCGCGGCCTGCGAGGTCGCGAGCTCCGGGTCCTCGTTCCACGGCAGGCTCGGGAAGAGGTCCCGTTCCAGGGCGAGGGCGGCCGCGCGCAGCGCTTGGAGGGCGGTCGGGTCCTCCGGGGGCCTGGTCTTGACTGCCCGGCGGGCAAGGAAGTCTCGCCGGAAACGGAAGAGAACAGCCTCGGGGCCGGCGCTGGACGCCTGGGCCCTCCACTCCTGCTCGACTCCGAAGAGCCGCACGAGGAAGCGGGAGAGGTGCCGTGCCCCCTCGATGAGGAGACTCGAGCGGGGAAGCGGGTCGATCGAGGCCGGGTCCTGGCGATAGGCGGTCACCCGCGCCGCGAGGCCTGGATTCTCGCGGGCGAGCTCGTCCTGGAAGATGCGATCGAGCTCGGCGAGCTTCTCGTCGCGGTGCAGGTCCTGGTATCGGAATCCTTCGACGCCGAGAGGAAAGTCCCTCTCGGCCGTAACTGACTCGGTGACGGTCTCCAAGCCTGCCAATTCTAACCGAGGCCGCAACGCGCAGGGGACCAGGCGACGGGGAGACGGGGTGGCCAGGGAATTGGAGAGAGAGACCCTCGGATCGCCCCGTCTCCCATTCTCACCATCCGCCTCTTGACGGATGGCTTAGATCAATAATAGGATCTGTTACTGATATGGAATCCGTCCCCGAACGGAGAAACACCCGCCAGCGCCGGCTCGTTTACGAAACCGTGGCAGCGACGGCCTCTCACCCCACGGCCGAGTGGGTCTACGAGCGCGTGCGGCGGCAGATGCCGCGCGTCTCCCTCGGGACGGTCTACCGGAACCTGCAGCTGCTGATCGGGGAAGGCCGTCTGCGCTCCTGGACGCGCGGCCGAACCACGCGCTATGACGCGGATCTCACGCCCCACGACCACTTCTGCTGCCGGAGCTGCGGCCTGCTGCTCGACCTCGAGCGGGCGCCCCGCGTCTTTTCGGAGGAGCGGCGGCTGCGCGCGAGCGGCCACGAAATCGAAGAACGAATTCTGGAGTTTGTGGGAATCTGCCGGAAATGCCGGCGCAACCGAAAACAGGGAGGAAAAAAGCGATGGTTCGCCTGAAAGGATCGAAGACGCACGAGAAGGGCTTCTGGCAGTTGCTGGCGACGAGGTCGAGTGGCCACAAGTCGGGCAGCTGTACGGGCCCGACCTCGATTTCGATCTTTCGGTTGAATCGATCGAGCATCTGGAGCGTTCTTCGCTGGTATTGGTGGCTCGCGCCTGACAAGCGCGCGCAGCGGACTCGCTCATCGCTTTCGGCGGTACGACGCAGGTCTTTGGCAGAACGTTTCAAGTACTAAAGGAGATGAGGCTATGTCTGATAGCAAGTGCCCGGTCATGCACACGCCTGGCGGCGGTACGTCCAACCGGGACTGGTGGCCGAACCGGCTGCGGATCGATGTCCTCGACCATCATTCTTCTTTGTCCAACCCGATGGGTGAGGGCTTCAGCTACGCCAAGGAGTTCAAGAGCCTCGACCTGACGGCCGTGAAGAAAGATCTCCTGGCGCTGATGACCGACTCGCAGGACTGGTGGCCGGCGGACTTCGGCCACTACGGGCCCTTGTTCATTCG
>JBGPCK010000173.1:0-5432 GCA_041481715.1 Thermoanaerobaculia bacterium | reverse complement strand
GCCCGCGGCATGCGTGATCGTCTCGTCCACGACGGTGCCGACGAGGTCGTCCGCGCCGAAGTGCAGCGCGATCTGTGCGAGCTTCGTGCCGATCTGGATCCAGTACGCCTTGACATGCGGGAAGTTGTCGAGCAGTAGCCGCGAGACGGCGATGACCTTGAGGTCGAGCCGTCCGGAGGTCTCTGGAAGGTATGCGAGCGGCGTGTTCGCCGGGTGGAACGCGAGCGGAATGAGGCCGGAGAATCCCCCGGTCTCGTCCTGCAGTGCGCGCAGGCGCAGCAGGTGATCCACTCGGTCTGCGGCCGTCTCGACCGACCCATAGAGCATCGTGGCGTTGGTCCGGACGCCCTGGAGGTGGCACTCGCGCGCGATCGCGAGCCACTGCTCGCCGGTGATCTTGTTCTTGCAGATCACGTCGCGCACGCGCTTCTCGAAGATCTCGGCGCCGCCTCCGGGGCAGGAGCCCATGCCCGCCGCCTTGAGCTCTCGAATCGTATCGGGAATCGAGCGATGCCCGATGCGCGCGATCCACTCGATCTCGACCATCGTGAAGGCTTTGAGATGCACATCCGGAAAACGCGCCTTCAGGGTGCGGAGAAGCTCCGTGTAGTACTCGAAGGGCCAGGTCGGGTGAAGACCCCCGACGATGTGGAACTCCGTCACCGCCTCGCTGTACCCCTTGCCCGCTTCGGCCACGACCTCGTCGATGGCCATCTCGTATCCGCCGGGCTCGTTGACCTTCTTGGCCCAGGCGCAAAGGGCGCAGTCCACCCAGCAGAGGTTGGTTGGGTTCAGGTAGCGGTTGACGTTGTAGTAGGCGAGGTTGCCGTGGCGCCCCTCGCGCACGAGGTTGGCGAGGCGGCCCAGGGCGAGGAGGTCGCGTGTTTCGAAGAGCCGCACGCCGTCTTCGAAGGAAAGCCTCTCGCCCGCAAGCGTCTTCTCGGCGAGCGGGGCGAGTGTCGAGCCGCGGAAGGCGTCGAGGGCGCCGGTCACGGGATTGCCGGCTTGGTCACCGGCTGGTAGGGGTCTTGCGAGACCGGGGCGACGTCATCGACGAAAGGCTTGATGTAGGCATAGCAGTCCCAGCAATACTTCTCGTCCGGGCGAAAGACGAAATCGATGACGCGCCCGACGGCCGGGAACTCCTCGATCTTCGAGCCGCAGCGGTCGCAGGCATCTTCCTGCCCGCGAATCAGTCTCCAGACCGGCCCCATACCGCCGAAAATCGTATCACCGGGAGGCGGTAAGCCGCAGGATGTCCGCGTAACGCCGGCGCCGCCGCCGGCCCCGCTCTCCAGGCTGCAGAAAGGACAGGACCCAGCGCAGGCGATCTCCCCACTCGAGAGCGCGCGCCGTTCGCCGCTCGCCTCGTTCGCCGTGGTGGCGGCGCGCGTAGAGGCGGAGTCCTTCGCGCAGCCGCCGGTCCAGATCCTGCTGCGGCACCCCGGCGCTCGCCACACCGCCGTGGTGAACCGCCCGGGCGGCCGGCTCGAAGCGCACCCGCCAACCCGCCCGCCGCAACCGCGCGAAGAGGTCGCTCTCTTCAGCGTAGAAGAAGAAGGCCTCGTCGAAGCCGCCGACCTCCTCGAAGGCCTTGCGGCGCACGAGGACGGCGGCGCCCGAGAGCGTTTCGACGTCGCGCGCGCGGCCGTGCGGAGTATAGGCAGTGTGATGACCGTGAAAGAACGGCAACCCCGGGAAGAGACGAGGGAGAAAGAGGCTTTCGAAGAGCACGCGGCGCGGCGCCGGCGCCCGGAAGATCGAGCGGACCGCGTGTCCTCGGGAATCGAGGAGTCTCGGCCCGACGGCGGCCACGCGCGGCTCTGCGGCCAGGACGGCGGCCATCGCCTGAACGGCGCCGGCCTCGACCTCCACGTCGTTGTTCAAGAAGAGGAGGAAATCGCCCGCGCTCTCCCGCGCGGCGAGGTTGCAGGCGGCCCCGTAGCCCAGGTTCTTGCCGGGGGAGAGGAGCCGGACTCCCGGCGGCGCGCGGTGTCGCTCCGGCGCCGAATCGGAGGAGTTGTCCACGACGAAGGCCGCGACCTCCGGCGCCGCCGCCGAAAGCGAGCGGAGCGTCGCCTCGGTCGAGGACCACGGGCCGAAATGGACGACGACCGCTGTGCCGGGCGGCTTTTTCATTGCGCCTCCGCCGGTCGAATCCGCTTGCGAAGTAGAAAGAGCGCCGCCGTGGCGGCGAGCGCAAGCGCCGCGCCGATGAGAAAGGCCGCGCGCGGTCCGATCCCGTTCCACAAGACGCCGAAGAGAAGGGACGCGGGCAACGCGGCCAGGCCGGTCGCGGCGTGGAAGGCGCCGAACGCCCGGCCCCGGAGGCGCTCGGGAACGAGGTCGGCGACCATCGCGCGCTCGGCGCCCTCCGTCAGCGCGAAGAAGAGGCCATAGAAGGCGAAGAGGGGCCAGATCGCGCGAGCGGCCGTCGCGAACGCGAAGCCGACGTAGGAGAGGCTGTACACCGCCCACCCGAGCGCGAGTGTGGGTCCGCGCCCGATGCGGTCGGAAAGCGCGCCTCCCGGCGTACCCGCCGCGGCCTTGACGCCCTGGAAGAATGCCCAGAGCAGGGGCATCTGCCAGAGCGGCACGCCGGCGTCCCGGGCGCGCAGGAGCAGGAAGGCGTCGGTCGAGTTGGCGAGGGCGAAGAGCACGAAGATCCCGATCGCGATCCAGAGAGCGCGGGGGAGCTTCTCCGGCGGCGCGTCCGCTTTTCTCCGAGGCGGAGCCGGAGCGGGCCGCTCGGGCACGCGCCAGAGAAGAAGGGCCACCGCGGCAAGCCCGGGCACGAGCGCGAGCAGGAACACCTTGCGCTCGTCGGCGATGACGAACTTCAGAAGCAGCGCGGCGAGCAGGGGCCCCACGAACGCGCCGGCGTTGTCCATGGCGCGTTGCAGGCCGAAGGCGCGGCCCCGGCTCTCGGGCGGCGTGAGCGCGGCGAGCAGAGCATCCCGCGGCGGCGTCCGGATGCCCTTGCCCACCCGGTCGCTGAAGCGGATGGCGAGGACCTGGCTCCAGGACTGCGCCAGACCGACGAGCGGGCGCACGACGGCAGCGAGGAGATAGCCGAAAACGACGAAGCGCTTGCGGTGGTGGACCCGATCGGACCACCAGCCGGAAGCGACCTTGGTGAAGGAGGCAGTGGACTCGGCGATCCCCTCGATCAGGCCCAAAGCGGCGGGGCCTGCGCCGAGCACGCGCGTCAGGAAATCGGGGAGGAGCGGGTAGATCATTTCCGACGCCACGTCGGAGAGAAAGGAGACCCAACCGAGCGTGACCACGCCCGGGTCGAGGTGTTTCGTATCCTGGCGGGCATTCTCCATATGAAATTCGGATTTCAGGATTATTTTCCTGATTTTATTCGGGACCCGTGGGGCGCCCGCGCTTCATCATAATCGCTCCGTGAGGCACGTCGCTTCCGAGGCCTTCATTCTGGCGACCTATCCGCTTCGAGAGAAGGACCGGATCGTGTCCTTCCTGACGCGCGACACCGGCAAGAAGCGAGGAGTGGCGAGGGGAGCGCGCAACCCGAGGAGCTCCTTCTCCGGGGCGCTCGAGCCGATGACGGAGGTCCGCATCCTCTACTTCGAGAAAGAGGCGCAGGAGCTCGTATCGATCAACTCGGCGGACTTGGTGCGTTCCTCCTTCCCGCTCTCGACGCCGCTCGACCGGGCGCTCTTGCTTTCGACGATGGCGGAAAGCCTGCAGACCTTCGTGGCCGACTCCGAGCCGGCCGAGTCCTTCTACCGACTCGCCCGTCACGCGATGGACGCGCTCTTTGCCGGGGCGGCCGCCGAGGTCGTCTCGGCGTATTTCGACGTCTGGATCCTCCGCTTGTCCGGCCTTTTTCCGAATCCCTCGGAGTGTGCGGGGTGCGGAAAGCCGCTCGATCGGATCGAGCCTTTGCTGCTCGACGAGGCGCGGCCCGGATTCGTCGGCGCCGAGTGCCGGCGCGGCGAAGTGCTGCGCCTCTCTTCGGCCGCCCGGGAGACGCTCTTCCGGATCCTCTCGGCTCCCCTGGATCCGGCCTCTCGCCCGGAGCGCCTCGCCGAGATCGCGGAAGTGACGCGACGCGCGCGGCGGCACTTCCTGGGCCACGAATTGAAGTCTCAGCGGGTGCTTTCCGAGGTACTGGGCTGACCCTGCGATCCGGGAGGCTCTGCTCACTTCAACGCCGGCCGCGGCCGGCAGAGGTGAGGGGCTGAAGCGGCAGTGTTTCTGATGACCCCCTCACCCTACCCCTCTCCCCCAAGGGGGAGAGGGAAAAGAAGGTTGGCAGGGAGCTTTTCCCCTACGCCCCCTCTCCCGGCGGGAGAGGGTTGGGGTGAGGGGTCCGGCTCGGCGGGAGCGGCCGCGTCTCGCGAAGCGAGCGGCCGGCAGGGATGAGGGGCGCTACGTGAGATCTTCTTTGCCGACGCCATGTTCGATCTGATGGTGCTCCCGGACCGACTGAGCGTTTGCCGATTGGACGCGGGCGACGTCCCTCCGTCCTGGGCACTTGCGAGCCCCTTCTTCTCGATCACGCGAACGAGCGAAGAGCTCTCCGTGGTGTGCCTGGAGGCCAGTGTGCCCGAGGGGAACCGCGCCGAGACCGGCTTTCGGGCTCTGGCGGTCGAGGGTCCCCTCGACTTCTCGCTGACCGGGGTGCTTTCGTCCCTCCTCGATCCGCTCGCCCGGGCCGGGATTTCCGTCTTCGCGATCTCGACCTTCGACACCGATTACGTGCTGGTTCGGGAGCGGGAGCTGGCGCCCGCGATCGCCGCGCTGCGAGAAGCGGGCCACCGAATCTCGCTCGATCGATGAAGGAGAGCGTTGCCGAACCCCGCGGGAGAGCCGAGACCGGGACTCCCAGCCCGCGGAGACCGTCGCTGCTGGCGGATGGCCTCGTGGCCGCGGCGCTCTCGGGCACCGTGTGGCTCCTCTACCGACGCGTCACCGGGCTCTGGTGGACCTTCGACGATGTCTTCCTGCTGCACGTGGCATCGGGGCGTTCCCCGGTGGAGTACTTCTTTTCGCCGGGGTTCTGGCGCCAGCTCCCTTTCAAGATGTTTGTGCCGATTCTGTTGCTCTCGTATGACGCGGACATCTGGATGGCGGGAGCTGAGCCCTTCGCCTTCTACGTCCATCAGCTCGTTGCCTGCTGCGCCGCCGTCGTCTCCCTGTTCGTCGTCTTTCGGAAGTGGTTCGGCACCGTCCTGGCAAGAGCAGGCGCATTTCTGTTCACCGTCGGTATTCCGTTCGTCATATGGGCACAGCAGCTCATGAACCGACATTACGTCGAGGGCTTCGTTCTGGCGGCGCTGGCGGTGTGGTTCTTCGTCGAGTCGTTGCGCGGTGCGCAGAAGGCGTCTGCATGGGTCCTCTCCGCAGTCTTCTACGGCCTCGCCATGCTCGCGAAGGAAGTGTACGTTCCGCTTCTCGGCCTT
>JBGPCK010000172.1:0-5496 GCA_041481715.1 Thermoanaerobaculia bacterium | reverse complement strand
GCTGCGCGTCGCCATGCCGGTCTGCGGGTCGAAGATCCAGGAGGCTCTTACGGCATCCCCGAGCACCAACGCCAGGCCTTTGTCCGCGTCGTCGGCCTTCGCCCTCCCTGCGCGGACCGCCTCGCCCCAGGCGGAATGCGAAGACCCCGGGCCATGGCACGCCTCGCACGAGACGTCGATCTCGGAGAAGGTCGTCTCGTAGCGGTCTTCCTCCGGCCTGTAACCCTTCTTCACGTTGGTCGAATGGCACTCGGCGCACATGAAGTTCCAGTTCTGGAAGGGGCCGGTCCAGTGGAGCGGATCGCCGTGGGGCACCGCCTCCTTCGGGTAGAGGTGGAACCAGCGCTGGCCTCCTTCTTTCACCGGTCGCGCGTCCCAGCAGACGTTCAGTGCCTGGTAGCGTCCGCCCGGAAAGGCGATCAGGTACTGTTGGAGCGGGTAGACGCCGAAGGTGTAGGCGATCGGGTACTCCTGGAGCCTCCCGTCGGGGCCGTCGGTGCGCGCATAGAACCTGCCGTCGCGCTTGAAAAACGTGGACGTGACGCCGAAGTGCGCGAACGAGACGTTCTGGAAGTTGCCGAGCACGGTCTTCTCGTTCGCCGGCTGCATCGCCAGGTCGTGGTGCGACCCTTTCCAACGCCTCGCCTCCTCGGCGTGACACGTCTCGCAAACTTGCCGGCCCACGAAACTTGCGGCCGCGACACGCCGACCTGCTGCCTTCGTCGGCTGCGCGGCCGAGCCGGCGCCGCCGGGCGCGCGCCGGCATCCCGCCAGCGACAGAGCGAGAACCGCCGCGATCGGAAAGATCCGTCCGAAGCTCGCGGCCGCCATACGCCGATTTTGCCCCACGGATCAGGACCGTGGCCAATCATCCGGCGCCCTTGTTCGAGTCCCTACTTCACCCCGAGGCGCCGATCTAGCTTCCGTCGGTACCGCACTGTTCTCCACCGTTCTCGGACAAAGACTCGGACAACTCGAAAATCTGCGTTCGTTCGCGACTGCCGCTCTGAACCGGAGACGCGGGGTTACGCTTCCCGATGGGGGGCGCAGCCTATGACGGGTTTTTTTCAGACCCTCGGTCTGGCCGGCGCGGCCATCAGCGCGATCGCGTACCTGCCGCAGATCGCGCACCTCGCCAGGGAGCACTGTTCCGCGGGCATTAGCAGGCGAGCCTGGTCCCTCTGGCTTCTGTCGAGCGTTCTCATCTTGTCGCACGCCTTGGACAGGTTCGATCTGGTCTTCCTGATGCTCCAGACCATCAACGTCGTGGCGATCTCGCTGATTCTTTCCCTGACCAGCAAATACAAGGGCATGTCCTGCCTGCTTCATCGGGGTCCGGGCACTGTTTCGGCGGCGGCAACGTAGACTCATTGGGGGAGGATTGAGAGATGAGCACGCGACACGACCACTTGCCGAAGAGTGAAGGCAAGCTTCTGGCCGACCGACACATCGCTCTCTACCGGGACGAGAGCGGAACCCTGCACGCCATGAGCAGCGTCTGCCCCCACCGAGGCTGCGACGTAGAGTGGAACGGCGACGAAAAGGTCTGGGACTGCCCCTGCCACGGCTCGCGCTTTGCTCCGGATGGAGCCGTCCTTCGCGGTCCCGCGACGCGACCGCTGCCGCTCGCCGAGGTACCGAAGGAGGCCTGATGGCCGAGCACTCCTTCCCGCTCGAGGACCGAAAGGAAGTCGCCGAGGGCACGATGGCCTTCCGGTTCGACTCGTCCGGCTCCGACTTTGCCTTCGAGGCCGGCCAGAACGCCGACTTCACGTTGATCGATCCGCCAAAGACCGACGCCGAGGGAAACGTGAGGACCTTCTCCTTCGCGAGCTCGCCCCGTCACCGGGACTTCTTCATGATCGCGACCCGCATGCGGCCGACTGCCTTCAAAGACAGCCTGCGGTCCGTTGCGCTGGGCACGAAGCTCAAGGTGGAGGGCCCGAACGGCAACATGGTCCTTCACGAGGACCCGAGCAAGCCTGCAGTCCTCTTCGCCGCCGGAATCGGGATCACGCCCTTCCGCAGCATGCTCGAGTGGGCCACGGAACAGAAGCTCCCGCACCAGTTCACGCTCTTCTACTCGAATCGCACCCCGGCCATGACGGCCTTTCTGGACGACCTCGAGGCATGGAGCAAGCGCAACCCGAAAATCCAGCTCGTTCCCACGATCACCGATTCCACGGACCCGAACTGGGACTACGAAACCGGTCGAGTCGATGAGGCCATGGTGCTCAGACATGTGCCCGACCTCATGAGGCCGGTCTATTATCTGGCCGGCCCGCCCGGCATGGTCACGGCCTTGAAGAAGCTGCTTCTCGACCGCGGTGTCAGCCGCGACAACGTCCGGTTCGAAGCGTTTAGTGGCTACTGACTGGGCGGCCTCCGCCGTGCTTCACGTCGCGTGAATTGAATTTCTACCCTTCTGGTGCATCCCGGTGCAGAGTGGTGTAAGATGCCACCATGCCGGAACAAAAGACCGCTGTTCGGCAGAGCGTCAGCCTTCCGTCGGGCGTCGCCCGCCGTGTTCAGGCCATGGCAAGGCGTCAGCGCACGAGCGCCAACCGGGTAATCGTCGAACTGATCGAAACCGGTTTGGAGGCGCAAGAGCGGGAGAAGAAGGCGTTCTTCGAGCTTGCCGACCGGCTGGCTCGCTCTTCGGAACCCTCGGAACAGAGGCGTCTCAAGGAAGAGCTCGCCCGGATGACCTTCGGCGATTAGTGCCCAAGTTCCAGTGGAAGGATCTGCCCTCGGCACTCCGGGACCACCTATTTGATCGGCTTCGCGATCGCAAGATCACGATCGAGGCCCTCTACCAGCTCAAGCTCTGGAGAGAGTCGGAACCGGAGGCCCCGGAAAGACCGTGGTTCAAAGATTTCGGCTCCTTCAAGGTCTGCGATGAAGGCAAGTATCCCAAGACCTTCCTGCTGCGCGGTCAGCCGGCAAAGGGACAAAACTCTAGCTTCGGCTCCGTGTTCGCCGCCCAAGGGTAGGTTTAGTCTCGGACCTCAGGTACGCGGCTATAGGATCGTCAACGGCGGAGGTGCCATGAATCGAGTCGAGATCTGTCTCCGAAGACGAACCCGTAGGTCTTCATGACTGCTCGTCCTGCACCGGAGACGGAGCCTTGGCCGAGCTTGCCTCTCGAGGCATGGAGCGATACCTGCGCGACGCTGCACCTGTGGACGCAAATCGTCGGCAAGATTCGGCTGGCCCAGAGCCCCTGGGTCAACCACGGCTGGAGCGTGACTCTCTACGTCACGGCTCGCGGCCTGACGACTTCGCCTATTCCCTACGGAACCAGGATTTTCCAGATCGATTTCGACTTCATCGACCACCGGCTGCTGATCCGGTCGAGCGACGGGGGCACCGGGACCGTAGCGCTGCGGCCCCAGTCGGTCGCGTCGTTCTACGGGGAGCTCTGGAATGAGCTGGGCAAGCTCGACCTGCGCGTCAAGATCAACGCGACACCCAACGAGGTGCAAGACCCTGTTCCGTTCGAGAAGGACGAAACGCACGCGTCCTATGATCCCGACTATGCGAACCGGTTCTGGCGAGTGCTCCTGCAGTCAGACCGGGTCTTCAAACAATTCCGGGCACGGTTCACCGGTAAGTGCAGTCCCGTCCATTTCTTCTGGGGGGCTCCGGATCTCGCCGTGACGCGGTTCTCCGGCCGGCCGGCTCCGCAGCATCCGGGCGGCGTGCCTCATCTTCCTGACCCCGTGACCCGGGAGGCCTATTCTCAAGAAGTCAGCAGCTGTGGCTTCTGGCCGGGGGGAGGCGCGATCCCCTATCCCGCGTTCTATTCGTACGCCTATCCGGAACCGCAAGGATTCGCCGAATCTCCGGTGAAACCGGCGGCCGGCTTCTACAGTAGTGACCTTCGCGAATTCATCCTGCCCTACGACGCCGTCCGAACAGCCGAATCACCCGATGACACGCTTCTCGTATTTCTACAGACGACCTACGAGGCGGCAGCGAACCTCGGAGGGTGGGATCGGAAGGCCTTGGAACGCACGGGCGATTTCCATGGCGGAGGTGGCGCCGCCAAGGCGACAGGATGACTCGCGAGACGGCGGAACGATCTCCAAGAGGGCCGGTCCGGGCGGTCCTCAGCTTCATCAAGACGACGCTCGTCGGGGGACTCTTCTTTCTCCTGCCCCTCGTCGTCGCAGTGTTCCTTCTGCAGAAGGCCATCCAGGTCGTGGCCAAGGTCCTCCACCCGGTGGCGAGCCACCTGCCGATCGCCTCCGTCGTCGGCATCGGCGCGGCGGACGTGCTCGCGGCGCTGCTTCTCGTCGGCGTGGGCTTCCTCGCGGGGCTCCTCGGGCGGACCGGGCTCGGCTCGCGAATCCATGGGAAGCTCGAGCAGCTGATCCTGCGAAAGATGCCTGGCTACACACTCTTGAAGGGCGCGGCCGGAGCAGAGGGCTCGGCCGAGGTCGAGGTCGCGCTGGCCCGCTTCGACGACAACACCGTGCTGGGCTTCATCATGGAGAAGAGTGCCGACGGGCTGCTGACGGTCTTCGTCCCGAGCGCGCCGACTCCCGCCGCCGGCACCGTCTTTTATCTTACGGAGGATCGCGTGCAACGCCTGGACGTGCCCGTCGCCGCCGCGTCCAAGGTCATCATGCGCCTTGGGATCGGCTCGAAGGACCTGCTCGAAAAGAAGAAACCCCATTGAACCCAAGGGAGCGGAACTTGATCACGAACAATCGAGGCACGAATTCCGGAGGAAACAATGGGTAACCTCTTCGATCCTTCCGTCCGGCAGTCGATCCTCGAGCGTCTCGGCCGGCTATCTCCCGACTCGAAGCGCCAGTGGGGAAAGATGAGCGCGGCGCAGATGCTGGCACACTGCTCGCGGGCCATGGAGGTCGGCACGGGAGACCTTCCATTGAAACAGGCGTTCATCGGCAAGATCTTTGCGCCATTTGTCCGATCCTCCTTCCTCGGAGAGAAGCCCTTCGGCAAGAACTCCCCGACCGATCCGCACTTCGTCATCAAGGACGAACCGGACTTCGCCCGCGAGAAAGCGCAGCTCGACGCCCTCATCGGCCGCTTCTGCCAGCGCGGCCCGGCCGAGGCGGGAAAGCACGAGCACTCCTTTCTCGGCAGGATCTCGGGCGAGGATTGGGGCGTCGTGATGTACAAGCACCTCGATCACCACTTGAGACAATTCGGGGCGTGAGGTGAAAGGGCCCAAGAGGAAACCGTCCCCGGCGAGGAGCACAGGAACTCGGACCTGATCTCCCGCCGACGGCGCGGCTCCGGCGCGCGGCTTCGTGCACGATACTCTGGTATCTCAGAACCGATGCGTCGCACGAGAAGTATCGATCCCCTCGCGGCAGTCCTTCTCGCCGCCGGCGCGCTGCTTCGCGTAGCGCAGTACCTCGCCAACCGCTCGCTTTTTCTGGACGAGGCGGGCCTGGCGATGAGCGCTCTCCGCCGGTCGTACGCGGGAATGCTCCAGCCGCTCGAGCTCGGGCAGGTCGC
>JBGPCK010000171.1:0-5604 GCA_041481715.1 Thermoanaerobaculia bacterium | reverse complement strand
CTCGCGGCGCGAATAGTCTCCCGACCGAAGGGAGGGAGGAGGTTCGCGCCGCGGGAGCGAAGCGCAGCGAGGTGGTCAGGCGCGCGGTCGAGCGTGGACCCGCGAGCCGCGAGCCGGTGGCGAAGCCAGACCTCCGAACAAGCGGAGCGACGGGTCATCTACTTCTTCAACCCCGCCGTCCAGTCGAGAACGACGGTTAAGGGCGGAGAGGTCACCTCACCCACGTCCGTATTCACGAGGAATCGCTGGCCATCGGCGGAAACGTCATAGCTGAACAAGTCGACGGAGGATATGCCCTCCCGCCGGTGAGTCTGGAAGAGGGGCTTCGCCACGTCGGCGTCGAACGTGGGGCCCTCTTTCACGTTAGCCGACATCAATACTCCATCGGGAGCGAGGTAAAAAAGCTCCTTCCCATCCCGCCGCCATCGTGGCTCAGAGCCTCCCGCAATCGAAACCTTCCAGTTACCACCCGGCCCGGGGAAGGGAGCGACATAGATCTCCCACTTCCCAGACTCATTCGACGAGTACGCCACCCATCGGCCGTCGGGCGAAAACTGTCCGTGGCTGACGCCGAACGTCGTCTTGATGAATGGAATCGGTTTCCGGTCGCCGCTAGCCGGTAGAGCCCAAAGCTCGAGATTTGTCGAGGCGTCGAAGACTCCATAGAGGACGAACCGTCCATCCAGCGACCAGTCGGTGGGATATGAAGTTCTCTGTGACTGAAGAATCGGTTTCTCGCTGTCAACGCCGCTCGAGCTCTTTTGATAGAGATTCTGACGGCCCTCGCGGGTGGTATCGAAAATGATCTGTCTTCCATCGGGCGACCAAATGGGCAGGACATCGAACGCCGGATCGGATGTGAACCGCGTTGCAATGCCACCAGAGGATTCATAAATCCAGATGTCCATGTTCCCGGTCTGGGAATCGATGATGTTTACGGCGACTCTCTTCCCGTCAGGGGAAATCCGCGGATTGGACTGGTCGCCCGGCGCGCCGAGAGAACCCGTCTGCTTGCCGCTCCGATCGAACCAGGTGAGCTGCGAGACGCCTGAGGCCGACCGAGGCTGATAGAGGAGCACCCCGTTTTCGGACACGGAGAACAGTGCGCCGTAATGCTGCGGAAAGTACTGAATCTGCTCGGTCACGGGAAGAGGGTCGCCGGTGATCCGAAGTCGCTTTGCGTCAAAGGGCTGTGCCAGCAGATTGCGCTCGCGAGAGAAGAGCAGGAACCCCTGCGGCGCGTAGGCCACATTCGAGTTGGTGCGAACGAGAAGTGTTTCCTCTTTCGAGTCGAGCGACGCGGCATAGATTCCGATCTTCTCCTTTTGCCCGAGAGAGCTGAAGCTCGACACCATGTAGAGGAAATGGCGTCCGTCGGGCAGGAAGAAGGGCCAGCGGTGGCCGTCTTCACCTCGCAGTGGGTCCAACCTCGTCGCGGGTGTCGCGAGACCGCCCGCAGCAGAAACGCGATAGAGCGGGCCACTGACGACGGGCGCGAAGAGGATCACCCCTTCCCGATTCCAGGTCCCGCCGCGATTCAAGGGCGCGTCGCAAAGCGTTTGGGGAGGCCCGCCGGAGGCGTCGATTTTCTTGAGCTTCCCGTCGGCGAAGAAGCCGATGAAGCGGCTGTCGGGCGACCAGAACGGGAACGAGGGATTTTCCGTGCCCGGAAGTGGTTGCACGGTGAGCGAATCCAGGGACCGGACCCAGAGGAGATTCTTGCCGGAAGGATCCCTGGCGACGAAGACAAGCCTCGCCCCGTCGGGCGAAATGGCAACAGCACGCAATGCGGACTTCTCAGGCAGAACAATGGAAAAACGCAGCGGGCCCGCAAGCCCCGTCGTCCGACGCTCGTAACGCCCCACTGCCGCTACGGCCAGAAGCAGCGCAACGGCTGTCAGTCCCCAGGAGAGTCGCTCGCGATTCCTGGGGCGGGTCGCGACCGGAGCTGCGGCTCCCGACGCCGACCCGTCGCCGATCCACTTGAGCTCGCGCTTGATGTCCGCGGCGCTCTGCCAGCGGTCCTCCGGATCCTTGGAGAGACAAGTGCCGACGACGCGGTCGAGTGACGGGGGCGTCGTCGGCTCGACCGACGAGATCGGCACCGGCTCTTCCTTCATGATCGCCGAGATCAGTGACGCCTGGCTCGCTCCCGAGAACGCCTTTTTCCCCGTCGCCATCTCGTAGAGCACCGCGCCGAAGGCGAAGATGTCCGTCCGCGCATCCGCCTCCTTGCCTTCCAGTTGCTCAGGCGCCATGTACTGGAACGTCCCGAGGATCGTCCCTTCCTGCGTCAGGCCCGCCTGCGTCGGCAACGCCGTAAGGCTCCCGGCCGGTGCAGCCGGCGCCATCGCCTTGGCGAGGCCGAAGTCGAGCAGTTTCACGCCCGACTTCGTCAACATCACGTTTCCGGGTTTCAAGTCCCGATGCACGATCCCCTGTCGGTGCGCCTTGTCCAGAGCATCGGCGATCTCGGCGCCGTACCGCAGTGTCTGCTCGAGCGGCAGCGCGCCCTTCACGAGCCTCTCCGAGAGCGTCTCGCCCTCGAGTAGCTCCATGACCAGGTACTCGGTCTCACCCTCACGCCCCACGTCGTACAGGGCGCAGATGTGCGGATGCGAGAGCTGCGAGATCGTCTTCGCCTCTCGCTCGAACCGCTGCCGAACTTCGGGAGACGACGACATGTGCGACGGCAGCACCTTCACCGCTACCGTCCGCTCCAGCCGCGTGTCCCGCGCCTTATATACCTCTCCCATCCCGCCTGCGCCGAGCGCCGCGACGATCTCGTACGGACCAAGGCGAGAGCCGTTGGAAAGCGTCATTTCTTCGCTATCTCTGCCGTCCAGTTGAGTACCACCAGTGTCATGGACCCCAGCGTTCCCGAGTCCGTCACGCTGGCGAGGTACCGGCTCCCGTCCGGCGAAGCGATGCCGCCGATCGTGCCCGCCGGCAGCCTGAACAGGGGCCGGGGTGTGGCGATCTCGAGCGTGGCGCCGGGCCGGACCGACGCGCTCATCACGGTGACGCCGTCGCCGCCGAGAAAGATCAGCTCCTTTCCGTCGTGCGTCCAAACGGGCCAGGCGTTGCCCGAGAGCGAGAACTCGCCGGCTCCGTCGGTCGAGACCCGAACCTTGGCGCCACCCGACGGAAAGGGTTGAACATAGAGCTCGTCGCGGCCCGACTCGTCGGAGCGGTAGGCGATCCAACGCCCGTCGGGAGAAAACCGCCCGTCGCGCTCGTTGAAGGGCGTCCGGAGAAAGGGAACGGGCTTTCCCTCCGGCTTCGCCGGCGCGACCCAGAGGTCCTCGCCCGTCCGCGGATCGAGACTTCGGAGGACGAGCGTGCTCCCGTCGTGCGACCAGTCGTTGGGATTGTTGAAGGGCGAGTCGAGCTTGACGAGCAAGTCTTCGGATCCGGCTCCGCTGGCGTCACGGATGCGCAGATTGCGCCCATTCTGCTCGTCCGACGCAAACACGAACCGGAGACCGTCCGAGGACCACGTGGGCGACCAGCTGTTCGCGTGCGCGAACGTCATCCTCGTCGCCACGCCGCGCACGGCTTCGATCTGCCAAATCTCCGCCGCGTTCGCCAGATTTCGGACGACGAGAAGGCGGGAGCCGTCGGGCGAAATGGCCGGCTCGTTGTACGCGCCTGGCGGAGCCGGGATCGTCGCGGTGACCTGCCCCGCGCGGTCGAGCCACACCAGGCGCGTTTCAGCGAGGGCGCTCGGCGACTGAACGAGCACACCGCCCGCGGAGACCGAGACCGGGGGCACGGCGCTTGAGCGGCCGGTGACGTTGGGAACCTCGCGAAGAGGAACCGCGGGGCCCTTGACGAGCCCGGTGTCGGGATCGAGGGGCTGCTCCACCACCGAGTCCCGGCGTCCGTACAGGACGTAACCCGGCGCGGCGAAGACGGCGCCGTTGGACGCGACGGCGACGTCGGGACCGGGCCTCGGCGCGCCTTCGAGCGTGCCGAGCCGGATGCGAGTGCCGGCGTCCGCTTGCGGGATGACCGCGTAGAGAAACCGGCGCCCGTCCGGAAGAAAGCTCGGGAACCGGTGCCCCTTCTCGCCGCGCGCTCCGTCGAGCTGAGTTGCCGGCGTGGTGACGCCTCCGCTGGCAGCGATGCGCAGAAGCGGACCGCCGGAAGCCGGAGCAAAGACAATCACATCCCCGCGCCCCCAGACGCCGCCGCGGGAATTGGGAGCGTCCGCGAGCGTTTCGGCCGTGCCGCCCGCACGGGCAATCCTGCGGAGCTTGCCCGCGGCAAAAAAGGCGATGTGCCCGCCATCGGGCGACCAGAACGGCGTCGTTGCGCCGTCCGTCCCCGAAATCGGCTGGGGCGTGAGCGCGTCGAGCGGGCGCAGCCAGATCCGGCGCAGGCCGTTGGTGTCCGTGGCGACCAGGGCGATCGTCGATCCATCCGGAGAAACGGCGACGTCGGAGGGCTCGTTGCTGACCGTGATTCCCGGCGGCGCGACGAGAGACATTCGAACCGCTCTGGGCGGGGCCGGCCGCAGCCGCAGGAGCATGCCGGCTCCGGCGCCCAGACCCAGGAGCACCACGGCGATTGCGGCTCGCGCGAAGCGTCCACCGGTCCGCCCGCGCGGCGCGATCGGCGCCGCGACACCGGCCTGCGACCCCTCGGCGAGCCAGCGCAGTTCCCGCTTGAGGTCGCTCGCCGATTGCCAGCGCTCCTCGGGATCCTTGGCGAGACAGGTCTTCACCACCCGTTCGAGCGCCGGCGGCGACATCGGCTGGATCGTCGAGATCGGAGGCGGATCGTTCTGCATGATCGCCGAGATCAGCGAGGCCTGGCTTGCGCCCGCAAATGCCTTCCTGCCCGTCACCATCTCGTACAAGACGCAGCCGAAAGCGAAAATGTCCGTGCGCGCGTCCGCTTCCTTGCCCTCGAGCTGTTCGGGCGCCATGTACTGGAACGTGCCGAGGATCGTCCCCTCCTGGGTCAGGCCCGCCTGCGTCGGCAATGCCGTGAGGCTCCCTGCCGGAGCCGCCGGCGCCATCGCCTTCGCCAATCCGAAGTCGAGAAGCTTCACACCCGACTTCGTCAGCATCACGTTGCCGGGCTTCAAGTCCCGATGCACGATCCCCTGCCGGTGCGCCTTGTCCAAAGCGTCCGCGATCTCCTGCCCGTACCGCAGCGTCTGCTCGAGAGGCAACGCTCCCTTCGCCAAGCGAGCCGACAGGGTCTCACCCTCGAGCAGCTCCATCACGAGGTACTCGGTCTCGCCCTCGCGCCCGACGTCGTACAGCGCGCAGATGTGCGGATGCGAGAGCTGCGAGATCGTCTTCGCCTCCCGCTCGAAGCGTTGGCGCACATCGAGGGAAGCCGACATGTGCGACGGCAGGACTTTCACCGCCACCGTCCGCTCCAGCCGCGTGTCCCGCGCCCGATACACCTCCCCCATCCCGCCCGCGCCGATGGGTGCCAGGATCTCGTAGGGGCCGAGACGGCTACCGGCCGCGAGCGTCATTTCAGCCGATCTCCGAAAGGCGACGCCGCCCCATTCCCGCGGTACTGTCCCTGCCGCTCGCGGCGCGAATAGTCTCCCGACCGAAGGGAGGGAGGAGGTTCGCGCCG
>JBGPCK010000170.1:0-5607 GCA_041481715.1 Thermoanaerobaculia bacterium | reverse complement strand
GGTGAACTAGCCGGGGACATTCGGTTCAAAGGATGGCGTCACCGGTTCGCCAAGCGACTAGCGAGCCGTGGTGCTTGCGCCTATCTGATGCGAGCCCCTGATCAAAGTGCCACGGGCGCCTTTCGCGTCCGCGCCTCCAAGGGTCCCCGCGGCGAAGAACGGAGGTCCCTTTGCAGGGCACAGGCGGATGATAGAGTTTGCCCGCTAAAGCGCAGGTCGGTTAAGGATGAGTCCAAATGTCCGTGAGCCCCATCCCAGGAGATCCCATGAGCACCAATTCACCGGTCTCTGACGGCGCCACCCAGCGCGCCGAGCCTGAGTCCTTCCATGCCCGCCCGCTCTCAGCCTCGCTAACCGTGAAGGATCTCCAGAAGAGCCTGGCCTGGTACCACGATGTGGTGGGCTTCTCCGTCGACCAGAAGTACGAGCGCGAGGGAAAGCTGAGGGCGGTGGCGCTGAAAGCCGGGGACGTGCGGATCGTGATCGGTCAGGATGACGGAGCCAAGGGATGGGACCGGGTCAAGGGTCAGGGATTCTCACTACAGATCACAACGGACCAGGACGTCGACGAGATTGCGAAACGGATCAAGGAGCTCGGTGGCACCCTCGAGTCCGAGCCCGCCGACATGCCCTGGGGGGCGCGCATATTCCGGCTGCAGGACCCGGACGGGTTCAAGCTGACGATCTCGTCGGCCCAGTCGGCCTAACTCGGGGTTGGTCCTGGAATCGCGACCTCATCAAGAGGGCGTGCTCCTTGCCGGCACGGGCATCGCCGTCGGCTGCCGGCCCCTGCCACTGCGGGGCGACGACGCGGTTCTACGCGGCCTTCGGGGTCGGCTCGAACGCGTTGAGGAGGGCGACTCTGCATGCGCGGAGTTTGCGCCCGGCGAATCTCTTGGCGGGGTGAGAGTAACGGTCGCACTCGTTTGCGAGGTTCGCGAGGTCGTCACCGACTGCCAGCCGGTTTTCCCTGTCGCTCAGTAGGTTGAGGGCGCTCGGGTTTCGGTCCTCCATGACGTAGTAGTGCAAGTCGGGAAAGCCGCCGTACTCTTCGAGCGCAACGGATCTGGTGAAGACCAGCGCCTCTCGAACCTCGGCCACCGACAGCTGCTTTGCAGCGCGGTTCATTTCGAGCTCGCCTCACAGGCCCGAGCCTTTCGGAGGTTACTTCCCATTGGTAATCTCGCTCTTCTTGCGAAGACCGCGGCACTCAGTCTTTTGCCGGTCCGTCCTAGGGAGCCGGAAAGCGGAGCACCGCACGGGAGAAGAACGGGTGATCAGTGGAGGGCCATGCCGTTGGTGCTTCAACGAGGGTCGTGCCCAACGGGATACCGGCCCACTTCTCCTGCCAATCCGACTCCATTTCCTGCGCCAGCGACGGCCATGCCGTAAAGACTGCAACGAGCGTTCTACCCGGCGGCAGTACGGCCGCAGGGTTCGCTACCAGTTTCTTCGTGTGAGCGATGGGCGGTCCGACCACACCATTCTGCGAGAGCGCGAATCCTGCGAAAAGGAACAACAATAGGAAGAACAGAGTCTTGCGCATGCGACACCCGCTTTCTGCCGAAAACCGGCGGCGGGGACTCAGTTGTCTTGGTCGGAGTCCGTCGGAGGGATCGGAGAAGTCAGCGTATCACAGTAGAGGCCAGATATGGTCCCACCGTGGCCTCGGGCGAGGATGGTGAAGGCGGTCCTGATGCCCTCTAACCCGAGACTGCTGTGGATGCGCGCCAAGCGCCTCGCGCCGCAGCCGGGCGGAGCTTAGGGACGTGGACGAAGCAAGAAAGACGATCGCTATTACCGGTGCGGCCGGCAATCTGGGAAGCCGGCTTGCTCGCCACCTGGTGCCTCTTGGGCATCGGCTCCGACTCATGGTTCATCGAACTCCGCTCCCACCGGATCTGGCGAATGCTCCCAACGTCACAGCCATCTCTGCCGACCTCGCGGACCCTTTGAGTCTCCCGCGGGTCATCGCGGGCGCGGATGCGGTCGTGCACTTCGCGGGTGTGTTGTTCGCTCCTCGGCCCGAGAGATTTCTGCCGGAAACCAATACACGATGGTTTTCTAACCTCCTGAATGTGTGTCTGGAGGCGCGCGTAGGACGCATCATCCTGATCTCCTTTCCCCATGTCGAGGGCCCAACGACCGTGGAAGCTCCGGCAACGGGACGCCTTGATCGCGAGCCGATCTCCGTTCACGCCCGCACTCGTCTGGAGGAGGAGCGACTCCTGATGCAGCGCACGGAGGGAAGTGGGACCGTGCCGGTGATCCTGCGCCTGGGCACGGTCTACGGGCGTGGAATCCTGATGATCGAGGCCGCGCGCTGGCTCGCTCGGCACCGGTTGCTGAGCGTCTGGAGAGAACCGACTCCCGCCGGTTCGGCGCATACCCGTCTCTCTGATATATGGCGCTGCGTGGCTTTGCGAGTTGTTTGGCCTCGTCGCTCGCACACCTTCTCCGTTGACACGGGATTTCATTCGGATCGGCCGAGTCTCGCACGTCGGGGACACGGGGCGTGCGAGGAAGGAGCTGATTCCAGTGCTTCGATATCCCACGCTGGAGAGTGGGATTGAGACTCTCTGACTCTGCTTCGAACCACCTGCCGCTGACGTCGTTGGCTTCTGCACCGACGCGGAATTTCAGGACCGATCCCCGTTTCCACCCGACCCTCGACAACGACCGGTCATGCTGATCTCCCTGGAGGACTTGCGCCGCTTCGCCGTCGCCCGTAGTCTCTTCGCGCCGACCACGCTCCGGCGGGCGCTTGACCGGTTGGGGTTTGTGCAGGCCGACCCGATCCGAGCGCCTGCGCGCGCACAGGATCTGACCCTGCGTCACCGGGTCCGGAACTACCGCGCCGGGGACCTCGAACGTTGCTATGCACGGCTGGGGCTCGAGGAGGATTTTTTCGTCAACTACGGCTTCCTGCCGAGATCCGTGCAGGCTCTGATGCACCCGCGGTCGGTCAACTCCCATTCGGCCGCGGCGCGCGGCAGGAAGGCGCGAGACTTGCTCGACTTCGTGCGCGAACGCGGAGCGGTGCACCCGCGGGAGGTGGACGACCACTTCTCGCATGGCAACGTGAAGAATTACTGGGGAGGCTCGTCCAACGCGACCACCCATCTCCTGAGCGTCCTGCACTACCGCGGCCTGCTGCGTGTGGCCCGGCGCGAGGGCGGCATCCGCGTCTACGCGGCGCAGGACCCCTCACCCGAACCAGTCGATGTCACCGAGCGGCGGGGGCGGATCGACGCCCTGGTCGACGTTTTCGTTCGGAAGTACGCGCCGCTGCCCGGAGCGAGTCTCTCAGCCCTCGTGAACCGGCTGCGTTACGGAGTGCCCCAGTGGCGCGGCGAGTTGAAGAACGCCTTGCAGCGCGTCAAAGCGCGGCTCGCGCACACGCGCGTAGACGGCGTCGACTGGTACTGGCCCGCCGAGGAGCGGCCTTCGCGGCGTGCGCCTCAGGGCACGGTGCGCCTGCTGGCGCCCTTCGACCCTGTTGTCTGGGACCGCCGACGTTTCGAGATCTTCTGGGGATGGGCCTACCGATTCGAGGCCTACACGCCGGTGGCCAGGCGCAAGCTCGGCTACTACGCGCTGCCGCTGCTCTGGCGAGACCGCGTGATCGGCTGGGGCAACGTCTCGGTGAAGAACGGGAAGCTTAGGTCCGATTTCGGCTACGTCGAGTCGCAGCCGCGTGATCGCGCTTTCAAGCGCGAGCTCGAGGCGGAATTGGAGCGGCTGCGGACCTTTCTCGGCCTCGAGTCCTGACTCGGGTTGTGTCGCGGGCTTTCGCTCGGGCGTCTCGGACGCCGCTCTCGGTCATAAGAGGCGGCAGGCTTTGGACCGAGGCGCTCCTCGGCCGGCTTCTGCCGTCGATCGGTTTCACCATCCTCCTCCTCCGCCGCCGCCGGAAAATCCGCCCCCGCCGCCGGAGCCTCCCGAGCTGCTACTCACGGCCGAGATTCCGGCCGCCATCCCCTGGACTGCTCCCCAGGAACCACTCGCCCCGGCGCCTCCGAAAGACCCGCCGCCGCCGGTCCATGAAGAGGAGGAGCCGCCGCCAGTGCTTCGGGAGGCACCGCCCACGCTTCCAGCCATGCCCGTTCCGCCTACGCCCTTGCCGAAGGAGCGAAACCAGCGATCCACTTTCGAACCGAGCCCGAAGGCGAGAAGGTAAGGCAGCCAGGCATCCTCGAGTCTCGGGGAGGACTGTGCGAGCTGCCGAGCGAAGTAACGCCGCGCGGCGGCCAGCCCCTTTCGGAAGCGAATCTTTTCCGGGTTGTCCGAGATCGCCGCAATACCAAAAACGATCTGGAAGAGGGAGAGACACAGAAGGCAGAGGCCCGCGAGCAGCCATGAGCTGGTCGGCCAGGTGCTCTTGTCGGTGATGAAGGCGACGCCTGCGGCAAAGATCCAGAGCGGGGCGAGGAACCCCAGGGCTCCGATCCACAAGCGCGTCACCCGATTCTGATACACCATGGCCCCAAAGACGGCGGGAGCGAGCAACGCGATGCCGAGACCCAGGCCAAACCCGAGTCCGAGGAATTGCTCATGCCGGAGCACGCCAGCGACGACCAGGAGGAGAACCGACAGTATGGTCCCGGCCGCCGCCAACTTCCAGGGGCGCCTCCTCCGCGGCCCGCGAAACTGCTTCGCGATCACGGCCTCTACCGGTCCGCGGATCTTCCCGGCCGGGTCGAAGCCGATCTTGCGGTAGTGCTCGCGCACCTTTTCGGTGTCGGTGACGTTACCGTTGAAAAAGAACCCGCCGACGAGACTTTTCTCATAGCCCGCCAGAGAGTTCCGCTCGGCGAGCAGCTCCAGGTTCAGGACATTCTTCCGAAAGGGCCAGAATCCTTTCCGCTCGACCCGGCTACGGATCTTCCCCTCGCCAACCATTCGGGCAAGCACCGCCGCGACCTCGGACGCGCCCGTCTTCTCGTCCCACGCCGCACCGACGACCTCGGGAGGGACGTGCAACACGTTGCTCCGGATCCACGATTCGTCGATCGGCGGAAGGGGCTCGAAGCGTCCAGCGCGCTTTTCACGCAGGAAGAAGGAAAGGTGAAGCGCAAGAAGCGCGGCGACGAGAGCGAACGAGAGCCCGAGGCGCAGCGCGGCCGGGGCCTGAAAAAGGACACCCCGGGGGTGCCCTTCCCCCGAGCGGTGCAATGCGGCCCGAACGACGACGCTTTCCCCCGGCCTCAAAGCGGAGCGCTCGATGCGCGGCGCAAACCCCGTCGGGGCCTGCCACACGGGATCCAGCGTCAAATCGAGAGAAAAACTCTCAATCTCGCCCTTCCGGTCCGGAAAAGCAAAATCGTGCGCCAGCAGATATTCGCCACCGCGAGAGACGAGAAAGTTCGAGAGCGTGTATTCCAGACGGTACAGGATCGCGGTGTGGTCGAACGGTGGGTCGGAAACACGGCGGCTACGCCACTGAAGCGTCGTGTTGTCGCGCCAGGAATACTCGTCTACGTTGGAGAGATTCCCTTTGACGAGCGGGTGCTCTTCTCCTGTGTCGAGAGCAACGCGCGAGATCTTGTCGAGCTTCAGCTCCTGACCCAGAGGGACGCGGAACTGCCGCTCGCCGCCATTCCAGGC
>JBGPCK010000169.1:0-5651 GCA_041481715.1 Thermoanaerobaculia bacterium | reverse complement strand
TTCCGCATCCTGCCGCCGGAGCGCCTGGCCGCCTCCGAAGAGCTCTACCGGCAGCGGGGGCATCCCGCGGTCTTCACGTTTCACCCGTGGGAGTTCGATTCGGAGCATCCGCCGATGGATGGAATCTCGCCCCTCATGCGGCTCGTGCATTTCGCCGGGCGCGCCGGGCTTCCCGAACGGTTCGAGGCCTGGCTGGCGCGGGAGCGCTGCGTGGCGCTGGGAGACGCGCTGCGGGAACTGACCGCCGCGTGATGCCGCCGCGCGCCAGGAGGGTCTGGTGACGGTCGCCGCCGCGCCTGCCTTCCTCTTTTCCGGGCAACTCGCCGAGACCGTCGGGATCGGGACAGACTTCTTCGAGGCGGACCCGGTGGCGCGCGCCCTTTTCGCGCGGACCTCGGCGCGCTGCGGGCGGGACCTCGAGCGGATCCTCTTCTCCGGGCCCGAGGCCGATCTTCACGAGAACCTCGCGGCCCAGGCGGGCGTCTATCTGGTCTCGACTCTGGCCAGCCGGGAGCTCGTCGCCCGCGGCGTGCGTCCCTCTGCCACGGCGGGCTACAGCCTCGGCAACTACGCTGCGATGGTCGCGGCGGGCGCCGTTTCGTACGGCGAGGCCCTGGAGGTCTTGATCGCTGTGTGGCGCGAGACGGAGCGGCTTGGGATCGAAGGGGGGATGGCCGCGGTGGTGGGCTCCCGGCGTGAGGCTGTCGAAGGCGTCTGCGCCGACCTGCGCGCGAAGGGGCGCCTGGTGTGGATCGGCAACGTCAACGCGGCGACCCAGTTCGTTCTGACCGGGCAGGTCGGGGCGGTCGCCGAGGCCCTCGAGGCTCTGAGGCCGCGCGCCCTGAACGTGTTTCCCCTCACGATGAGCTGGCCGATCCACAGCGAGCTGATGCTCCCCGTCTCGCGCGCGGTTGCTCCGCTGGTCGAGGCGTGCTGCACCATCCGCGACCCGCAGATTCCGTACTACGGGCCCGACGGGGCCCTCGTTGCGACCGGGCAGAGGGTCCGCGAGATTCTCGCGACCGAGTTCTGTCATCCGACACTCTGGAACGCGACTCTCGAGCGAATGATCGCCGACGGCCACCGCACGTTCCTGGAGGTCGGGCCGGGCGAGATGTTGACGAAGATGGCGCGCTGGGTCGATCGCAGCGTGGCCTGCCGCCCGGCGGGGACCCTTGCGGCGCAGGGGAAGCTCGCGGATATCATCGGGCCGTGAGCGCGGAATCCAGTCCGGACCGGAAGAAGACGGCCGTCGTGACCGGCGGGTCGCGCGGCATCGGACGCGCGATCGCTCGGGAGCTCGCGGCCGCCGGCGCGCGTATCGTGATCAGCTGCCGCCAGGACCTCGCCCGCGCCGAGCAGACGGCCGCGGAGATCCGCGCGGCGGGCGGCGAGGCGATCGCTCTCGTGGCGGACGTCCGGCAGGCGGAGGCCGTCAAGGCCCTCGCCGATCGCGTGGCCTCGGAATTCGGCGGGGCGGACATCCTGGTCAACAACGCGGGCGTCATAAAGGACGCGCTGCTGCCCTTCATGAAGGAGGAAGACTGGGACTACGTGCTGGACACGGACTTGAAGGGCGCGTTCCGGATGTGCAAGAGCCTGCTGCGTCCGATGCTGCACCGCGGCTGGGGGCGAATCATCAACATCGTCTCGGTCAGCGGCATCTCCGGGCACGCCGGACAGGTCAACTACTCGGCCGCCAAGGGTGGATTGATCGCGATGACCAAGGCGCTGGCCCTGGAGCTCGCCAAGCGGGGCATCACCGTCAACGCCGTGGCGCCCGGGCTCATCGCGACCGAGATCATCGCGCACCTGAAGGAAGGCGAGGTGGCGGAGTTTGTCGGGCGCATTCCCATGGGACGTTTCGGAGCGCCCGAGGAAATCGCCGCGGTCGTGGGATTCCTCGCCTCGGAACGGGCCTCCTATGTCACGGGCCAGGTCTGGCGTGTGGACGGGGGCATGGCCTAGCCGGCGCGGACCGTCAACCGAAAACCGCGAGGAGAACCCTGGGATGCACGCTTCGGTTCACGGCGAACGGGTCACGGTTCACGACTTATAATCCCCTCCGAAGGAGACTCGATGGCTCAGGCGGACATTGCACGGCGCGTCAAGGAGTTGATTGTGAGGCGCCTGAAACTGGAGATCGACCCGACGACGATTCAGGACGACGCGCCGCTCTTTGGAGAAGGGCTCGGTCTCGATTCTATCGACGCTCTCGAGCTGGTGCTCGGTCTCGAACAGGAGTTCGGGATCAAGGTGGAGGACGAGGAAGTGGGGGTAAAGGCCTTCGCTTCAGTCAACGCGCTGGTCGACTTCATCGAACAGAAGAAAATCGCATGAGCGCGCCGAGGCCGCTTGCGCACGGCTACCCATTTCGTTTCGTCGACGTGGTGCTCGAGGAGCGCAATGCCGACTTCTCCCGGGGCCGCGTGCGAGTGTGCGTGACGAGCAACGCGCGGGCGGTCATGGGGGAGCAGTGGGCGAGCCCGCTCCTCTTGGCCGAGGCGATCGCACAGGCGGCGCTGCTTCTGGAAGGGGGCGACCCTGAAGCCGGCCGCCGCGGCTTTCTGGCGGGAATCGAGGGGTTCGAGGCGCGGCGGGCGCCCCGCGCCGGAGAAACACTCAGTGTGGACGTGAGCTTGTCGGCCCGTTTCGGGCCGCTCGTCCGATTCGACGGACGGGTGACGTCGGCAGGGGAGGAGATCGCGCACGGCGGTATTCTCGTTCGCAAAGGAGAAGGGACGCCGGGGTCCGCGGCGTAGCCTTCGCCGGAAGGCGGCGCCCGGACAACGGGAGGCGGTATGAAAATCGCCGAGCAGGAAGGCCCGGAACACACGGTCCTGAGCGTCGAAGGATCGCTGAAAGTGGGGGAGACCGCGCGCGCCCTAGCCGAGAGTTGCGAGCGCATCGCCCGGGATCGCAAGGGGGCGCTGGTGCTCGATCTCTCGCTGCTCGATTACATGGACTCGACCGGCGTCGGCGTCCTGGTCGGCGCGCTGAAGCGTTTTCAGGCGGGGAATCGCCCGATCCTGCTCGCCGCCCCACAGCGCCGGATTCTCGCGGGGCTCCGGGTCACGCATCTCGACACGCTGTTCCAGATCTTCGACACGTTGGATCAGGCGCTCGCGGCGCTCGCCAAGGAGAGCGACAAGGAGCCAACGGGGGAGCACAAGCAGAGCGACAAGGAGCCGACGGGTGAGCACAAGCGTGGTGTCTGAGGTCGAAGCCTCATTCGCCTGCACGGCTGAGCCGCCGCACCGGTTCGCGGTGGGAGAGCGGATCCGAACGGCAGGCGGCATCCTGGTGACCGTCCGGCGACTGGACGCGCGGTACCCGCCGCGTCAGATCTTCGTCACGAACCGCGAGATGAAGATGGGCTACGACGACGTCTTCAAGGCCTGCTTCGTCTGCGTGGACCAGGGCCGAAAGGAAACCGCGATGGCGGTGCCGAAGGCCGAGATCGAGGCGGGTCTGCCGCCGGAGTAGGCGCCTCACCGGGCTCCCAGGAGGACTCCGATGAAACGGATTCCCCTTCTTCTCGCGACCCTTCTCTGCGGCGCCGTTCTCGCCGGTCAGGCGGGCGAGGTCGTTCCGAACGAGAACCTGATCGTCGAGGGCATCCCGAAGATCCCTGCTGCGCTCGCCGAGGCCGTGCGTCCCTATACGGAGGCCCGGTCGGCGGCGTTCGCGAGCTGGCATCCGGAGCGTCGGGAGATGCTCATCACGACGCGTTTTGCCGATACGCCGCAGGTTCACCTCGTCCGCATGCCGGGAGGCGCCCGGCGTCAGCTCACGTTTTTTCCAGACCGCGTCGCGGGAGCGTCGTTTCAGCCGACCCGGGGAGACTTCTTTCTCTTTCGCAAGGATGTGGGAGGGGGAGAGTTCTTCCAGACGTACCGTTTCGAGCTCGCGACTGGAGCGGTGACGCTCTTGACCGATGGCAAGTCGCGCAATAGCCCGGGAGTCTGGTCACGAAGCGGAGACCGGATCGCTTACGTCTCGACCCGACGCAACGGCCAGGATACCGACCTCTACGTGCAGGATCCCTCCGACCCGGCGACCGACCGACGTTTGGCGGAGCTCTCGGGTGGGGGCTGGGATCCGCTCGATTGGTCGCCGGATGGGCGCCGCTTGATCGTCCGCGAAGGCATCTCGATCAACGAGTCGTACCTGTGGCTGGTCGACGCTGCGACCGGAGAGAGGAGTCCCTTGACTCCCCGCGGCGGCGCCGCGAAGGTCGCGTTCGGCGGAGCCCTCTTCGAGCCCGGCGGGAGATCGGTCGTCGCGACGGCGGACAAGGACTCGGAGTTCCAGCGGCTCGTGCGCATCGACGTCGCGACCGGGCGCCTCGAGCCGCTGACTTCCGAGACTTCCTGGGACGTCGAGAACTTCGACCTCTCGCGTGACGGCAAGCGCCTGGCTTACGTGACCAACGAGGAGGGCTCGAGCGTGCTGCGAGTGCGCGAAATGACCACGGGGCGCGAGGCCCGGGTGCCCGGGCTCTCCCTGGGAACGGTCGGCGCCGTCGAGTGGCACGTGAATGGCCGCGATCTCGCCTTCACCATCTCCGACGCGCACTCTCCCTCCGACGTTTACTCTTTCGACGCCGACACGGGCCAGGTCGAGCGCTGGACGGAGAGCGAAACGGGCGGTCTGAATCCGGAGGCGTTCCGCCAGGCGGAGCTCGTCCGCTGGAAGAGCTTCGACGGCCGCATGATTTCGGGCTTCCTCTACACGCCCCCGGCAAGCTTTGCGGGGAAGCGGCCGGTCATCGTCAACATCCACGGCGGGCCGGAGGGCGAGGCGCGCCCGGGCTACCTGGGACGCAACAACTACTTCGTCAACGAGCTCGGCGTCGCCCTCATCTTCCCCAACGTGCGTGGGTCGACCGGATTCGGCAAGACCTTCTCGAAGCTCGACAATGGAGTTCAACGCGAGGACACGGTCAAGGACATCGGCGCCTTGCTCGACTGGATAGCGACGCGGCCGGATCTGGACGCCTCACGCGTCATGGTGACCGGGGGCAGCTACGGCGGCTACATGACCCTGGCCACGGCCGTCGCGTACAACGACCGAATCCGCTGCGCGCTCGACGTCGTCGGCATCTCCAACTTCGTGACGTTCCTCGAAAGAACCGAGGCTTACCGGCGCGATCTGCGGCGGGTGGAGTACGGCGACGAGCGCGATCCGAAGATGCGGGAATTTCTGACGCGGATCTCCCCGCTCACCAACGCCGGAAGGGTCCGGAAGCCTCTCTTCGTCGTGGCCGGCGCCAACGATCCCCGGGTGGCGCGCGCCGAGTCGGATCAGATGGTGTCGACGGTCCGGGGAAACGGCACGTCGGTCTGGTATCTCGTGGCTCGGGACGAGGGGCACGGGTTCGCCAAGAAGCGAAACCAGGACTTTCAGTTCTACGCGACGGTCGCCTTCACCGAGGAAAACCTGCTGAAGTAGCTCTTGCCCGGGGAGTGGGTCCTACGAGCGGCCGGCGGGAGGCGGCGCGGTCGTCTCGCCCTCCCCCTGATCGGCCGCAGGCAGGAACCGCTCCTTCTCAGGAAGCCTTGACTGCTTCACACGCGAGACGATCGTAGAGCTGGGCCAGCGACTCGATGAACGGCGCAGACCCAAAGTGGGCGGCGAGACGGACCGAG
>JBGPCK010000168.1:0-5666 GCA_041481715.1 Thermoanaerobaculia bacterium | reverse complement strand
GCCGATCAAGGGCGCGACCTCGTCGCCGACCGAGACCGACAGGTCCCACCAGGAATCCGCCCAGGCGCGCACACCGCGGGTCGACCAGGTCTGGGCGTATTCGGAGAGGGCCCGCGCCGCCGCCCGCGGCATCGCGCCAAGAGAATTGGAGATGAGGTAGGTCGATCTCTCGAGGATCGGGAACTCCGGCCGGAACCGCAGCAGCGGATCGGCGACCGGCATCAGCGGTTCACGGAAAGCCGACCCTCGCCGCCCTTGTAGACCTCGAGGATCCGGCGGACATTCTTGACGTCCCGCAGAGGATCGTCTTCCAGAACGAGAAAGTCCGCCTTCTTGCCCGGCTCGAGCGTGCCGCGATCCTCCTCGACCCCGAGCGAGCGGGCGGAAGTTTGCGTCGCCGCTCGAATCGCCTCGAGGGGCGAGAATCCCGCTCGAACGTAGAGATCCATCTCGATCGAGACACCGAGCCCGGGAAAGGCCCACATGTCTGTGCCCAGGGCGATCGGAACGCCCGCCTCATGCAGGCGCCGGAGGTTCTGGTAGAGCATCGGCAAGTGACGGCGGACGCTTTCGAAATTCGGGTAGCGCTCCCGGTACTGTTCCGAATAGGCCTTCGAGCGGTAGCGGGAGACTTTCTGGCGCCCGATGGAGAGCGCCGTCGGGTCGGAGAGGACCTGGTCCACGAAGGAACGGGTGTCCGCCAGGAATTCGAAGATGTCCATCGTCGGGATGTAGAAGACCGGCCGCCTCTTCATCTGTGCGATCGTCTTCGGGTCCAGCGGATCGAGTACGCCGTGCGCGAGCGCGGTCGCTCCGTCGGCAATCGCCTCCTTCGCGTCCGAAAGACCCGGGGCGTGCACCGTCGCCCGCATCCCGAGCCGGACGGCTTCGGAAACGAGCGCCCTCGCGACCTCGGGTTTCATCCGGGGCAGCCCGGGTTGGGGCGACCGGCACCACGCCATGTCGTCGAGCATCAGCTTGATCTCGGCGGAGCCCTGCGCCTTCGCCTTGCCGACCGACGCCTTCGCCTCGGCGGCGGTGGCCGGGAAACGGTTCAGGTTCTGATCCGGGGGCTCGCCCTGATCCCACCATCCTCCCTTCGCGGTGAAGATCGGCGCCGCCGGAAACACGTCCGGCCAGCGCGAGGCCGGATATCGGGAGCGTTCCGCGAGAAGCCTCGCGGCGGCGGCGTCCTCCGACATGAGGCGCACCGACGTGACGCCCCAGCGCAGCATCTCCTTCAGGTCCTCTTCCGACTCGGCGTGGACGTGGGCATCGATCAGGCCCGGGATGATCCACTTCCGGGACGCGTCGTGCAGCGTGGCGCCGGCCGGAAGAGCCCCGAGCGCGTCCGGTGTCGCGGGGCCGACCGACACGATGCGCCCGTCCCGAATCACGAGCAACGCGTCGGGGCGGGGCGGCGCGCCGGTCCCGTCGATCAGCGTGGCTCCCCGAAAAGCGATCGTCGTCGCGAAGAGGAGCGCGGTCACTCCGCGGCGAGCCTAAGAAACTTCGAGGGCGCTCTCTTTTTCGCGCTCCTCTTCCTCGATCGCCACGGGGTAGATACCGGTGAAGCACGCCGTGCAGGCGGCCTGCTGCGGGCGTCCGAAGGCCTCGAGCATCCCTTCGGGTGAGAGGTACCCCAGGGTGTCCGCGTCGATGAACTGCCGGATCTCCTCGACGGAATGGTTCGAGCCGATCAGTTCGCGCCGCGTCGGCGTGTCGATTCCGTAGTGGCAGGAGTTCATCGTTGGGGGCGAGGAGATGCGCACGTGCACTTCCTTCGCGCCGACATCCCGCAGCATTCGGACGATCTTGCGGGAAGTCGTCCCGCGCACGATCGAGTCGTCCACGAGCACGACGCGCTTTCCGTCGACGATCTGCCGGACCGGGTTCAGCTTCACCTTGACGCCGAAACTGCGGATCGACTGTTTCGGCTCGATGAAGGTTCGCCCGACGTAGTGGTTGCGCACCATGCCCAGGGCGAAGGGGATGTCGCTTTGCCGGGCGAAGCCGAGCGCCGCGTACATGCCGGAGTCGGGCACGGGCACGACGACGTCCGCATCCGCCGGGTGCTCCTTCGCCAGGCGCGCCCCGAAGGCCTCCCGCACGGCCGCCACACTCCGGCCGAAGACCGTCGAGTCGGGGCGGGCGAAGTAGACGTGCTCGAAGATGCAGGGCGTCGCGTGCGGAAAGGCGAAGCGGTGCGAGGAGAAGCCGTCGGAGGAGAGCCGGACGATCTCGCCCGGCTCGACATCCCGCTCGAACTTCGCGCCGATCAGGTCGAAGGCGCAGGTCTCGGAAGCCACGACCGGAGAGCCCTCGCGCACGCCGAGGGAAAGGGGCCGGATACCGTTGGGATCGCGGACGGCGAAGATCCCCTCCCGTCCCAGAATCAGCAGCGAGTAGGCGCCCCGCACGTCCGAGAGCGCCTCCGCGATCGCCGCACCCAGGGTTCCGGCTCGGGACCGCGCGATCAGATGGAGGATGACCTCGGAGTCCGAGGACGTCGTGAAGAGCGCCCCCGAGGCCTCCAGAGACGTCCGGATCTCACGCGCGTTGACCAGGTTGCCGTTGTGCGCCAGCGCGAGCGGGCCCCGGCCGGTCGCGAACACGATGGGCTGAGCGTTGATGAGTTGGGACGCCCCGGCCGTCGCGTACCGCACGTGACCGATGGCCGTGCGCCCGGGAAGGCGCGAGAGTCGCTCCTCCGTGAAGACATCGGCGACGTAGCCCATCTCGCGCTCCACGACGATGCGTCCGGCGTCGAGGGTGGCGATGCCCGCCGATTCCTGGCCGCGGTGTTGCAGAGCGTAGAGGCCGAGGTAGGCCAGGCGCGCGGCGTCCTCTCCATCGAAAACGCCGAAAACGCCGCACTCGTCGCGGAAGCCGGCCTTAAGTTCCACGCCCGCACCATCTTAACATTCGTAATCCCACGTTCGCGTTCACTCGTCCAATCTCCGACATGCAGGAAATACGACGAAACCGCGCGCGAAGGATCGCGGCGCTGCCGGCTGCCGCCTTGCTTCTTCTCGCCAACGCACCCTCGTTTGCCGCGGCCGATTCTCCCTGGGCGACGGCACCCGCCGCGCCGCGCGAGGCCGCGCTCCACGCCCTGAACCGCCTCGGGTTCGGACCGCGGCCCGGCGACGTGGAACGGGTTATCGAGATGGGGCTGTCCCGCTACGTCGATCAGCAGCTCCACCCCGAGCGGATCCCCGACGCCGGCGTCGAGCGCAGGCTCGCCGAATTCCCGACGCTCGCGATGACGACGGCCGATCTGATGGAGACGTACGAGAAGCCTCTCCGGGAGGCGAGGAGAGAGCGCAAGCAGGAGCTCGACCGGGAAGGCGGAGCCGGCCGGGACGGGACGGCGGCGCAAGCCGAGCTCGAGAAGCTGCGCCAGAGGATCCCGCCGGACAGGCGCCCCCGGCGGATCCTCGAGGAACTTTCCGCCTCGCGCATCGTGCGCGCCGCCGAGTCGCAGCGCCAGTTGAACGAAGTCCTCGTCGACTTCTGGATGAACCATTTCAACGTCTACGCCAACAAGGGGCTGGACCGGATCCTGGTCGCCTCCTATGAGCGAGACGTCGTCCGGCCCCGGATCTGGGGAAAGTTCCAGGACCTGTTGATGGCCACGGCCAGGTCGCCGGCGATGCTCTTCTACCTCGACAACGCCCGCTCGGTCGCCGACGAGGCGCACCGCCCCGCTCTTTCCGGGTGGAGAGCCGGCCTCTTCGGCCGCGGGCGCGTGCGCGACGCCGACCTTCAGAGGATCGCGAAGGCCGGGGCCAACGCGCCCACCGGTTTGAACGAGAACTACGCGCGGGAACTCCTGGAGCTGCACACTCTGGGCGTCGACGGCGGCTACACAGAGAAGGACGTCACGGAGCTGGCGCGCCTCCTGACCGGATGGTCGATCGACCGGCGCCGTGACGGCGGCTTCGTGTTCCGCGCCGCCCTCCACGACGTCGGCAGAAAGACCGTTCTCGGACTCGACTTTCCGCCCGGCGGCGGGATCGAGGAGGGCGAGACGATGATCCGCCTGCTCGCCCGTCACCCCTCGACGGCCCGCCGCATCGCGTGGAAGCTCTGCCAGCGCCTGGTGGCCGACGATCCGCCGAAGACCCTCGTGGACCACGTGGCACAGCGGTTCCTCTCGACCGGCGGAGACCTGCGCGAGACGCTCTCCGCGGTCGTGACGAGCCCGGAATTTCAGGACCCGCGGTACTACCGGGCGAAAGTGAAGTCGCCGTTCGAGTACGCCGTCTCGGCCGTGCGCGCCGTCGGCGGCTCGACCGACGGCCGGGCTCTGGCGCGCGAAATCGCTCAGATGGGCGAGCCGCTCTACCTCTGCCAGCCGCCGACCGGCTACTCCGAGGAGGCCCGGAGCTGGATCTCGAGCGGCGCGCTCGTCGCCCGGCTCAACTTCGCGCTCGCGCTGGCTGCAGGAGGCCTGCCCGGGACGGGGACAGACATCCCAGGCCTGCTTTCGGCGGAGGTGGAACGGGACCACTCCGGCACCGTGGATGCCCTGGCCCGCGCGCTCGTGGGAGGAGATCTGTCGCCGGAAACGAGGGCAACGATCGAGCAGCGCATTGCGCAGGGAGGATCGAGCGCACAGCTCATCGCCGGACTCATCCTCGGAAGCCCGGAATTTCAGAGGCAGTGACCGCGAAACCATGCTCGATCGCCGCGTTCTTCTGAAGTCAGGCGGGCTGGCGCTTCTGGCCGGCGGCTTTCTTCCCAACGTCTTCGCCCGAATGGCAGAGGCCGGGACAACCTCCGGCCGAAGGGTTCTCGTCGCCATTTTTCAGCGCGGCGCGGTGGACGGCTTGAACGTCGTCGTGCCGAACGGCGAAAAGGTCTATTACGACGCGCGTCCCTCGATCGCCATACCGCGGCCGGGCTCCGGGGAAGGAGCCGCGATCGACCTCGACGGCTTCTTCGGCCTGCACCCGTCGATGGAGCCGCTGCTCCCTCATTACAAGAACGGCGCCGCCGCGTTCGTCCACGCGGCCGGAAGCCCCGACGCGACCCGTTCGCATTTCGACGCGCAGGACTTCATGGAGTCGGGCACGCCGGGAGTGAAGTCCACGCCCGACGGCTTCCTCTCCCGCGCGCTCGAGAGTCGGACGGAGACGAAAAGCTCTCCGCTGCGGGCCGTTTCCGTGACGCCGACGATGCCGCGGATCCTTTCCGGTGCGGCCGGAGCGATCTCCATGCCCGACGTGGCGAGATTCGGGATCCGGGCGGGCCAGGCCCCTGGGCCGGCAGCCGAGACGTTCGAGTCGATGTACTCGGGCGCCGTCGCCGGAACGCTTCGGGCCACGGCGAGAGAGTCCTTCGAAGCGGTGAGAATCATCCAATCCGCCGATCCCTCGAGGATCGCGCCCGCAAACGGCGCCGAGTATCCGAGGGGACCCTTCGGCGATTCGCTCAGGCAGATTGCGCAATTGATAAAGGTGGACGTCGGCCTCGAAATCGCCTTCGCCGAGGTCGGCGGCTGGGACACGCATGCGGGGCAAGGCGGCGCAGAGGGCCGGCTCGGGAACCGCCTGCGCGACTACGCCCGGGCGATCTCGGCCTTCGCGAGAGATCTCGGCTCCCAGATGGCGGACGTCACGCTGGTCACGATGTCGGAGTTCGGCCGCACGGTGAAAGAG
>JBGPCK010000167.1:0-5780 GCA_041481715.1 Thermoanaerobaculia bacterium | reverse complement strand
GTCCAGACCGCGAGGAAGCTCTCGCCGCGGCGGGGCGAGCGCAGGACCAGAATCTTCCGGCCGTCCGGGGAAACCTCGAGCGACGCGGTGCCGCCCGAGAGAAGCTGCCAGGGATCCCCTTCGACGACGCCGGCCGCCGTGCGGCGCGCCTCCCCTTCGAGCGCCTGCGCGGTCCGCTCGGCTCGGTAACGCTCGTAGAGCTCAGCCGGCGGGCGGCCGAAGACCGCCCGGAAGCAGGTGCCGAAGTCGCCGCCCCGGCGGGAGGTCATCCGCTTCCAGAGCCGGCGGAGGCTTCCATCGCCCTCGCGCTTCTCGAGCCACCCGAGGAAGTCCGAACCGACGAGATAGGCCATCGAACCGCCCAGCCAGCCCGAGATCCCCGAGAGCGCGCCGTAGGAGGGAAGCCTTCCTTCGATCGCGAAACGCCGCAGCACCATCGCCCGGAAACTCGAGTTGGGCCGGCCCGATCCGGTTAGAGCGCCTTCCACGAGGGTCGCGTAGCCTTCCACGACCCAGCGGGGCGCCGTGAGGGTGATCGGCCCGAGCGGAAGCGGAAGCAGGCGCGTCATGAAGTCCGGCCGGTTGCGCGGCCGCGTCAGGTGAAGGATGTGGGCGAGCTCGTGGACCGAAAGCAGGTCCATCCAATCCGTCGAATCGCCAATCGACGACTCGACGTCGGGGGGGTAGGCCCACAACACGACGGAAGGCCGGTCGAGCCACGGCAGAGCCATGCCGTTCGAATCGGCCTGCGGGTCGCCGACGACGATCTCGATCGGGCGGGAGGGAGCGTAGCCGACCAAGGCGGCCACCTCCGCGTGAATCGCCTCGAGCGAGGACGCGGTCCGCTTCGCCCACGCCTCGAAGGCGGCCGCGTAGTGGACCCGGAAATGGGCGGTCTCGATCGTGCGCCAGTTCTCCGACGGCGCCTGAGCCGAAGCCGGCCACGACGAGCCGAGCAAGACGAGCAGAAGAGAAGCAAGCTTGGCGGCGAGGCCCGCCCACGGCCGCCGAGCGGCCGCGAGGGCCGCCCCTACGTGAGCCATTTCACCCCGAGCCCGGGCCCGTCGGTCGTCCGCATCACGCCCTCCTCGATCACGAAGCCGCCCTCCGCGACATCGCGCGCGAGGTCGAGGCTCCCATCCAGATCGAGATAGCGGGTCGCGGGCGAGGCTAGGCCAGTGTGCAGGGCCGCCGCGATCGAGATGGCGCTCTCGTCCATGCACCCCCACATCAGGTCGATGCCGGCGAGCTCCGCGACCGCGGCGATCCGCATCGCCGGAACGATCCCGCCGCACTTCATCAGCTTGATGTTGAAGATGCCGGCCGCGCGCGGCGGCATGGCGAGCGAGAAGGCATCCTGGTCCGAAAGCAGGGACTCGTCGGCCGCGATCCGGTCGCGGATCGCGGGCGGAAAGGCTCGAAGCGTCTCGACCTGCCCCGCCGGGACGGGCTGCTCGAGAAACTCGAGGCCGAGCCGCTCGGTCTCGCGGAAAAACCGCAACGTCTGCTCCCCCGTGTAGCCCTGGTTCGCGTCGGCACGGATCCGGACGGCTGCCTCCGGATACTTCTCGCGCACCCGCCGCAGCCGCTCGATGTCTTCCTCGAGCGACAGGCCCGTCTTGACTTTCAAGACCCGGAAACCGCGCCCGACGTATTCCTCCGCCTCCGCGAGCGTCTCCGCGACGCCTTTGATGCCGATGGTGATGGAGGTCGAGAGTCGATCGTGCGCGCGGCCGAGCATGTCGACGAGCGGGACCCCGAGCCGCTGCGCGAGCAGGTCGTGGAGCGCCATGTCGACGGCGGCGCGCGCCGCCGGAGCGGCGGAAAGGCGCCGGGCGAGCTCTCGGCAAAGCGCCGGAAGCCGGCGCACGTCGCGCCCCACGAGCCACGCGAGGCTATCCGGTGAGAGCGCCGCCGCGCACGCCTCGTGCGTTTCTCCCGTGACGTGCGGCGCGGGCGAGGCCGCCCCGGCGCCGGAGAGGCCCGCATCCGTCTCGACGCGGAGAATGACGTTCTCGACCGAGTCGGCCGTGTCGAAGGCGATCGCGTAGGGGCGGGTCAGCCCGAAGTCTTCGACGCGGGAGGAGATCTTCGTGATTTTCATCGGGACTTCTCTATCCGCACGAACTCCCGAATCGCGGGCAGGAGCCGTTCGACGCCCTCCTCGAGCGGGAGCGCGACCGGAAGAGCGAGCTCGCGCTCGAGGCGGTCCCGCTCCGCGCGAAGCGACTCCGCCGAGAGCCCTTCGCCGTTCAAGGCCATCCCGAGGGTGCGCGCGCCGTAGAGCCCGATCAGCTCGATCTCCTCGGCGACCGGCGGAATCCGGCACCCGAGCTCCTCGAGCCCGTCGAAATCGTGCCGGCCCGGCGCGTGCTGCAAGACCACGCCCCGCGCTCCCGCCGAAAGGATCAGCTCCGCGCCGCAGGGGCCCGAGGGGTTGCGCAGGGAGGACTGCCCTTCGAGAAACAGGAGTTCCGGATCGAGCTCCCGCCCACAAGACACGACCGCGTGCTCGAGCTCGCCCGAGACGAAGTCGTTGGCGGTCGCATCGAGCACAAAGCCGAAGGGCGCGCCCTGAAGCCAACCGGTCTGTCCCGTGTAGATCCATTCGGCGCGAATCCCGGAGCGCCGGGCCGCCTCGGTCAACATCCGCGTCGTCGTGCGCTTGCCGAGCGCGCAGTCGGTCCCGAGCACGGCGATGCGCGGCGTTCGAAGCCGCAGCGCCTCACCGGTCCAGAAGTGAAGCTCTCCCGGCTTCTTGGGCCGCCGGATGTCGGTGATCGTCACGCCGCGGAGCCGCGCGGCCTGCGCGAGTGCCGGCTGATCAGCGGCGAGATGGTGCAAACCGTTGACGATCGACAGGCCACCCTCGATCGCCTCGAGCAGCGCCGCCTCGAGGCCCGGCGTGAAGACGCCCCCGGAGGTCGCGACCCCGACGATCGCGTAGTCGGGCTTTTCCTTCAGGCGCGCGAGCGCCTCCGAGAGCGAGGCGAAGACCGGGATGCCGCGCGCCACACCGTCCAGAACCTCTCCCGCGTCGCGCCCCGCGGTGGGCAGATCGACGACGCCGATGATCCGGTAGCGCTCGGACCCGCGCACCAGACCGTGCGCGGTCTTGCCGTTGATCGTCGCGAAGAAGCCGTCGCAGAGGACGAGGGCGGTTCCATCCATGGCGGCGCATTATCGCCTTCTCGCTCCCCCGGGAGAGCAGTCGGCGCGCCGGACGAAACCGCTCTGATAACCTCCTCGCCAATTGCGGGGAGGTGTCGCGTGCACCCGAAAGAAGCGTCCGATCACTCCGGCCCGGAACTTCTCCGGGCCCTGGGCCTCTTCGACACGGCGGCGATCGTCATCGGCACGGTCATCGGCTCGGGTATCTTTCTCGTCCCGGCCGAGATCGCGCGCGCTGTCCACTCGGCGCCCCTGACGCTCGCCGTGTGGGCCGTCGGCGGCGCGCTGACGCTTCTCGGCGCGCTCTCGCTGGCCGAGCTCGGGGCCGCGATGCCGCACGCCGGCGGCATCTATACCTACATCGCCCGCGCCTTCGGTCCCCTGCTCGGCTTTCTCTGCGGCTGGATGCTCTTCACCGTCGCCACCTCAGGCTCGATCGCGACTCTGGGTGCCGCCCTACCGATCTATCTCGGCGGCTTGATTCCGTTGGGTCCGGTCGCGAGCAAGCTCGTCAGCCTGGCCGCCATCCTCCTCCTGACCGCAATCAACATTGTGGGGGTCAAGAGCGGCGCGCTCGTCCAAAACATCCTGACGACGCTCAAGGTCGGGGGGCTCGTCGTAATGATCGCCGTGATCTTCCTCGCGCCGTCGCCCAGAGTCCCGTCGTCCGCGCCGGCGCCGGGAGGCCCCGTGGGGCCCATGGCTTTCGGCATCGCCTTGGTCGCCGTCCTTTGGGCCTACGAAGGGTGGCACGACGTCGGCTTCGCCGCCGGCGAGATCCACAACCCCCAGCGAAACTTCCCGCGCGGCCTCATCTCCGGGACCGCGATCGTCATCGGCCTCTACCTCACGGCGAATCTCGCCTACCTGCACGTCCTCTCCCCCGCCGAGATCGCTTCCTCCGAGCGTGTGGCCCTGACGGCGATTGAAAAGGTCGCGGGCCCGTGGGGTTCCAAGTTTCTGACCGCAGCGATCGTCTGCTCGATCCTCGGGGCGATGAACGCTCTGGTGCTGGCGGGGCCGCGCGCCTACTACCAAATGGCGCGGGACGGGCTCTTCTTCCGGCAGCTCGGAAAAGTACACGTGACCTTCCGCACGCCCGCGGCGGCGCTCGTCGTTCAGGCGGTCTGGTCCTGCGTGCTCATTCTCTTCATCGGAGGCTTCTCGCAGCTCTTCACGTACGTGATCTTCGGAGGTTGGATCTTCTACGCCCTCGCGGTGGCGAGCGTGGTCGGGCTTCGCAAGAAGGACCCCGCGATGGAGCGCCCGTTCCGCGTGCCCGGTTACCCGTTCGTCCCCATTCTCTTCGTCCTGACAGCGGGAGCGATCGTGGTGAACACACTCGTCGCGAGCCCCCGCGAGTCCTCGATCGGTCTCGCCTTCATCGCGCTCGGGATCCCGCTTTATTTCTTCACGCCCGCCGCTAAGCGCCGCGGCCGGGAGAAAGGCGCTTGATCCGCCGCCCTCGGCTCCTCTTCGCCGCGATCCTTGCTCTGGCGTTGGCGGGCAGGGCCTCCGCCCGGCAGTCCGGAGCGGCGGCGCCCGACTACGGTCCGGCGATTGCGAGGCTCGAATCCTTCATCGAGCACGAGATGAAGGACAAAGAGCTGCCCGCCCTGTCGGTCGCCCTGGTGGACGGCGGCCGCACCGTCTGGGCGAAGGGCTTCGGCTTCGCCGACCCGGAGAAAAAGACCGCCGCCACCGCACAGACGGTCTACCGCGTCGGCTCCGTCTCCAAGCTCTTCACCGACATCGGGATCATGCAGCTTGCGGAGCGGGACGAGATCGACCTCGACGCTCCAATTCAGACGATCCTGCCCGATTTCCGCCCGAAGAACCCCTTCGGATCCTCCGTGACGCTGCGCGAGCTGATGTCCCACCGCTCGGGCCTCGTGCGCGAGCCCCCGGTCGGCCACTACTTCGATCCGACGGGGCCGTCGCTCGCCGCCACGGTCGGGAGCCTCAACGACACGGAGCTCGTCTACCCGCCGGGCTCGCATACGAAGTACTCGAACGCGGGCATCGCGGTCGTGGGATACGTCCTGGAGCTCCGCGCGAAGGTGCCTTTTGCGAAATATCTGAAGCGTGCCGTGCTCGATCCGATGGGCCTGTCCTCATCCGCCTTCGAGCCTGAGCCGCGGATCCGAGACCGCCTCTCGACGGCCACCATGTGGGCCTACGACCTGCGCACCTTCCCCGCCCCGACCTTCGAGCTCGGCATCGCGCCGGCCGGGTGCCTCTACACGACGGTCGAGGACCTCGCGAGATTTCTGTCCATCCTCTTCGCGGGAGGAAAGGGACCCGGCGGTCCGGTCCTCCGCCGCGAGACGCTCGAGCAGATGTGGACGCCGCAGTTTGCGCGCCCGGGCGAGAAGGTCGGCTTCGGCCTCGGGTTTCACCTCGGCGAGCTGGAGGGCCATCGCTCCGTCGGCCACGACGGCGCGATCTATGGCTTCGCGACGTCGCTTGAGGCGCTGCCGGAGGAAAAGCTCGGCGCCGTCGCGGTCACGACCATGGACGCCGCCAACGCGGTCACCGATCGCATCGTCCGAGAGGCGCTGCGGCTCTTGCTTGCCGCGCGCGAGGGACGCCCGCTTCCCGCGATCGAG
>JBGPCK010000166.1:0-5800 GCA_041481715.1 Thermoanaerobaculia bacterium | reverse complement strand
GGGCTATTGAGCGCCGCCCCTGCGAGCCTCGAAGAGAACGGGAAGGCCTAGCAGGGTGCTGAAAAAATGCATGAGGGCGTCGTGGCTGACTTTCGGCCGCAGGCATTCGCTTCGCGAACGGCGGCCGAGAGAGTCTAAACGGGGGCCGGGCACCCCCGGGGCCTGTAGAAAGTTCTCGGCTGCCGGTCGCAAGGCGACCGCCGCAGCCGAAAGTCAGGATGACATGGGCCTGAGCGCATGGCGCTGAAGCGGGAGCTCGCCGCGGGCGTCGCCATCCCGATCGTCGTCGGGGTGCTCTTCTACACGCCGCCGATCGCCTTCGATGGTCTCGTCGCCGTCGTGGCCCTCGCAGCGCTTCTCGAGTTTTTCCAACTGGCGGAGAAGACCGGGCATCCGGTCTCCAAAACCGTCGGAATCGGCGGCGGCGCGGCGGTGCTTCTGGGATGGACGGCCTTCTGGGGATACGCCGGGTCCCCGGACCGGCGGGGGCTGACGATCGCCGTCGTGCTGTGTCTGGCGATCGGCGCGCTCGCCGCGGTGGCGCCGCTCTTCTCGGGTGTCGAGCCCGGCGCCGCGCTCGCCAGCGCCGGCTCTACGTTCTACGGCATCTTCGCCGTCGCTCTGCCCGCCACGGCGATGTGCGCGTTACGGGCCTACTCGCCGGGCGCGGTGCTCTTTCTCTTTCTCGTCGTCTGGGGATGCGATTCCTTCGCCTACTACACCGGGCGTTCGCTCGGCCGGCGCCGGCTCGCTCCGGTCGTCTCGCCGAAGAAATCCTGGGAGGGCGCGGCCGGCGGATTGGTGGGCGGGACTCTGATCGGAGCGGCGGCGGGGATGTGGTTGGTCCTTCCGCAGCTCGGCCCCGTCCGGGGGGCGCTCGCCGGAGCCATCGCCTCCTCGGCCGGTCAGATCGGCGACCTCGTCGAGTCGCTCTGGAAGCGGGGGGCCGGGGTCAAGGACTCGGGCTCCTTCCTGCCCGGCCACGGCGGCTTCTATGACCGGATCGACTCGCTGCTGTACGCCGGGCCCGTCCTCGCAGCATTCCTCGCGACGCTTTAGCAGGCTGCTGAAAAAGGGTGTGGGCTCCTGAAGAATCGCTCGAAGACCGCCGATATAATCATCCGTTCACCATGAAAAGCCTCGCCGTCCTGGGCTCCACCGGCTCGATCGGCTGTTCGGCGCTCGAGGTCGCCATTGCGCTGCCGGACCGCTTCCGCGTCGTGGCGCTGGCGGCGGGCCGGTCGATCGAGCGGCTGGCGGAACAGGTCATCCGGCACCGTCCGGACCTCGTGTCGGTCGCGGAGAGGGCGGACGCGGCGCGTCTCTCGGCGATGCTGCCCGCGGCCGTCGTTCCGCGGATCGTGTCGGGACGGGAGGGCCTCGAGGAAGTCGCTTCTCACCCGAAGGTCGACGTCGTGGTGGGGGGACTCGTCGGCGCGCTCGGTCTGCGCTCGGCTTTCGCCGCCGCGGCCGCCGGGAAAAGACTGGCGCTCGCCAACAAGGAGACGCTGGTCGTGGCCGGTGAGCTGATGATGCGCACGGCGCGCGCGAGCGGCGCCGAGATCGTGCCCGTCGACTCCGAGCACTGTGCGATCCATCAGGCCCTGCGTTGCGGGCGCCACGAGGAGGTCGGGCGTCTGGTGCTGACCGCTTCGGGGGGCCCCTTCCGCGAGCGGGACCTCGCGACCTTCGGTGAGATCACCGTGGAGGACGCGCTGGCTCACCCTACCTGGAAGATGGGGCCGAAGATCACGATCGACTCCGCCACGATGATGAACAAGGGTCTGGAGATCATCGAGGCTCGGTTCCTGTTCGATCTGCCTGTCGAGAAGATCGACGTCGTCGTCCACCCGCAGTCTGCCGTCCATTCCTTCGTCGAGTACGTGGATGGGTCGTTGATCGCTCAGCTCTCGAAGAACGACATGAAGTTTCCGATCCTGTACGCGCTGACGTACCCGGACCGGATTCCGAGCCCCTTCGGGAGGCTCGAGCTCACGGCGCTTGCTCGACTCGACTTCGAGGAGGTCGATCCGCGGCGCTACCCGGCGGTCGGCCTGGCGCGCGAAGCGCTTCGCGTCGGCGGCGGCATGCCGGCCGTGCTCAACGCCGCCAACGAGGTGGCGGTCGAGGCGTTCCTGCGAGGGAAGATTTCCTTCCCCGACATCGTTGCGCTGGTGGCCGAGACCGGTGCGGCCGTCGGATCGGTCCCGTCTCCTTCCTCCGTCGAGGAGGCCGAAGCCATCGACCAGGCCGCGCGGCGGAAGACTTCGGAGCTGGTTCGGAGCGCCTCGACGGCGGGCGCGTGGGCGTCCGGATAAATTCTCCCTAGAGGAGTCTCGAGTGACGATTCTCGGAAACACGCTGGCTCTGGTGTTGGTCTTGTCGGTGCTCGTCGTGGCGCATGAGTTCGGCCACTTCGCCGTCGCCAAGGCCTTTCGCTTCCCGGTCGAGGTCTTCTCGGTGGGGTTCGGCAAGCGCCTCTTCGGCCGAAACGTTCGCGGCACCGACTATCGCGTCTCGGCCATCCCGCTCGGCGGGTACGTGCGAGTCGTGGGGCTCGGCCCGGACGAGTCCACGATCGCCGAAGGCACCTCGACCGAAGCCCCGCCCGTCGGGCGGCGCTGGCAGCGCGCGCTGATTCTGCTGGCCGGTCCTGCGATGAACCTGGTGCTGGCCCTGCTGCTGCACTCGGCCGTCTTCGCCGTGGGCACGCGCGTGCCCGCCTACGAGCTCCAGCCTCCGGTCGTCCGGGTCGTCGAGCCGGGCTCTCCCGGCGAGGCGGCCGGCATCCGTCCCGGGGACCGCATCGTCTCGATCGCGGGCCAGGAGACACCCCGTTGGAGGGATGCGGAGTCTCTGTTCGCCTTGAACGCCCGCGAGACACTCGACGTCGAGGTCGATCGCAATGGCGTCGGTGTCTTCCTCAAACTGACACCCCGCGCCACGACTAAGTACGACCTCGGTGAAAGCGGTCTCTATCCCGATTTCGGCAGGGCGGTCCGGCCGCGGATTCGCAGCGTGATCGCCGGCACGCCGGCCGCCGCCGCGGGCCTGAAGAAGGGCGACGTCATCGTTTCGATCGCCGGGCGCGCGATCCGGGGCGGCCCCCAAGACTTCTACAAGGAGTTCGTGAACGCCATCGCAGCCGTTGCGCCGGGACCCTTCGTGCTCCAATACGAGCGTAACGGACGAACGGGAACGACGACGCTCGCGCCGCGGCACGATCCGGACGGCGCATGGAGAATCGGCGTGGAGCCGGTGGCCGATCTGCCGGAGGTCCTCGTGCGCTTTCCGGTCGGACAGGCGTTCGTCGAGGGGTGGCGCCGTGTTCGAACGGACTTCCGGATGACCCTCGCCTTGCTCGGACGGCTTTTCCGCGGCCGGGCGAGCGTGAAGACCATGTCCGGGCCGCTCGACATCGCGAAGTTTTCCGGGGAAGCGGCCCGCGAGGGCGCGATCCCGCTCGTGGCGCTGATGGCGGCGATCTCCCTCCAGCTCGGCATCTTCAACTTGCTGCCGATTCCGGTGCTCGACGGCGGGCACCTCTTCCTGATCGGGCTCGAGGGCGTCGCGCGGCGCGACTTCTCGCTGCGCGTGAAGGAGCGAATTCTGCAGGCGGGCTTCCTGATGATCCTGGCGCTCCTGACGGTGGTCCTCTACAACGACGTCGCCAAGAACCTTCCCGCCAAGTGGTGGCCGTTCTGACTCTGGGCGTCCTCGAATGAACGACCGCCCATTGTTCGGTCGCCTCGCCCTGGCGGTCGCAGCGCTCGTGCTCCTGCTTTTGCTCGCCGTTGCGGCGCTGCGCCGGCCCGAGGCCGCTACGGTTTCCGCGGCGTCGGCGGCGCGCGCGGACCTGCTCGTGCCGATCCTCTCGGACGGCACGCTGGAGCCGCCCGAGGGAGGTGAGCTCCGCACTCCCGACCGCGCCACGGTGGCGGCGGTCCACGCGCGGGAAGGGCAGCGCGTGCGCCGGGGCGCCGTGCTGGTCGAGCTCGAGAACCCGACGCTCTCGACGCGCTCGCGGGACGCGCGCGCCGCGCTCTCGGAGCTGGAGGCGGATCGCGCGAAGGCCGCGGCCGACCTCGAGGCGGAAAAAGCGGAAGCGGCGCGGGCCAGGAAGGTCGTCGAGGCCGACGGACGCCTCCTCGCCGAGGGAGCGATCACCCGGGCCGTCTCCGAGGCCGATGAGATGGCGTTGAACGCCGCCCTGCAGCGTGAGCGAGCCGGCCGCGCGCGTCTCGAGTCCATCACGGGATCGCGGCTCGCGCTGTCCGCCGAGTCGGCGCGCGAGCTCTCCCGACGCTCGGAAGACCTCACGGTGCGCGCACCCGCCGACGGTCTCGTCTACAACCTTCCGCGCAAGGTCGGGGAGAGCCTCGAGGAAGGCCAGATCGTGGCGAGCGTCGCGGATCCGGACCACCTGCGTGTGCGGGTCCGGGTCGATCAGCCCGATTTGCCGCGCGTTGCCGCGGGGCAGCGCCTTGTTGTGACTTTCGACGGCCTGCCGGACCGCAAGTGGGGCGGGGAGGTCACCGTGGTCTCGCCGGGACTGCGCGAAATGGGAGGCCGCCAGGTCGGTGAGGTGCTGGGCGAGATTGCGGACCCGACCTCACAACTGCCGCCCAACGCGTCGGTCAACGTGCAAATCGTCGTGGCGGAGAAGAAGGCGGCCCTCGTCGTGCCGCGCGCCGCGGTCAACCGCGACGGCGAGCGCCGGTTCCTCTGGGTGTTCCAGGATGGACGCGCGCGGCGTCGGGACGTCAGGGTCGGCCTGGTCGGCCTCACCCAGGTCGAGATCGTGAGCGGCCTTTCCGGCGGGGAGCGCGTGCTGATTTCCGGAGCGGTCCCGCTCTCGGAGGGCCTGCGGGTCGCCGCCCGGTAAGGCACGAGAAGCCCGAGCCCGACGATGTTTTCCCGCGAGACGCTCGAGACGGCCCTCCACCGGTTTCGCACGCATCCGGTTCAGATGGGTTTGACGCTCGCGGGCCTCGTGGTGGGCACGGCTGCGATCATCCTCATCGTGGCGCTCGGCCTGACGGGCCGCGCCTTCGTCATGGCACAGATCGAGGGCGTCGGATCGCATCTGGTCTGGGCGGAATACGAGGGCACGGTGACCTCCGGCGTGTCGCGAAGGCTCGACGACCAGATCACGGAAGCGGACGTGAAGGCGGTTGCCGCGCGCGAGGACCTGTTCACCGGAGTGACGCCGTTGGTCGAGCTCCGGGGAACGGTGTCGGTGCTTTCGCACGCGGCCAACCTCGCCGTCCTCGGGACGACGCCCAACTACCAGACGGTCCGCAAGAACGTGACCGTCCTCTCGGGCCGCTTTCTCGACGAGGACGACGTCGTGGGCCGATCGAAGGTCTGCGTCGTCAGCCGGACGCTCTACGAGGAGCTGTTCGGCAACGACGACTCGCCGGAGAAGGTCGTTCGGACGCTCGGCATGAACTTCGTCGTCGTAGGGGAGTTCGAGCAGCCGGTGGACACGATGGGCCAGGGAGAGGTGACGCCGCGTTCGATCTTCATTCCCATCACGGTCGCCTGGTTCTTCACGCCCACCCCGCGCGTGGACACGCTTTTTGCCGAAGCGCGCGACTTCGCCACGATCGGAAGCGCCGCCTTCACGATGGAGGAGATCCTCCGGGACCGCCACCACCAGGGCTCGGTCTTCAAGGTCAAGACGATGACGACGGTGATCCGCGTCGCGCGGGCGATCTCGTTCGGTTTGATCGTGGCCTTCATTCTGGCGGCCGCGGTCTCGGTCATCGTGGGAGGAGTCGGGATCATGAACATCCTG
>JBGPCK010000165.1:0-5842 GCA_041481715.1 Thermoanaerobaculia bacterium | reverse complement strand
GGAGCGATGGGGCAGGGAAAGTGCCGCGACGCGCTTGCGAATGCGCTCGGCGACGGCGACGGCGAAGAGCAGATTCGTGTTGGGCAGCACCACCACGAACTCGTCTCCGCCCCAGCGGCAGCCGGCGTCCACCGCGCGCAGTGACTGCCGCACGACCCGCGCCGTTCGCAGCAACACGTTGTCACCCACCGGGTGCCCGTAGCGATCGTTGACGGCCTTGAAGTCCTTCAGGTCGATCATGATCACGGAAACGATCCCCTCAGACCTTTCCGAGCGCGCAATCTCGCGGGCTAAGTGCTCCATCAGGAAGCGCCGGTTGTAGAGGCCGGTCAGAGGATCGGTGAGCGCGCTCAAGCGCAGCCGCGCGAGCTCGCGCTGCGAGACGAGGCAGGGCTCCTTCAGTTTTCCCTTGCGGCTGTGGAAGTAGTGTAGGAGCACGGTCTGCAGCGAAAGCGGGCGTCCCAGCAGTTCCCGCATCCGCGGCGCGAGCTCCTCAATTTCCAACCAGGCCGCTTCGGCCTCCCCCGCCGAGAGCGCCAGACCTAGCCACTCGAAGAGCAGGTGCCGAAGGAGCTCGGCGCGCTTGGCGTGGCGCGACGCCATGGCCAGAGCCCGGCGGAAGCGGGGAAGGGAAAAGTCTCGCTGGCGTCCGAGTCGCGCAAGTGACCCAACGCGAGGGCTCGCCTCGTCCTGCTCCAACCCACCGCCTCCTGTCCCGGCCGGAACGCCGGGTGAGAAATCAGAGGTGTCGTCGGCTCCGCCGCGCCTTCAGGGCGGACCGCAGATCCTCGTTCTCGACTTCTCGCGAAAGGCGGGCCACCGCACCCGCCGCCTCCTCGACCGCGTCATTGAGCGAGAAAACGAGAACCATCTGTCCTTCTTTCAAAAGATCGACGAGCTCCTGATCCGAGCGCGCCCAGAGGACGCGATTGCCAACGACGAGAAGCCGGGCCTGCGCGAGGTCCGCGGAGCCATCGGGCTCCAGGCGCGCCAGAGCCTCTGCGCAACGGCGGATCCTCGGCAGGCCGATGCCGGCGGCGCGCAGCCGTGCGCCGACACGAAGCCGGACGACGTCGGCAAAGGAGTAACGGCGCGTCGACCCGTAGCCGGCGGCGCGCTCGAGCGACGGGCAGAGGAACCCCAGGCGGTCCCAGTGGTCGAGCTGCCGCGTCGAGAGGCCTGTCAGCCGAGCCACTTCGGCCGTAGAGAAACTGTGCCGCAAGACACCGTTGAATTTCATCGATGTAATTGGGCAATTGTAACACGCACAAGGATTTGGGGCTCCGGCTCGGGTGTCGGCCACGCGCTCGGTGTACCTTTGCCACCGCGTGTCCGGCGCGCCAGGAGGAGATGCCATGGAGTATCGAGGTTTGCCCGCCGTTGTCGTCGCGATGCTGCTTTCCTCGGTCGCCTTGGCGCAGCACGAGGGGCATTCGCATTCCGCCGGCGGGCAGGACGAGCTCGGGCAGGTCCACTTTCCGGTCTCGTGCAACGAAGCGGCGCAGGGGGAGATCCAGCGCGCCGTCGCGATGCTCCACTCCTTCTGGTACGAAGAGGCGGAGAGGACCTTCGCGCGGGCGGCCGCGGCCGATCCGGGCTGCGCGATGGCTTACTGGGGCATCGCGATGAGCCAGTACCACCCGATCTGGTACGCGCCGACCCCGGCCGAGCTCGAGAAGGGCAAAGACGCCGTCGCCAAGGCGAAGGCGATCGGCGGGCGGACAGGCCGCGAGAAGGCTTACATCGCGGCGATCGAGATGTTCTACAGGGACTCGGACCGGCTCGATCACAAGACGCGTGCGATGGCCTACGAGAAAGCGATGGAGGAAGTCTACCGAGCCTACCCGGAGGATCGCGAAGCCGCGGCATTCTATGCCGTTGCGCTTCTTTGGACGCTTTCGGTGTCGCCCACCGACGAGACGAACCCGAGAAAGGCCGCCGCCGTTCTCGACCGGATCGCGGGCGAGATGCCCGGTCATCCCGGGGTCTTTCACTACTACATTCATGCCTACGACACGGCGAAGCTCGCACCCCTTGCGTTGAACGTCGCGCGCAGCTACGCGAAGGTCGCGCCGGCAGTGCCGCACGCCCTGCACATGCCGTCACACATCTTCACGCGCCTGGGGCTCTGGCAAGACGCGATCGACTCGAACGTGGCCGCCGCGGCCGCCGGAAGGGACTTCGAGAGGCGTTCGGGCATGGCCGGCGCCTGGGACCAGGAGTTGCACGCGCTCGACTACCTCGAGTACGCCTATCTGCAGACCGGCGATGACGCGAAGGCGAAGGCGGTGCTCGACCGGGTGCGCGAGATCCGGACGGTCGAGCCGGGGAACATGACGGCGGCCTTCGCGCTGTCCGCCGTCCCCGTGCGATACGCGGTAGAAGGGCATCGTTGGACCGAGGCCGCGGCGCTCACGCTCTCTCCGAAGGACTTCCCCTGGAAGGACTTCGCGATCGCGGAGGCGGTGACGCGATATGCGCGCGCGATGGGGGCCGTCCACACCGGGAATCCCGCCGGGTCCAGAGTGGAGATCGCGGCGCTCGAGTCGCTCCGGGACGGCATCCAGGGCCGGCCGGGATACGACTGGTCGGTGGGAGTCGAGGTCCTGCGGCTGGAGGCGGCGGGCTGGTTGGCGCACGGGGAAGGTAAGATCGAGGAAGCGGTGAACCTGCTTCGCGCGGCGGCGGATCGCGAAGACTCGACCGAAAAGCACGCGGTCACACCGGGTGCCATCGTGCCGGCGCGCGAGCAGCTCGCCGACCTGCTGCGCGAGTGTCGGCGTCCGGCGGAGGCTCTCCGAGAGTACGAGGCGTCGCTGCGCATCTCTCCAAACCGCTTCAACGCGCTCTATGGAGCCGCCCGCTCGGCGCAGGTGGCCGGAGAGGCTGCCAAAGCGAAGGCGTTCTACGAAAAGCTGATAGCCATCTGCGACGCATCGAGTAGACGGCCGGAACTTATTGAGGCAAAGGCATTTATCGCCGGCCGCGACGTCGCCGGCAAGGCCGTCTCCCGCTAGAGGGCCGAAGCCGGATCCTCCTCATTCTTTGCGCGGGATCGGAAACCTGGACGAACCGACCGCGTATGAAATACTGAAACTGACCGGTCAGTACCGTATTTCGCCATGGCGCGCGTCAAGACAGACGAGAAGCTCGAAGAGATCCTCGAAGCCGCATCACAGGCCTTCGCGGCGAAGGATTTCCATCAGGTCTTGATCGACGAGATCGCCGAGGTGGGCGGCATCGGCAAGGGGACCGTCTACCGCTACTTCCGAACCAAGGAAGATCTCTACTTCGCCACGATTCTGAGAGGCCTCGACCGCCTGCACGAGCTGCTCTCGGCGCCACAGCCCCATGAGGTCTCTCCGGTTCGGCGTCTGGAGCGGATCGCGCGCGAGATGCTCGCATTCTTCTGGAATCAGCAATCGCTCTTGATGCTCCTCTATCGGGACGAGCGAAATCTCTCGACGCGACGTGGGGGCCTGCGCGAACGCCACGACCGGATCATGAAGCTGGTGCAGCAGGCGATCGTGGAAGGCATCGAGCGGCGCGAGTTTCGCGGGGTGGATCCGTTCGTCGCCGCGGAGCTCTTCCTGGGAATGGTCCGGGGAATCAACCTCTTCCGAAGAGACGGGGATGCCATCGAGGCCCTCGTCGCCGAGATCGTCGGCGTCTTCACGACGGGAATCGCGAGGACGGAAGGAGCAAGATGAGAGGGGAATGCGCAGGGACGGGGCGGGCGCGCCGGCGTTTCTCCGGCGCCACTCTGGCCTGTGTCCTCGCCGCGGCCGGCTGCGCGCACGTGACGCCCGATCGCTCAATCGCGAGCTCCGTCGCGCCGGCGCCCGCGATTCCGTGGACGCCTCCTCCCGCGGCCCGCCTGGAGGAGACTTCCCTACGGAAAAAGCTCGAGATTCCGGAGGAGTACCTGAAGCCGGGAACGACCCTTTCGCTCGCCCAGCTCGTCGACGTCGCTCTGCGGAACAACCCGCGCACGCGCGAGGCCTGGCACTTCGCCCGCGCGGCTGCGGCGGAGGTGGGCGCCAAGCGGTCCGAGTACTTCCCGGTCGTCGAGTTGGACGGTTCGATCACGCGGCAGAAGACCACTGCCGTCGGGGGGCAGTTCACGTACCTGCAGACGACGTACGGTCCCGCCGCTTCCTTGAACTGGCTGCTCTTCGACTTCGGAGGGCGCGCGGGCGACGTGGCCGAGGCGCAGGCGGCGCTCTACGCCGCGGACTGGGGTCACAACGCGGCGATTCAGGACGTGGTCCTCTCCGTCGCGCAGGCCTACTATTTGTACTTGAACGCCAAGGCCCTCGTGGTGGCGCGGCAGGCGAACCGGGAGGAGGCCGGGCGCAACCTCGAGGCGGCGCAGGAACGCCACCGCGCTGGAGTGGCCACGATCGCCGACGTCTTGCAGGCGAAGACGGTCCTTTCGCAGATCGAGCTGAACCTCCAGGAGGCGCAGGGCCAGGTCCTGGTGATCCGCGGCGCGCTCGCGACCGCCGTGGGCGTGCCGGCTTCCATTGCAGTGGACGTGGGCGAGCTGCCCGCGGAGCTGCCCCTCGATCGGGTGCAGAAGAGCGTGGACGAGTTGATCACCCGAGCGATGGTGGAGCGGCCGGATCTGGCCGCGCGGCGGTTCGAGGCCGAGGCCGCTCTCGAGCACGTTCGGTCCGTCCGCGCCGACGGCCTGCCGAAGCTCCTGGCCATCGGCTCGATCAACCGGACCTACTACGAGAACCCGACCGGCGCGCCGTTCTCGGACAATTACGCGGGCACGATTCTCCTGCGGGTCCCCGTCTTCACCGGCTTCGAAACGGTTTACAACACGCGGAAGGCGCAGGAGGAAGCCGAGCAGGCGCGGGCCACGGCCGAGAAGACGCAGGACCTGGTCACGTTCGAGGTCTGGGCGAGCTACTACGACGTTCAAACGGCTTCCCAGCGCGTGTTGACCTCGCGCGACCTGCTCGCCAGCGCGAGTCAGTCGGCGGAGGTGGCGCAGGGACGTTACAAGGAAGGGGTCGGAAGCATCCTCGATCTCTTGACCGCTCAGTCCCTGCTCGCCACCGCGCGCGCGCAGGAGGTCGAGGCGAGGTCTCTTTGGCTGCTCGCGATGGCGCAGCTCGCGCACGCCACGGGAGCGCTGCTCCCGCGGGCCGCGGAGATCATGAATCCGGCGCGAAGGGAGAGCGGGGGGACGCCATGAAGACCGGACCTGGCGCGAGGCAGCCTCGCGCAGCGCTGCTTGCGGCGCTCGCCGCGGGGTTGGCGCTCTCGGCCGCGTGCGGAGGAAAGAAGGCCGCTGGCCCGCCCCGCGAGACGGTCCCGGTGACCGTTGGCACCGTGACGCGGCAGGCGGTTCCATTGGAGGTTTCGGCGATCGGCAACGTCGAGCCGTACACGACGGTCGCCGTTACGGCGCGCGTCGGGGGGCAGCTCACCCGCGGCGAGTTCCGGGAGGGGCAGGACGTCCGAAAGGGCGAGGTCCTTTTCGTGATCGATCCGCGGCCGTTCGAGGCTGCCCTGGCACAGGCGCGCGCGAACCTCGAACGCGATCGGGCGCGGGCGAAGAAAGCGGATCAGGATCGGCAGCGTTATGCGGAGCTCGTCGCCAAGGACTACGTGACCCGCGAACAAGCAGACCAGACCGAGTCGGAAGCCGTGGCGGCCGGCGCCACGATCAAGGCGGACCAGGCGGCCATCGAGACCGCGGCGCTGGAGCTGTCCTACTGCACGATCACGGCTCCCATTTCGGGTCGAGCGGGAAGCGTTCTCGTTCACGCCGGCAACGTCGTCAAGGCCAACGACGACAAGCCGCTCATCGTGATCAATCAAATTC
>JBGPCK010000164.1:0-5908 GCA_041481715.1 Thermoanaerobaculia bacterium | reverse complement strand
CGTCCCGAGGCGTCGCGGTAGAAGACCTCCCGCAGGCGCGCGACCTCGCCGCCGACCTCCTCCGGCAGCACGCTCGGCTCGTCGGCCCGCTGCACGGTCTCCCAGGCGCGCTCGAGCGCCGCCCAGCGCTGCGCCAGCTCCTCGGCCACCTGGCGCTCGCTCCAATGGCTGCGCGAAGCCTTCTCCCAGACCTCCGCGGCCGCGGACAAGATGGCCTGATCCACGCGCGCTCGAACGAGCTCCCTCGCGCGCGTGGGGAGCTTGCGCGACTTGACCAGGACCTCCTCGCGCACGCCGACCTTGCCGAAGTCATGAAGGACCGCGGCGTATCTCAGCTCCCGCAGCTCCTCCTTGCCCATCCGAAACGCGGCGTACGGGCCCGTCTCCGTCCGGTCGGCGAGCTCCGCCAGCGCCACCGTCAATGTTGCGACGCGCTCCGAGTGTCCGGCCGTCGTGGGATCGCGTTGCTCGATGGCCGTGACGCTCGCGGCGACGAAGTCCTCGAAGAGTTTCCGGACGCGCTCGGTCAGGCGCCGGTTCTCGACGGCCACCGCCGCCTGGGCGGCGAGCGACCGCGCCAGATCGACGCTCTCCAGACCGAACGGGACCACCTCCACGCGGATGACGGCCGTGATCCCCGCATGCGGCGCGACACGGATTTTGCGATTGATGAGCTGCAGAACCCCGATCGTGCGCCCCTGGGGCGTCTGCATCGGGACGGTCAGCATCGACCGCGTCCGGTACCCGTGCCGGCGGTCGAAGTCGGAGTCGAAGCGGTAAGGCGCCCCCGCCGGAAGAAGAGAGACGTCCGGAAGATTCAACGGCTCCCCGTGCCGCGCGACGAACCCGGCGATCGAGGCGTCGTCGAGCGGAAGCCAGCCCTCCTGGAATGCGAAGCGGACCGAGTCGTTCTGCGCGAGCGCGAACCGCAGCACGTCCGCGCCGTGCCGAGGCTCGATCAGGTAAAGACTCCCGCCGTCGGCTTGCGTCAGGGCACGGGCCTTCGAGAGGATCAGTTCGAGCAGGCGCTCCGGGTCTCTTTCGGCTGAGAGCGCAACGCCGACGTCCACCAGAGCCCGGATCTCCCCGCTGCGCTGCGAGAGGGAGCCCCGCACGTCGGCGGAAAGCGCGCGGTCTTCCAGAATGCGGAAGAGCGAGCGAACGGCCTGGGCCCGGTGCGCCGCCCCGGCGTCTTCGGGCAGCGAGAAAAAAACGCGGGCGGCCCAGAAGGGGTCAACGGCGGGGCCGAGCTCATCGGCGAGGACCAGAAGGCCCACGCGGTCGGCCCCTAACCCAAGCTCCGGCGGCGGGGGCTCGGCGAGCGCGGCGGAAAGCGAGGGTTCAAAAAACAGCACGCCGATCTCGTCGTCGGCCAGAGCGAAGGACTCCGGACGGAAAGGCCTCGCCTCGATCGGCTCTTTCGGGAGGAGCGACAGCACGTCCGCCACCGGACGCCCGTGAAACAGCACGCGCCGGAACCCCGTTGGTTCGGTCGGGGGCACGGCCGCGATTATCCCCGATGAAAGTCGGAGTCGGAAGGGTGTCTTCGCCCAGGGATCGCGCGGCGGAAGGCTCTCGGGCCAAGCCGCCGATGAGGTCCGTTCTCCGGACTCCGCGCGAATCTAGGCTGCCAGGTCCTGGCGCAGCTCCTCGACGGTTTCCAGCGGCAGGAGCGCAACCGCCTGGTACTCGCCGTGCCGCACTTCGAGCTGCGCAGGCTCGCCCTGCTCGAGCGCGCGGCGGCCCTCCTCGCCGAGGGCGAAGCGAATGTAGTGCACGGCGGAGATCCGGTCTTCGCGGCTCTGCCCCGCCGCGAAGGAGGCCGGATAGACCCCATCTCCGATTCGCAGCACGAGCTTGCCCGGCTCGTCCAGGCCGATGAAGCCGTCGAGCGTGCTCTGGATCTTCGCCTCTTCCGTGACCTCGATGAAGAGCGTCGCCGCGACCTCGCCCGGCCGCGGCAGCAGGTCGTTGTAGACGTCGATCTCCTCCTGCACCTTGTCGGGCCGGACGATGCGCTCGATGCGCACCATCTCCTGGATCTGGAAGCGCACGGTCTCGCGGTTCTCGAAGACGAGCGTCATCAGAGGCCCGAGCGGCACGCGCCGCCGCGTCTTTAGCGCGATGACGCGCGCTCGGAAGTCGCTCCGCTCGAGCTCATATTCGTGGAGATTCTTGATGTCGTCGAGCACGAGAGTGTTCATCGAGTCGGAATTCCTTCAGGCTTCAACGGACAGCCCATACGCGTCGGCAAGAATCTGAATCGGGTGCTTCGTCGCCCGCCCCGTGCCCTGGCGGATCTGCACTCCCGCGAGCGGGCAGTCGGTGGCCACGGCGTCGGGGCGTTCGCCTTTGACCCTTTCGAAGACGGGCTTTCCGATCTGCATCGAAAGCGGGAAGTACTCGGTCTTCATGCTCCACGTGCCGTCGTGGCCGGTGCAGGCCTCTACCGTCACGACCTCGGCCCCCGGGATCAGAGAGAGCAGGTCGCGCGACTTGAAGCCGATGTCCTGGACCTTCAGGTGGCAGGGCACGTGGTAGAGGATCTTGCCCGGCCGGCGAGCGAAATCGAGGGGCAGCCGTCCCTGCGCGTGGCGGCGCATCAGGTACTCGCAAAGATCCAGCGTCGCGCCGGCGACGGCCAGGGCGCCCTCGTCGGCGCCGAGCGCCGGGTATTCCTTCTTGAGTGTCAGGCTGCAGGTCGGTCCGGGCGCGACCACGGCGTAGCCCGCGCGCACGAACGGAAGAAACGCGTCGACATTTCGCAGCCGGCACTCTCGGGCCGAGTCGACGTCCCCGCTCTCGAGGTAGGGCATCCCGCAGCAGCGCTGGTCGGGGACGACGACCTGGCAGCCGCTCTTCTCGAGCACGGCAACGGCTGCCCGCGCCACCTCGGGCGCGTTGTAATTGAACGAGCAGGTCACGAAGAGGGCAACCCGGTCGCGCTGCGGCGCCTGGTCCGACGGCGCGGTGGCGCCGCCCCGGCGTTTCCACCAGGAGAGAAACGTCTCGCCGGCAAAGGTCGGCAGCAGTCGTTCGCGGTGAACGCCGAGCGTCTTTTCCAGGATGTGCCGCGCGAAGGGGCTGTCGTTCAACGAATTGACGAGGGGCGCCGCTGCAGAGGAGAGCCGGCCTACGGCGTCGGCCGAGGCCAGGATCCGCTCGCGCAGCCCGAGCCCGCCCGCGTGCTTGACCCGGGCGGCCCGGTCGCGCAAGACCACTCTCGGGATGTCCACCTCGAAGCGGTGGGGCGGATAGTAGGGGCAGTGCGGAATGCAGAGCTTGCACTCGTAGCAGAGGTCGGAGAAGTCGGCGAGATCCTTCGGGAGAACGCGGTCCGCCTCGCCGTCTACCTCCGGCCGATCGAGAGCGCGAAAGAGCACGTCGAAGGAGGGGCACAGGTTGTAACAGCGTCGGCAGGTGTGGCAGATGTCCGCCACGCGGCGGAGTTCCTTCTCCGCCGCCGCCGGATCGTAGAAGCCGTGCGCGGAAGGATCGAACATGGGGGCGATCGTAAGCCCTCAGGCGTCCGGCGTCAGATCTTGCCCAAGTTGTCCAGGCCCTTCTGGAAGCGGCCGGCGTGAGACTTCTCGGCGCGCGCCAGCGTCTCGAGCCACTCCGCGACCTCGGTAAAGCCCTCTTCCCGCGCGGTCTTGGCGAATCCCGGGTACATCTGCGTGTACTCGTAGGTCTCCCCCTCGACCGCGCTCTTCAAGTTCGCGTCCGTGTTGCCGACGGGAAAGTTCGTCACCGGGTCTCCGACCTCCTTCAGGAAGTCCATGTGCCCGAAGGCATGCCCGGTCTCCGCCTCGGCCGTGTCTCGGAAGAGGCCGCCGATATCCGGGTACCCCTCAATGTCGGCCCGACGGGCGAAGTAGAGGTAGCGCCGGTTCGCCTGCGCCTCGCTGGCGAAGGCGCGCTTCAGGTTGTCGTGCGTCTCGGATCCCTTCAGTGCAGCCATGCCTTCGTTCCTCCCCCTGTCTTTCCCTTTCGCCGGTAATCCCGGCAGCTTACGATGAATTCCAGCACGCGCTCCTCGACCGCGAGTCCGCGCGCGCAGCCGCCGCTCCTCCGAGAAGGCCCGCTGCGCGCGCCTCGAGGCCGCACGGGCGCACCCCGCGGCCTCCAGCCGTCCAGAAAGCTCTCGGACGCGTCGGTCGGCAGGAGCCAGTCGCGGCGGATCCCGGCCGTCTTCTCGAGCGCCGCCCGCGCGAGCGGGCTCTCGTTGACCGAATTGACGAGCGGGGCCGCGGAGGTCGCCAGTCGCCCCACCGCGTCCGCCGCGACGAGGATTCGCTCGCGCAGCCGGGGCCCGACGGCCTGCTGGACGCGCGAGGCCCGGTCCCGCAGGGACGACGCGCGGGATGTCGACGTCCAGCGATGCGGCGGGTAGTACAGACCGTCGCAGCGCCGGCACGTGTGGCAGACGTCGAAGACGCGGCGCAGCTCCTCAATCATCCCACAGGCAGTTCAGAATCCGCTTCCGAAAACCCAGGAGACCTTGTGCCAAGACTAGGCGACATCAAAGCGATCCAGGTTCATCACCTTGGTCCACGCCGCCACAAAGTCATGGACAAACCGCTCCTGCGCGTCCGAACTTCCGTAGACCTCCGAGAGGGCCCGGAGCTGGGAGTTTGAGCCGAAGATCAGATCGACACGGGTGCCGGTCCACTTGAGTTCACCCGTTGCGCGATCGCGCCCCTCGAACACATCTCCAGCGTCCGAGACTGCCTTCCAGGTCGTCCGCATGTCGAGCAGATTCACGAAGAAGTCGTTGGTGAGCGCCTCGGGCCGTTTGGTGAAGACCCCGTGCTTGGACTGTCCGACGCTGGCGTTCAAGACCCGCAAGCCGCCAAGAAGAACCGTCATCTCCGGCGCGGTCAACGTCAGCAATTGCGCCTTGTCAACCAACAGCTCCTCAGCCGAGACGCTGTATTTGGCCTTCTGGTAGTTGCGGAACCCATCCGCGATCGGCTCCAGCACGGCAAAGGACTCCACATCCGTTTGCTCCTGCGAGGCGTCCATGCGGCCCGGTGTGAAGGGAACCGTCACGTTCTGACCGGCATTCTTCGCGGCTTTCTCAACGCCTACGCAACCGGCCAGTACGATCAGGTCGGCGAGAGACACCCTCTTGCCGCCAGACTGCGCGCTGTTGAACTCGCTCTGGATGCCCTCCAGCGTCTTGAGCGCCTTCGCCAGTTGGACAGGCTGGTTGACTGCCCAGTCCTTCTGCGGCGCGAGGCGAATCCGCGCGCCGTTCGCACCGCCGCGCTTGTCGGAGCCCCGGAAGGTGGACGATGACGCCCAGGCGGTCGAAACCAATTCCGAGAGGGACAGCCCCGACGCCAGGATCTTGCGCTTGAGGGATGCAATGTCCTGTTCATCGATCAACTTGTGATTGACCGCAGGGATGGGGTCTTGCCAAATGAGGTCTTCGGCAGGGACCTCCGGGCCGAGGTAGCGTGCGCGAGGGCCCATGTCGCGGTGCGTCAGCTTGAACCACGCGCGTGCGAATGCATCTGCGAATTGGTCCGGATTCTCGAAGAAGCGTCTCGAGATTTTTTCGTAGGCCGGGTCGAACCGCAGGGAGAGGTCCGTGGTCAGCATTGCCGGCGCGAGACGCTTGGCCGCGTTGTGGGCATCCGGAATCGTGCCGGCGCCTGCGCCACCCTTCGGTGTCCACTGATGCGCGCCGGCCGGGCTCTTCGTCAGTTCCCATTCGTAGCCGAACAGGTTCGAGAAGAAGTTGTTGCTCCACTTCGTGGGCGTGGTGGTCCAAGTGACTTCCAGGCCGCTGGTGATGGCGTCACCGCCTTTGCCCGTGCCGAAGCTGCTCTTCCAGCCGAGGCCTTGCTCCTCGATGCCGGCCGCTTCGGGCTCAAGCCCCACATGGGACTCAGGGCCGGCG
>JBGPCK010000163.1:0-6064 GCA_041481715.1 Thermoanaerobaculia bacterium | reverse complement strand
GTATCGCGGCGTACCTGATTCTGAGTCTGGTCACGTTGCTGGCAGCCTCGGCGCTGCTCGCGGACGGGACGCAGCTCGGGACGATCGGCGGGCATGTCCTCGATCAGGACGGAAAGGCTCTTCCCGGGGCCACGGTCGAGGTGATCAGCACGGAAAACGGGTTTACGCGCTCCATGGGCTCGGACAACAACGGTGGGTTCAACTTTCCGCTCTTGCAGCCCGGCAGATACCAGGTCCGAGTGACGCTGGCCGGGTTCCAGTCCTACGAGGTGAAGGAAGCCCTCGTGTCTACGGACAAGACGACGTCCATCACCGCGACATTGAGGCTCGCGGCGGCGGCGGAGGCCGTTACGGTCAGCGGCGAGACGCCCCTGGTCGATAAGACCAACACGACCGAGACCACGAACGTCTCCTCGACGCTGACTCAGAAGCTGCCGGTGGGACGCGGCTATCAGAACCTGATCACGTTTGCGCCGGGTGTCACGTCGGCCAACAACTCCGCCAATCCCAACTCGCACGGCGCCTTGAACAGCGACAACCTGTACCTCTTCGATGGCGTCGACACGACGGACCCGACGACGGGCACCTTCGGCCAGAACTTCAACTACGAGGCGATCCAGGAGGTCAACGTCTCGACGTCGGGGGTCTCGGCCGAGTTCGGGCGCTCGCAGGGCGCCTACGTCAACGTCGTCACGAAGTCCGGCACCAATCAGCTCCACGGCTCCTTCAAGCTCCTGGTGACCAACGACAACTGGAACGCCCAGAACAAGGGCTCAAACCCGCAGACCGGAGCGTCGTTCGAGCGCGTGCTCTTCGACAAGACCATCGACGACTACGCCTACACGCTGGGAGGCCCGCTCTGGCAGGACCACATCTGGTTCTTCGGGGCCTACGAGAACGTGAACAACACGACCCCGCAGCGGCAGACTTTCGGTTCGAGCGTCTATCCGGACGCGAGCGGCCAGAACTACCAGCAGACGACCCTCCAGCGCGAATGGGACGGGAAGCTGACGGCTCAGGTCACCTCGTCGCAGTTAGTCACCGCCCAGTTCAACAGCGATCCGATCTCGGGCTTCGTCGTCGATTACTGGGGAGGTTCGGCCAACCGCGCGGCGCTGACCGGGCAGGCCCAGGCCCTGTGCAACGGTCTCGGCTGCAGCTCGCAGGTCCGGTGGTCGGGCGTCTTCGGTTCCCGCGTTTCTGCCGAAGCCGCCTGGGCCACGAGTGGTAGCGGGACTTACATCATCGTCCAACCCTTCGAGGGGCACGGCAGCCCCTACCTCTCGCTCGCCGACGGCCTGTTCTGGAACGGAGCCACGTTCGACGGTTTCGTCGACCGCCCACGCACGCAGGCCAACCTCGCGGCCTCGGTCTACCACGAGCTCTTCGGCCAGTCGGCCCAATTCAAGGCGGGCGTCGACTATCAGATCGTGCGGTCCTTGAACTCCTTCACCTATCCGAACAACGAGATCTTCATCGTCAACCAGTTCGATCCGGCAAATGGCCAGAACCAGGTCTTCCAGGATGGCGACGAGTGGGACCGGCTGTTTCCCCCCGCTCCGTCCGTGTCCCGCGGGAAGATCTGGGGCATTTACGGTCTCGAGAAATTCCAGGCCGGCCGGCTGGCGATGAACCTCGGCGTTCGCGTGGAGAAACAAACTGAGACGAGCGACCTCGGCAACATCGTCGTCGATTCCACCAACGCCGCGCCGCGCCTCTCGATGGCCTACGACGTGAAGGGGGACGGAAAGACTCTCGTGACGGCGGGTTTCGGCCGCTACTATCAGTTCCTGATTCAGGATGTCGCGGACTCGATCTTCTCCGGCGTGCCGGTTCAGACCAACCGGGACATCTTCCTTTGGGCCAACAATCAGTGGAACCTCGCCGGAACCGTCAACCAGGGAGGCAGCACCAATCCGGTCAACACGAACTTGAAGCCCTCCTACGCGGACGAGTTCAACATTGCAGTCCAGCAACAGATGGGCAGCACCCTGGCGGTCAGCGCTCGGGGGATCTATCGGAAGTGGTACGACCTCGTCGACGACATCAAGTCCGTCGACGCGGACGGCAACTTCATCCGGACGCCTCAGAACTTCAACGACTCGGTCTCGAAGCGTTCTTACAAGGCGATCGAGCTCAGCTTCGAGAAGCGTTTCTCCGGAAACTGGCAGGCTCTGGTCAACTACACGCTGGGCCGCGCCTACGGCAACGTTTTCGCCGACTACGCTTCCCAGCTCTACGATTATTCGGCCAATACGTGCAACGTCACGGGTGTCGGAAGGATGCCTTGTGACGTGGCGGCCGGCGCGAACCACGACGGCATCGCGGCATACGACCGGACGAGCATCGTGAACGCCTTCGTGGCTTACACGCTTTCGCTGCCGATCGCGAACATCACGGCGGCGCCGTCGTTCAACTGGCAGTCGGGGCTCCCGTACCAGCAGCAACGGTCTTTTGGTTTCCCGGACGGGTCGCGCCCGCTCTACTTCTACACCAAGCGCGGCTCCTCGCGCCTGCCCGACTACTACACGGTCAACTTCGCTCTAGAAGGAACTTTCAAGCCGTTCGGCTCGGGCTCGACCTGGCTGATCGGCGGACCGGTCGAGATCGGCGTCAAGGCCGAGGTCTTCAACCTGACCAACCAGCAGCAGGTCTATCGGACCGACTTCATTCAGCTTCTTCCCAGTCAGGGTCAACCCGGCGGCGGCGCGGGAGCCATCTTCGGCGCCCCGACCTCGCGCAGCGCCCTGCAACCGCCGCGCAGCTACCGCTTCACGGGCCTGATTCGCTTCTAGCCGCTCGCGAGATCGATTCTGCCAGAGGGCCCCGGTCGCACACCGGGGCCCTTTTTTCTTCCCCGCCCGCCGCTCCCGATGGAGAATGGATCGCCATGAGGATGGGCGCCTGCCGCATTGCGGTCCTGATCCTGATCGCGGCCCGGGCCCTGCGCGCGTCCGGGCCCTCGGCGGACAGTGAAGACTGGGCCGACTCGCCGGAGGCGTACTTCCTCACGGCCGAGGAGCGGGCCGAGTGGGTGAAGCTCGACTCCCGCGACTCCCGAGCCGGCTTCAAAGATCGCTACTGGTTGAAGCGTGACCCGAGCCCCGGCACCGACCGCAACGAGTTCCGGGAGACGGTACTCGCGCGGATCAAGGTCGCGGACGAGCGCTTTGGGATCGAGAAGAGGCCCGGATCGCGCACGGCGCGCGGCCTCGTCTTCGTCGTTTTCGGCAGCCCCGCCCGCGTGCGCGACGAGCACGCGCGGCCGCCAACGGGAGGCCGGGTCGGGGACCTCGGCGGCTCGGCCGAAGGCAACGAAACCATCACGCACTGGATCTACGACCGGGACCGCACGCCGCGCATCCTCGAGGCCATCGAACTGCCTTCGCTCGAGGTGGAGATCATCATCGACCCCAACCGGCACTCCGACGCCATCCAGAGCCCCGGTCTCGTCAAGGAGTTGCGCGAGCGCCTGGCGCACAAGTCGATCGTCAACCCGGACCTGATTCCGCCGGACTCCGGGGCAGTCGGCGCGCCCGCCACGGCGCCTCTGCCTCGGGCCGCGCTCGACGCCGCGGTGCGGTCGGTCCTCGAGCAGGCGCCGTTTTCGTCCCGCAACGGTGAGACCGTCTTCGGGTCCGCCGTGCTGTGGCGCGACACGGGCGGGCCCGAGACGATCGTCTGGTTCTATCTGCCCCCGGCCGCGGGCGGCGCCGCGCGCTTCCTGCATGGCGTCGTCAAGAAGGAGGCGGGAGGGGAGGAGGTTGCGACACTGTCGGAGCCGGTCGCCTTGTCCGACGCCCTTTCCGCGGGCAACCCCGGGGAGATCATCCTGCGCCGGCTGACTCTGCCGCCCGGCGCCTATGACGCGGCCTTCGCGATAACGGAAACGAGCGGGGGCCAGAGCCGCCCGGTGGCCTCCGCTGCCGAAAAGCTCTCCGTGCCGAATCTCGACGCGGGCTTTGCCATCTCGCCCCTTCTCCTGACGCGCGGTCCAGGGACTCGGTCCCCGGGCGATGACACGTCTCCCTTTGCGGTCGGACCGGCGGTCGTGCCGCCGCGGGCCGACGCGCAGTTCTCGACCTCGGAGAGCCTCTGGTTCTTTCTGGAGCTGGCCAACCCGCCGGATTCCTCGAAGGTCACGTTCGAGGTGCGCCTGCGAAAGGGCGCGGAGCAGATCAGCTCGCGGCCCGCGTTCCCCGCGCAGCCCGCCGCCATCGCAGCAGGCCGGTACCTCTGCGGCTTCGAGCTTCCGCTCTCGGGTTTCGCTTCGGGGGACTACCGCCTCTACATCGTCGTGCGTGATGGGATCGCGCCGCCCGACCAGTACGTGGTGCGCTCGGCCGATTTCCGAATCCGGCCGTGAGCGCGCAGACCCGCGACGGAATCGCCCTTCTGCCTACTCGACGCGGACGTCGGCCTTTGCCGTGCCCATCTTGCCGGTCGTCTTGTCGCGCACGTTGACGACGATCCGGGCATTGCCCTTGCGCATCTGGAGCGTGATCGGATATGCCAGCACCGCTTCGGCCGGGGCGCCCTGAGGCTGCGTGAAGGCCGCCTCCTCCTTGCCGATGTCGCTCGTGCGGCCGTTGTCGTCGAGGACCCCGACGTAGATCTCAGCGGCCGCCTTCGAGGAGTCTCCGTCGGGCAGGAACGTCAGGGCCGAGGCCGGCATCAGGACGGTAATCGGCTGCTCGTACTGCTTCTTGCCCTTGGAGGACGGGCCGATCTTGATCTGCACCGGAAACGATCGGTAGGCGACGTTGGTCGTCAAGGCCGCGCGGGCGATGTCGCGAGCCCGCTCATCGTTTGTTCGCATGGCGTAACCGCGGCGGTACCGGACGGAGAGGCCCGGCCGGCTGACGTCGACCTTCACGTTCTGGTATCCCGTGCTCGCCGGCAGGCTCGAGAGGTTGACCCCGATCGAGTAGTAGGTCGACGCGTCCCGGTAGATCCGGCCGAGCCCCCCCTTCAGATCGTTCGTGTTGACCAGGGCGAGGCCGCCCGTCTCCTGCGCAAGTGAGAGGAGGCCCGACTGGGAATCCTGGCGCGCGAAGAAGGAAACGCTCGACCGCATCGAGAGTGGGTCGTCGTTGGATGCGGTCGTGCCATCGCCGGTCAGCCCCTTCGCGTCCACGGTGTAGAAGGTGATCTCCTCCGCGTTGGCGAGCTTGGCCAGGTCTTCGATTTCGACGCCGATCTGGCGGGTGTCGAACGTCGGAACGCTCCCCGCGCCGAAGTTCGAGCCGTTGGCGTAGGCGTACATGGCATAGCCGGGGTTGGTGGGCAGACTGCCGGAAACGAAGAGGAACGCCTTCTTGCCGGGCAGGGGTGTGAGGGTCGCGAGCTGAGCCCGCATGTCCTTCAACATCGTGTCGAGCTCGGTCGATTCCTGGTCGGCGTAGCTGCGGGCGGTCATCTGCCGGCTCGAACGCGAACGCGTCGAGTCGATCGTCCGGAGGGTCATCATCTCGTTTTGGAGCCGCGACATCCCGACGCCCTTCTCCATGGCGTCGGTGGCCGCGAGCAGCGTCTCCTTGCTCGACGTCCAGTCCGTGAGCTCCTTGGGTCGGCGGTCGAAGAGCACCATGCGCGCGGTGTCGGTCGGGCCGAGGCGCGTGATGAAATCCTTCAACTGATCCAGGGCGCGGTTGCGCACTCCGGGCGAGAGGTCGCCCGAGTCGACGTAGATCAGGAAATGGCGGGGTACGAAGGCCTCGCCGCCGCTCTTGTACGCTTCGAGCACGCGGTCCGGCGACACCGAAGCGAGGTCCGGGGCGTGGATCGTGCCTTCCTCCACCCGGGCGAAATAGTCGATCGGCACCGGACGGCCGTCCACCTTCACCGTGAAGTCCTGGCGCGTCAAGTCGGGCACCGGCCGTCCCTGCGAGTCGGTCACGGAGACGTCCAGATCCATGACGTGGACTTCGACGGATTCGCGGAAGACCTGAGGCGCCGCCTGCGGGGCAGGCGGGGGTTGCTGGGCCAGGGCCATTCCGGCCAGCGTCGTCAGGGCGAGAACTGCGATCTTTTTCATCTCTTCACCATCCGGGCTCTCCAACGC
>JBGPCK010000162.1:0-6084 GCA_041481715.1 Thermoanaerobaculia bacterium | reverse complement strand
GAGGCTGCGCGCCGCGGGACTAACGGGAACGATGTCGCCATAGCCGAGCGTCGTCAGCGTGACGAAACTGAAATAGACGAGTCGGGGAACTTGCGCCGCGGGGAAGCCCGTTGCGTCGGCGAAATGGACGGCATCGGCGCTGCCCAGCATGGCGAGCTCGTAGGCGAAGGACCAGGCCAGCCCGAGCAGCAGGTACGCCGCCACGGCGCCCTGGACGCGGTGGATGGTGCGGCGGCCGGCCACCGAAGCGACTCCGGAGATGAGGATCAGGCCCAACGCGACGTCGAAGAGCATCGGCGAGAGGGCGCCCGAGGAGATCAGCGGGAGCGCGACCAGGATCCCGAGCACGAGGAAGACGAGAAGCGCCGTCAACCCTCGATCGCTCCGCCAGATCTCGGAGAGGGGTCCACCCGCCCTCATCGCGTCTCCTCCCCGCGCTGGCGAAAATCGGGCGCGACAGGGGACATCGAAATTCCCCTCACGGACTCCTCTCTCATTTTCGCCCCGACGCCCGTGCGGCGTCGCCCGGAGGCCGAATCGCCGGGGATTGTATCCAACCGGAAACGGCAATAGACTCCCCTTCCCGAAGAGAAAGAGCGAACGAGGAGGGCTGGCGATGAAACGGATCCTCACCCCGATGGCGGTGCTTGGCCTGTTGCTGGTGGCGGTTTCGGCCCGGGCGCAGTTTCCGGGCACTACGCCGGACACCTTCCGGCTCCAATTGGGCGGCATGTACGCCTTCACCGACACCACCGTCCAATTCACCCAGACCACGGGCGCGTTTGCCGGCCAGAGCATCAATCTCGAGAATGTCTCGGGCCTTCCGACCTCGAAGTTCGGATTCCAGGCCAGCGGCTACTGGAACTTCGCGGGACGCAGCTTCCTCGACTTCAGCTACATCAACCTCAACCGGACGCGCACAAGGACCATCTCCAGAGACATCATCTTCGGCGACACGACGTTTACCGCGGGCGCCTCGGTCACCTCGAGCTTCAAGTCCTCGTATCCTTACCTCGCCTACCACTACGGCTTCGTCAAGAGCCCTACGACGCAGTTTGGTGCCTCGCTCGGTCTCGCCTACGTGACCATGGAGGCGAAACTCTCCGCCTCTGCGGGAGCCGTGGGACCCGGAGGCGGCGTTGGCGGGTCCGCCACCAAGACGGCAAAGGAACAGGTCCCTGTGCCGCTGCTCGGCCTCCAATTCCAGGGCCAGCTGGCCCCCAGCCTTTCGGCGGGAATCGACGTGAAAGGAGCCGCGGCGACGATCACGCCCTATCACGGCTCGATGATCGATGCGTCCGCGCACATCGACTGGTACTTCGCTCAGAACTTCGGTTTCGGTTTGGGATACGAATACACGAAGCTCGACATCAAGAAGACCAATTCGACGAGCACGATCAAGTTCGACTATCAGTACGACGGCCCGAAGGCCTACGTCGTCTTGACGTTCTGATGCTCGGGCTCCAGGCGTAGCGGCTCGGCTCCTGGTCCCCCGCCACGTCTGCGCCGGCGCCTCCTGCCCTATGCCGCGCGGTGCCCCGGGCGGAAGGTCATAGACTCCTGCCGGTGCAACGCCCGTGAAGACCGCGGCCATCGGCACGGCGCTCGAAGCGGCGGCGGTCATCGTCTCGGCGATCTCTGGGATGATCACCGCGGCCCGTAAGCGCATGGACATCGTGGGGACCTACTGCCTCGCGGTCCTGACGGCCTTCGGCGGCGGAACGCTGCGGGACCTCCTCGTCGACCAGCGCCCCTTCTTCTGGGTGGCCCATGCCGAGTACCTCTCGGTCCTTTTCGCCTTGTGCATTGCCTTCGTCTACAGCCCGGGGTTCCACGCCCGAGCGCAGCGGTGGCAGCCGCAGGCGATCGTCGTGGACACCCTTGGCCTCGCGCTCTTTACACTAACCGGACTCTCCGCCGCGCTGCGGTCGAACATGCCTTTCTTCGTCGCGTCCTTGATCGGCGTTGTCACCGGAACCTTCGGCGGCGTTCTGCGCGACGTCGTCGCGAGAGAGATCCCGGAGCTCTTCCGGCCCGGCAGCTTGCACGCCGTCTCCTCCTTCGCGGGAGGCTGGGTGTACCTCGGAGCGATGCGGCTCGCTCTGCCGCCGGCCGTCGGAGGGTCTCTCGCGTTCCTGACGATCGTCACGCTTCGACTCGTCTCGGTCCGCTTCGGCCTGCGGGTCCCCGACCCACTCTGGCTGCGGAACGCTTCAAACAAACTGCCGAGCTCGGGACGGTCTCTCCCCTGACCCTAGTCGCTCTACGCGATGCAGCTGCTCTTCCCCTCCGAGATCGCTCTCGCCCGCGAGCGCCTCGGCGGGCGTTTGCCCGGCTAGAACGGGAGGAGCTCGAAGGGTTCCGGCCCGCGCGGGCCCCGCCGGGCGGCGAGCTCCGCGACCGTCGCGGCCGGAAAGCCGGCGAGAAACCGGAAGTAGGTCTCCAGATCCATGGGCGGCTGCCGGCGAAGCCGCCGAAGTGCGGCGATGTCTTCCCGGGTCGTCGGCAGGTCGCGCTCGAGGTCGAGCGGCGGCTCAGTCGGATCGCTTGATCTCATGGAAGTCACGCAGGAGGCCGGCTCGCTCGAAGTAACCGCGGACCTCCTCTTCGTCGATGCCCGGCAGCCCGAGGAGAAAGCGGACGTCGGCCAGATCCTGCAGCCGCCGATCCGGATCGTTTTTCATCGCCTGGACCTTCATCGCCGCAAGGTGCTCCGGCCGCGGCACCCGCACCGGGCGCCCCGAAAACGAGCTGGTGCGACAGGCCTCGAACAGCCGCCGGCTCGTCTCGCCCCGGACGTAGACGAAGTCGAGGCGGCCCCCCGCCGCGTCGGCGTGCAGGTGATTCGAGTAACCTGCCGAGCGATGAAGTGTCCGGTATCCCACCGCTTCGAGTCCCTCAACCAGCTCTTCCTGAACCTCCAGCTCGGCGATGAAATCGAGGTCTTGGGTCGCCCGGCTCAAGCCATAGGCGCTCAATGCCGCCGCTCCCGCGAGCGCCCAGGGCCGATCACGGCGCGCAAAGAGGGCTTCTACGGTCTGCAGGGCTCTCGAAAAGTCCAAGGTTCCGCTTCCGCCACGAATCGAGCGTAGCACGGCAGTGCTCGGGCATTCTCAGCTGGCTCCCCGCTGTCCCGCCGCCGCGCGGTCGGCGAGCACGAGGGCCTCTTCCCGTTGAACCCGGCCGGCCGGAATTGACGCATCGCCGTCGAGCAAGCGCGCGAGCATCGCGACCTTCTCTCCCCCGGTCACAAGCCACAAGATGCGCCGGGCACGATTGAGCGCGGGATAGGTCAGCGTCATTCGGCGCCTCCCCATGTAGACCCCGGTCAGGGCGACATCGCTTTCGGTCACGCCGAGCACCGGATCTCCCGGCACGAGAGATGCCGTGTGGCCGTCGGGCCCGAGCCCAAGGTGCACGAGGTCGAGCACCGCCGGGGACCCGGCGATCCGCCTGAGGGTCGCCCCGTAGTCGCTCGCCGCCGCCTCCAAGTCGGCCGACTCCACGGGCATGGCGTAGATCTGTTCCGGGGCAAGCGGGGCTCTCTCGAGGAGGCTCTCGCGCAGACGGGTGAGATTGCGCTCCGGATCCCCCGCGGGAGCGACGCGCTCGTCGACTTGCACGACGTGGAGGTCCTTCCAGGGCATGTCCTCGTCGGCCAGGGCCCGAAGCATCACCCACGGGGTGCGGCCGCCGCTGACGGCCAGGACGAAGCGGCAGCGCTCCGCAACGGCCGCCCGGGCCTCAGAGGCGATGACCGCGGCGGCCCTTCGCGCGACCGCCTCGGCATCGGCAAAGACTTCCATCTTCAATGGGCCGCCTCCCATCGCTCTTCACGGATGCAAGGCCGGATACTGCGCGAACAGCTGCGCCAATATCTGAATGAGCCTTTCTTCGCGCTGCTCATTCGACACATTCAGGCGAATCGCATCGCTCGCGGTTCCCCTCCACATGAGTTCTTTCTTGCCCGCGTCGACGAGGTCGATGACGACCGTGCCCACCGGGATCTGGTACTCGACCGTCTCGCTCGCCGCGGCCCAGGCCCCCCAGCCGTAGCCCCAGGCGGGGCTGTAGGAGACGACCTGCGTCTCGGATGAGAGGCGGGCGTGAACGACGACCCACAGGTCCGGGTTCGCTTCGACCGGCGCCAGCTTCTTTTTCGCAAGCTCATCGGCCAGCACGCTCTGAAAGCGCTTCGACCAGACCGGATCCTTGATCGATCCGTCGTCCTTCCACATCCACGTGTGGTACCGCGAGAAATCGGCGTGTTGATCCCATCCGGCCTTGAGCTTCAGGGTGGAGCATGAGACCAGAGCCACCAACCCGATGGCTCCCGCGACGACCGGCACCCTTTTCATTCCTACCTCCCGTTGCCTCTTGCCCGTCCGTGCACGGGAGGCATTATGAGCCCGGATCCCAAGAGCCACGGACTTCGGCGAGGTCCTCCGAGACTCCTAAACCCCGTCCCGAATCCGCGACGGCCGGCGATGGTAGGCTTTTCGCCGCCCTCGGAGAGCGCAGGGCCGCGCCGAGAAGGAGAGCACGATGCAGCTCGGAATGATCGGTCTTGGGCGCATGGGCGCAAACATGGTGCGACGCCTCGTCAAGAACGGACACTCGTGCGTCGTGTTCGACCGCAGCGCCGAGACCGTCAAGCAACTGGCCGGCGAAGGGGCCACGGGTGCTTCTTCCATCGACGACTTCGCCGCGAAATTGAAGCCCCCGCGCGCGGCGTGGCTGATGGTCCCGGCCGCCGCCGTCGACGGCACACTCGTCGGCCTCGCGCCCAAAATGCAGCAGGACGACACGATCATCGACGGCGGCAACTCCTATTACATCGACGACATCCGCCGGCAGAATGAGCTTCGCGCGAGGGGCGTTCACTACGTGGACGTCGGGACGAGCGGGGGCGTCTGGGGCCTCGAGCGCGGCTACTGCATGATGATCGGCGGCGATCGCGAAGCCGTGAAGCGCCTCGACCCGATCTTCAAGACGCTTGCGCCGGGCCGCGGCGACATCGACCGCACACCGGGCCGGGAGAAGGCGAGTGGCGCTACGGGCACGGCCGAGGACGGCTACCTCCACTGCGGCCCCTCCGGGGCCGGTCACTTCGTGAAGATGGTCCACAACGGCATCGAATACGGCCTGATGGCGGCCTACGCAGAAGGGCTGAACATCCTCAAGCACGCCAACGTCGGCAAGAGCGGACGCGCGGTCGACGCCGAAACGACTCCCTTGCGCAACCCGGAGCACTACCAGTACGACTTGAACCTGCCCGACATCGCCGAGGTCTGGCGTCGAGGCAGCGTCATCGCCTCATGGCTGCTGGACCTGACGGCGATCGCCCTGCTCAAGTCGCCGGACCTGAAAGACTTCTCGGGTCGGGTCTCCGACTCGGGCGAGGGGCGCTGGACCATCATGGCCGCGATCGACGAGGGAACGCCGGCGCAAGTGCTCACGGAGGCTCTCTACGAGCGCTTCGCCTCGCGCGGCGAGGCCGACTTCGCGGACAAGGTCCTGTCGGCGATGCGATACGAGTTCGGTGGGCACGTCGAGAAAGCCGTCGGCGGATAGAAGCGCCATGGGCAAGAATCCGCGGACGCTATCCGTCGACATCGGCGGGACCGGGATCAAGACCATCATCCTCGATGGGGCGGGCAAACCGGTCACCGGGCGACTCAAGGTGGACACCCCCCGCCCCGCGACGACAAGAGCCGTCATCGCGGCGATCACCGACCTCGCTCGGCAACAGGGCGGGTTCGACCGCGTCTCGGTCGGTTTTCCGGGTGTTGTGCGCAAGGGAGTGACCGAAACGGCATGGAACCTCGGCCAGAGCTGGATCGGATTCGACCTCGACCGGGCGCTGACCAGGGCGCTCGGCAAGCCCGTGCGTTGCTGCAACGACGCCGATGTCCAGGGGCTGGGAGTCGTGCGCGGCCGGGGCACGGAGCTCGTGATCACCCTGGGTACCGGATTCGGGTCCTCGCTCTTCCGAGACGGCCTTCTGGTCCCCAACGTCCAGCTTGGGCACCACGCCGGGTGGCGAAGCAAGACCTACGAGCAAGAGCTTGGCATCAAGGCTCT
>JBGPCK010000161.1:0-6192 GCA_041481715.1 Thermoanaerobaculia bacterium | reverse complement strand
GCCGGACGCCGGCCAACTCCGGCGAGCGAACGAAGAGGCGGGGAGGGCGCTCGGTCTCTCGTCCGGCCGCAACGACGCTGAGCAGGCGTACGCCCGGGCGCTGGCGAGCCGCTTTTCCAGGGATCCGAAGGCCGACAAGACGAAGCTCGCGGGCGCCTACCGCGAGGCGATGCGCGAGCTTTCGAATCGCTACCCCGACGATCTCGATGCCGCGACGTTGTACGCCGAGGCTGCGTTGAACGTCCGCGAGTGGAAGCTCTGGAGAGCGGACGGGACCGCCGAGGAGGGCTCGGCCGAGATCCTCGGCGTTCTCGAATCGGTCTTGAAGCGCGATCCGCTGCATATCGGCGCGAATCACTACTACGTGCACGCGCTCGAAGCGTCTCCCCATCCGGAGAGGGCCCTGCCTTCGGCGGACCGATTGCGAACGCTCGTGCCAGGCATCGGTCACCTGGTCCACATGCCTTCCCACATCGACATGCGCACGGGTGGTTTTCTCGACGCGGAAAAGGCGAACGAAAGAGCCGTCGAGGTCGAGAACATCTACATTGCCGAAACCGGTGCGCAGGTGGAGGACACCTACCTGCGTCACAGCCTCCACTTCCTCGTCGCCGCGGCTTCGATGGCCGGGCGCCACGGCGCGGCCCGGCAAGCGGCCGCGGAGCTCTACAAGATCGCCCTGCCGGAGGTTCCGCGGCACGCTTACCTGGAGGCGGCAATCGTGCAGCCGATCTTCGTCGCCCTCCGGTTTCGACGTTGGGAAGACGTCGCTGCCCAGCCCGATCCGGGCGGAAAGCGGCCGCTGGCACGCAGTTTCTGGTTGAACGCCCACGCCGTGGCCGCCGCCGCGGCGGGCGATCTCTCGAGTGCTCGAAGGTGGCAGAAGGCCTTCGCCAGGGCGGTCCGGGATGTTCCGGCGAACGCGGTCGTGTTCGAAAACAGTGCCACCGCCGTGCTCGCCCTCGCGGCAGACTGCCTCGACGCGCGGATCGCGCAGGCCCGCCGCGACCGGAAGGCGGCGATCGCGAACTGGCGGCGCGCCGTGGAGCGCCAGGACAGTCTCGACTACGACGAGCCGCCCGACTGGTACTACCCGGTGCGCGAGTCGCTCGGTGCGGCGTTGCTCGCGGATGGGCAGGCCGTGGCTTCCGAGAAGGTGTTTCGCGAGGATCTCGACCGTAATCCGCGGAATCCGCGCTCGCTCTTGGGCCTGGCAAGAAGCCTGGAGGCGCAGGGCAAGTCGGCCGACGCGACCTGGGTGCAGGCGCAGTTCGAGGAAGCCTGGAAGGACGCCGACACGAAGGTGACGGTCGGGGACCTTTGATCACGAGTCGCGGAGCCGTCGCTTCGGAAGCGACCCCGTCGCGACGCTCTCCGAGCGAGCTCCGAAGGCAACGCTCGGAAATGAGACGCGTCGCCGGCTTCTTTCTCTTCGCTCTGGTGGCCGCCGGAGGGTGCAAGCGCGCGCAGCCGCCGCCCGCCTCGAAGCCGGCCGTCGTCGCGCCGAGCCCATCCTGGCTGACGATCGAGTGTTCCCGGCCGTCGCTCGAGTCTCTTGCGAAGGAGCCTCTCGATAAGGCGCGCCGCGGCTTGGACGATCTCTACCGGCTGCAGCCGGACCGCCGCTTCCTGATCGCCGTCGGAGAAACGCAGAGGCTGCTGACCGGGGCGTCGGCCGTCCATCTCCGCGTCGAGTTCCAGGACGCTCAGTGGGAGATCCACTCGGGAGCCCAGAGCGTCGGGTCCGTGCCGGAGACACCGGACCCGTCCGACCTGTTTCGCCTCCTCTCCGCCTGGGACCGTGCTCTCTGGCCTCGAACGGGCTTGCCCTCGACAACCGACCCGAAGGAGCTGGCCTCGATTCGCGCCGAGTGCGACGAGTTCGAAGTTTCCCATGTCATCAAAGCGTTGGAACGCATCGATCGTCTCTGGAAGCCCGCCGCACCGGATCGGGAGCTCGTCGCGCTTGCCGGACACGCGTTTGTCCAGTTGAGCGTGCAAAGCGAGGATCGCCTCGAGATGGCCGACGGGCTTCGCGGGCGTGCCCTCGCCTTTCTCACCCTCTCGGAGTCCCTCGGCGCGCCCGAGCCGATTGCCGACAAAGCGCTCCTGCTCGATGTCATGGGATACAGGCCCGATGCCGTTCGCCGTGCGAAGGCTCTGCCCGTCGACGATCCGGTCGGACTGTACATCCGCGACTCGGTACAGCGTCTTCGGGATTTTGCCGTGAGCAGTGCCTCGGACCCGCGCGGCCGTTACCTCGCGCTCCTCGCGCTGGCGTCTCCCCGCAACGGGGAGGCGAGTCTGCGCTGGACTTCTGCGCGGCAGCGCGAGGAGTGGAGCCGCTTCCTCGAGACCGGATTTGCCGAGAAGGAGCTGACGCTGCCCGTACTCCGGACCGGCTTGAAGCTCGACAGCTTCGAAATGAACCCGAGTCTGGCCCAGGCTGTGCTCCATGCCGCGTTCCTCGAGGCCGCGGACCGCTCAGGGAAGCAAAAGAAAGCGGAGCCGACTCCCAGCCCCACCCGAGCGCCCGCAGGCTTGGACGAACAACTCCTTCAAAGTTTCGTGGCGCTCGTTCGGCGCGATCGGCGAGCGCCGGAGGTGAGCTTCCTGCGCACATTCGAGTCGGATCTCCAGTCCGCGAGCTCGAAGTGCCCGGGTCCTTTCTGGGACGCCGATTCCTTGCGCGACTATCTTCGGGGCTACTTCTACTCGGGGCTCGACGTTCTCGGCTCCCATTTCCTGAACGCCCTTTCGTCCGTCGAGGGGACGCAACAATTCGCCGCCTACTTGAAGGACGCGCCGGAGGGACCTGCTGCGCAGTTCTCGAGGTGGTACGGCGACCTCGCATCGATCAAATCGGGCGAGCCTCCTTCGGAACGCCAGGTCGAGGACCTGAGCGTCCTGCCGGAGCTCGGCGCCCCCGCGCTCTTTCAAACCTACTGGGCGGTCAAGGACTATCTTCCCGGCAACTACGATCTTTCCGCCGACCACACTTCGCGGCTCGCGCGTCGCGTCGATGGGCGTCCCGCGCACCAGGCGCCATGGACTCGAGCGGCGTTCAGCCCGCTGATGGACATGCGTTTCGCGGAGAGGCTGTGCCGTGACCGTTTCAACGAAGAACCGTGGTCGGACCCGACGCTCAAGGCCCAGTGCCTCTCCTTTCTCGGCGATCGGCGTGCTCTTCAGGCGATTGCGGTTCGACGGGACCTTCCCGCGGCCGTCCGCGCCGAGGCCCTGACCTACCTGCTCTACGGGCCTTCGCCTCCGAAGGATTTCTGTCGAGGGCAATTTCGCGCTCTCCTGACGGAAAGTGGGTACGACCGGCCGATTGTCGGGCGATACGTGGAGTACATGGAAGGGGTTTCCAAGGACTACGCAGAGGCCCAGAGGGTCGTCGAGGGATTTCTCTCTCACCACGACGAATCCGAGGGTTTGCCGTATCACATATACCGAGGACGACTCGCGCACCTGATGGAGCTGCAAGGCGACGCGCGAGGCGCCTGGAAGGTCATTGAACCCTCCCTCGGCACCGGGCAGGGCGCGGTCATGGGCTGGGCCGTAGAAATCCTCGCCAAGCTTGGGCGCCAAACGGAAGCGCAGCAGCTCGCGCGTGAGCGAATCGACCGTTACCCCGACGACGTTGGGGCGAGGGCCGACCTGGCCGGCCAGTTCTGGGCGCAGAAGCGGTTCAGCGAAGCCGCCCTGGTGCTCGATCCTCCGCAGCCGCAGTACAAGCCCGATCTAGGCGCCTGGCAGGGGATCATCGCCGAGAAATTCTCGGGCGCGTTCGCGAAGGAGGCCGACGCGGAGGTCCTTCGCGCATTCGAGCCGCTCGTGGCGCAGGGAGTGCCTGATCTAAGTCTGGAAAAGATCATTCCTCCCCTGGCGGCCGCCGGACGTATCGGCCTCGCCTTCGAGCTGCAATCGCGTCTGAAAGAGAGGCGCCTTCACGTCTGGGAGATCGCCGCTCTGCGCCGTCAAGGTTTCGACTACCTGAAGGCCACCAAGGGTCGGGACGCCGCGCTCGCCTGGCTGCGGCAGAAGATTCCTCCGAAGCTGAGGGACACCTACGCCGAAGGCTTCTACAACGAGAGGGCCTTCGATCTGCTTTGGGACGCCTTTCCGTTAGACGAGAGCTCGGGACCCTCGGAATGGGTGTGGCTGCTTCGCGCCGCGGCCAGCGCTCTCGATTCTTCGGTCGCGTCCCGCAGGGGAGAGCTGCTCGCGCACTACGAATCGGGACGACCTGCAGACGTTCGTTCCGCTCTAGCGCGGTATCTGCTCGATCTGTCGGACGAGGTACCTGCGCTTGCTCTTGCGAAGACCCCGCATGATCGTTGCGAAGCGACCTACTTCCTGGGGGTCAAGGCAATCGCGCGAGGCCGCTATGGAGAGGCGTCGGAGTGGTTCCACTTGTGCACGGCGCTGGGCCGCGATCCGTGGCAGGTGGGCGCCTTCGTCTCGCCGACGATTCGAAAATGGGCCACCTTCAGCGGGACCCTCGACACGGCGGCCGCCAAGAGAGTGTGGTGAAGGGGGCCAGGCTCGCGAGACCCGAGTAGGGACGCTCTCTTAGCGATCCCGAATTCGTCGATCGAGCTCTGTGTACGAGAACTTGACCGTTGCCTGCATTTCCTCGAAGCGGAAGTTCACTTGCTCTTCGAGAGCGCCGAAGCGGCGCTCAACCCTCTCGTCGAGCGTCATCACCGCCTCGGCGACCTGTCGGATCTGGCTCCGAAGCTCATCGGCGACGACGCCGAAGTGCCGCTTGAGGTCGGAGACCTCCGTCCCGAAGTCTCGCCTGAGCTCGGAGACCTCCGTCCCGAAATGCAGCTTGAGGTCGGAGACCTCCGTCCCGAAATGCAGCTTGAGGTCGGAGACCTCCGTCCCGAAATGCAGCTTGAGCTCGGAGACTTCCGTCCCGAAGTACCGCTTGAGTTCCGAGACTTGCGCCGAATCCACTACCCGCAAGACCTCCTGCCCCTATGTTGTCGCGACCGAGGGGCGCACCGGCCCTACACCCCGAGTGCCTTGGATGCCATCGCCGTTCCCTCGACGCGCGCTCGGATCTTGGCGAAGGCGGTGTCGCGCGACGTGGAGGTGTCGTCGCCGAAGGGGGAGAAGCCGCAGTCGTCGGTCGAGCCGAGGTGCGCCGGGTCGATGAACTTCGCGGCCTCGAGGATGCGATCCCGGACCTCTGCGGGCGTCTCGACGCGCGGGTCGATGGGGTCCGTCACGCCGACGAAGATCCTGCGGTCGCCGGTCGCGCTCTTTCCCAGGATCGCGAGGACACGTGGCCGATCCTTCTCGCTCGAAAGCTGAACGAAGAAGCTCCCGACGTTCAAGCGAAAGAGCGCCGGGAGCAGATCCGCGTAATCGACATCCGCGCTGTGCGTCGAATCGCGGTCGCCGCCGGGGCAGGTGTGGACGCCGATCTTGCGGCGCTCCGCGGGCGTGAAGCGGTCGAGCACCCGGTTGTTCAAGTCGACGAAGGCGTTGAGCAGGCCCTTGGAGGGATCGAGCTTTACCGCCAGCCGCCCCTCCGTAAAGTCGATCTGGACCGGGGCGCCGCGGTCGAGGCACTGGCGAATGTCCTTTTCGGCCTCGTTGACGAGGTCGTCGAGGAAGGCTTCCCGGGAATAGCCCGGGATTCCTGCCTGCGGGTAGAGGAGGCTCAAGGCCGAGGCGGAGATGACGGCCTCCTTCAAGTGAACGTGCGCGTACTTCTTCGCCGCGTCGAGGTAGCTCGAGGCATACGTGACAAAGCGGAACGGGCCTTTGGTCAGTACCGGAAGCTGCCTCTCGTGGCCGTCCTTGAAGCGGATGGCGAGGCCCCCGGCGGCGAGATTCGTCGCGCCGTGGATCGGGTAAGTGGCGAAGGAGGGCTTGCGCTGCTCGCCGTCGGTGACTACAGGCGACCCGGTTTCCTCGAACCGCCGGATCGTGTCGCGCACGGCGTCGTCGAAGAGAGCGTCAAGCTTCTCTGCCGAGATCTTTCCGGCGGCCGCGGCCGTCATGCCCTCGATGAGCGCCGCGGGACGGGGGATGCTGCCGATGGGTTCGGTAGGTAGTGTCATGCGAGGGAATCTATGGAACTCATCGTGCTCGGGTCAAGCGTTCCCGCTCATCCGAGCGCGGGGCAGACCCTCTCACCGCCGCCTCTTCGATGCGGTGACTGCCCCGTTC
>JBGPCK010000160.1:0-6252 GCA_041481715.1 Thermoanaerobaculia bacterium | reverse complement strand
TGGACCGCGAGAAGCAGCGCCATCACGAGAAGACACGCGGCAATCCACCACCGGCGGTCACCGTAGCGGTCGACGAGCGGCGCCCAGAGCGGTTTCACGGTCCAGGGCATCCCGAGGAGGGCCATCAACCCGATTTCCTTCAACGACACGCCATGAGCGCGGAAGTAGACGCTCCAGACCTCGAGAAAGACCCCGTACGGGAATCCCTCGGCGAAATAAAGGATCGCGACCCAGCGCATCCTCCCGGCAAAGCCGGGGGCCCGGACCGGCACGGACGGCTGCGGCGAGGGCTCGTCGGCCAAGCCTTCGTAGTTTGGCCGAGGCAGACCGGGATGTCATCTAGAATCCGCGCCGGAGGCGCGAATGAAACCAGCGGCCCTTGCGAGAATTCTCTTCCTGATCTCGGCGACACTCGCGGCGCAGACCGCCGCATCGAAGAACCCGGCTCTGGCGCCCCTCGACGGGCTCTACCCCGACCTCGAAAAGCTCTACCTCGACCTGCACCAGAATCCGGAGCTTTCCTTCCACGAGGAGAAGACCGCGGCCAAGCTCGCGGATCGTCTGCGCGCGCTCGGTTACGAGGTTACGACGGGCGTCGGAAAGACCGGAGTCGTGGCCGTGATGAAGAATGGGAAGGGCCCGACCGTTCTCGTGCGCGCCGACATGGACGCGCTTCCCGTCGAGGAGAAGACCGGCCTCCCCTACGCAAGCAAGGTCACGACGAAGGACGATTCCGGCGCGACGGTTTCGGTGATGCACGCCTGCGGGCACGACGTGCACGTGACGTCTCTGGTCGGAGCCGCGACGCTGCTTGCCAAGGCGAAAGACCGCTGGCGCGGCACGCTCGTCTTGATCGGCCAACCGGCCGAGGAAAAGGGAAGCGGCGCGTTGGCCATGGTCAAGGACGGCCTGCTCACGCGTTTCCCGAAACCCGATTTCGCGATCGCTTTTCACGACAGTGCGGCTCAGCCGGCCGGCCAGATCGGTGTCACGCTCGGCTACGCGCTCGCCAACGTCGACTCCGTGGACATCACGATCTACGGCCGCGGCGGCCACGGCTCGGCGCCTCAGTCGACGGTCGACCCGATCGTGATCGCCGCTCGCACCGTGGTCGCGCTCCAAACCATCGTTTCTCGCGAGAACGATCCGCGGGAGCCCGCCGTCGTGACCGTGGGCTCGATCCACGGCGGGACCAAGCACAACATCATTCCGGACGAGGTGACGCTTCAGCTCACCGTGCGAACCTACAAGGACGAGGTCCGCAAGCACATCCTCTCGGCGATCGAGCGCATCGCCAGGGCGGAAGCCGCGGCCGGCAACGCCCCGAAGGAGCCCACCGTCTCCGTCTCGGAGGGCGGCAACGCCACGTACAACGACCCGGCCCTCGGCAAGCGCCTCCTGGCGGCCTTCTCGGCGGCGTTCGGAAGCTCTCGCGTGGTCGAGACGCAGCCGATCATGGCCGCCGAGGACTTCGGGGAGATCGGCAGGGCGGCCGGCGTGCCGTCGGTGATCTTCTGGGTCGGCGGCGTCGAGCAAGGCAAGTACGACGCCGTGAAGGGAGACCTGACGCGCCTGCCCTCCCTCCACTCTTCCCTGTGGGCCCCCGACAAGGAGCCCACGCTCAAGACGGGCGTCGCGGCGCTGACCGTCGGGGCGCTGGAGCTGTTGGGAAAACCGTGAAGCCGAAACCGACGAAGCGATAATCGTCGATCGCCGCTCGATTCTCGATTCGCGATTTACGATTTGCGATTCTCGGTTCACGGCGTAGGATGCCGGCATGGCGACCGCTCGACCTCTCAAACGCACCCGAACCGCCGTGGCGGCGTCCCGCCCGCACTTGGAGGGTAAGCAGTTCGTGGATGCCGCGGCGCTCTACGGCATACCCCACTGGGGCAAGGGATTCTTCGCCGTCTCGGAGGATGGGGACTTGCTCGTGCGGCCCACCCGCGAAGCCTCGCGCAGCGTCTCCTTGAAGCAGATCGTGGACGAGGTGGCGCTGCGCGGAATCACCGCGCCCATGGTCATCCGCTTCCCCCAGATCCTCTCGGCGGCCGTCGCGAACCTGAACGACGCCTTCGGGCGCGCCATCGCCGAATATGGCTACGCGGGCGTCTTTCGAGGCGTCTTCCCGATCAAGGTCAATCAGAAGCGCGTCGTCGTCGAGCCCATCATCGAGGCGGGGCGCCGCTACGGTTATGGCCTGGAGGCGGGCTCGAAGCCGGAGCTGCTGGCCGCGATCGCCGCGGACCTGACTCCCGAGAGCCTCATCACCTGCAACGGCTACAAGGACGAGGCCTTCATTCGCATGGCCTTGAACGCCATTCGGATGAAGAAGAAGGTCGTCCTGATCCTGGAGAAAGTCTCCGAGCTCGAGCGAATCCTGACGGTCGCCCGGGCGCGGGGAGTGCGGCCGCTCCTCGGGATGCGCGCGAAGCTCTACGCGCGCGGCTCGGGCAAGTGGGCGAAGTCCGGGGGCGAGTTCGCGAAGTTCGGACTGACCACCCCCGAGATGCTGGAAGCGGTCCGGATCTTGAAGTCGCGGCGCATGCTCGACTGCATGGCGATGCTCCACTTCCACATCGGCTCGCAGATCACCGACATCCGCAAGATCAAGGAGGCGATCCGCGAGGCCGGGCGCGTCTACGCGAAGTTGCGGGCGCTGGGCGTTCCGATCCAGTACCTGAACCTGGGCGGCGGACTCGGCGTCGACTACGACGGTTCGAAGACGGCCTTCGACTCCTCGATGAACTACTCGGTCCAGGAATATGCCAACGACGTCGTTTACACGGTCGAGCAGATCTGCGAGGAGGAAAAGGTCCCCGCGCCCGTTCTCGTAACGGAGTCCGGGCGCGCGGTTACCGCCTACCACTCCGTCTTCGTGACTAACGTGCTCGACGTGGCGGACCGCATCGAACAGGGCCGGCGCGTGCACGTGTCGCCGAGCGATTCCACGGTTCTCCAGGAGCTCGCCTCGATCTACGAGACCGTCAACGCGAAGACGCTGCGCGAGAGCTACCACGACGCCCTCCAGTACAAGGAAGAGCTCTTCACGCTCTTCAACCTCGGCCACCTCTCGCTCGAGGACCGCTCGAAGGGCGAGGTTCTTTTTTGGCAGATCTGCGAAAAAATCCACCGGGACCTGAAGACCCTGAAGGAAGTCCCGGAGGAGTTCGAGGACATGGAGACGATGCTGGCGGACAAGTACGTCCTAAATTTCTCCGTCTTCCAGTCGCTGCCGGACATCTGGGCCATCGACCAGCTCTTCCCCATTCTCCCCATCCACCGCTTGAACGAGCGCCCGGCCGAGTTCGGTACGCTCGCCGACATCACCTGCGACTCGGACGGGAAGATCGAGAAGTTCATCGATCTGCGGGACATTAAGGAGACGCTGCCGCTGCACGCCCTGCGAAACGGCGAGCCCTACTACATCGGCGTCTGTCTCATTGGCGCCTATCAGGACGTGCTGGGCGACCTGCACAACCTTTTCGGCGAGGCGCATGAGGTGTTGGTTACGGTCGACGAGGAAGGCAAGGCGCACATCGATGACGTGCTCCCGGGCGAGTCCTGTGAGCGTGTGCTCGAATACATGAATTACGACAAGACGGAAATCCTCGACTCGATCGGCAAGCAGCTGCGCCGCGTGACCGGCCGTCCCCTGAAGAAGGAAGAGGTCCAGGCGATCTACAAGGAGTTCGAGGAGGTCTTCCCGCGGTACACGTATCTGGAGAGATAGGCCCCGGGCTCACCGATAGAGCAAGAACGGGGCCGCGCTCTTTCGGAACGCTTCGACCTCATCCCGCCACGACGCCACGATCGCATCCGCGGTCGCTCCGCCCTCGAGGAGCTCGAACGCCTTCCGGTTGGCGAGAAGCGTGCGGAAGCTCTCGTGGTCCCAGTCCGAGGGGTGAAGGTCCCGCAGCGCCGTGGCGATCTCGATCCCGAGCGACACCGGGTCGAGCGCCGCGCGATCGATGATCGTGAAGGCAACGCCGCCGCAGAGCCTGCCCGCGAAGGTCGAGGAAGCCGGCGTGAACCGGACCGGCGTGAACGTGACGCCCGGAATCCCCCGCGCAGCGAGCACGCGGGCGAGCCGAACGCCGTCGAGCCAGGGCGCGCCGATCACCTCGAAGGGCGTGTCCGTCCCGCGGCCGACGCAGAGGTTCGTCGTCTCGAGCAGTCCGATTCCGGGATAGAGCGCGGCCTCCGTGAGCGAGCGAACGTTTGGCGAGGGATTCACCCACAGAAGGCCCGTTTCGTCGTACCAGAGGTCGCGCGTCCAGCCGCGAATAGGCACGACCGTCAGCGTGCTGCCGATGCGGCGTTGCGCGTTGAAAAGCCGGGCGAGCTCCCCCACCGTCATGCCCGTCCGGACGGGAATCGCGTGGTACGCCGTGAACGACCGCGCATCGCCGTCGGCCATCGGCCCTTCGACCTCGGTTCCGCCAATCGGATCCGGCCGGTCGAGCACGACGACCGCAACGTTGGCCTTCGCGGCTTCCTCGAGCAGATATCCGAGAGTCGTCAGGTACGTGTAGAACCGCGCGCCCACGTCCTGGACGTCGAAGACGACGGCATCGAGCCCCGCGAGATCCTCCGGGCGCGGACGGCGCCGCTCGCCGTACAGGGAGACAATCGGCAGCCCGGTCTCGGGATCGATTTCGTCCGCGACGGCGGCGTCTGCGTCGGATCGAATCCCGTGCTCCGGCGAGAAGAGCCGCACGAGCTCCACCCCGGCCTTCTTCGCCTCGGCAGACGCGAGGATCGCGCCCGTCGACCGCCCGTCGCGGGCCCGTCCCGTCGCGTTGGTCACCAGGCCGACCCGCTTTCCGGCGATCGGACGGAAGGCATCCGCGAGCAGAACGTCGAGGCCGGTGCTGACCTCGTGGATGTGCGGGACGCGGGCCTCGAGCCGGCGCGCCGCGGGACGGACATCCTCATCGATCGCGGCGGCGGCGATCGTCGCGACGAGCCCGCGGAGCCTGCTCACGTCGCCCTTCCCGTCCGGATGCACGCGGTTGGACAGGAACACGACGAAGCTTTGCGAGGCAGGGTCGATCCAGATCGACGTGCCCGTGAAGCCCGTATGGCCGAAGGAGCCTGGCGGGAAGAGCTCGCCGCGGTTGCGCGCGTAGGCCGTCGCCACGTCGAAGCCGAGGGACCGTACGTCGCCATCGCCATAGAAGCGCGGGCGCGTCAGCGCCTCGACCCCGAGAGGTGAAAGGACGCGCGCCGTTCCCAGCCGCCCGCCGGCAAGGATCATCCGGCAGAAGCGCCCGAGGTCGTCCGCGGTCGAGAAGAGCCCGGCGTGCCCCGCCACACCGCCCAGTGCAAATGCCCGCGGGTCGTGAACCTCCCCGCGCATCCAATGCCCATCGCGTTGCTCGGTCGGGGCGATCCTTGCCGCCGACTTGCCCGAGGCCAACGGGAGGTACGCCGTGTCCTTCATGGCGAGCGGGCGAAAGAGCCGTTCCCTAGCGAACCGATCGAGGGACAGGCCGGCCACGTGTCGGACGAGCTCGCCCAGGACTTCGTAATCGACGTCAGAGTAAATGAACCGCGAGCCCGGGGGCTGCTGCAGAGGCTGGAGGTACTTGCGGGCGAAGATCTCCTCGGGGGCGCCCGTGTACAGCTCGATCGGATCGTCCGGCGGAAATCCCGCGCGGTGCGTCAGAAGCTGCTCCACGGTAATCTTCGCGCGGTCGCTCTCCTCCGAAGCGAACTCGGGAATGTACCGGACGACCCGATCGGCCAGCTGCAGCTTGCCTTCTTCGACAAGCATCAGAACCGACGGCGCGGTTGCGACGGCTTTGGTCAGCGAGGCGACGTCGAAAATCGTGTCCGCGGTCATCGGCTCCTTCCGGGGCTGCAGCGCGCAGTCGCCGTAGGCCTTGCGGAAGACGACTCGATCCTTTCGGCCGACCAGCACGACCGCGCCCGGCAGCTCCCCCCTCTGAATCGACTCGGCGACCACGGCGTCGATGCGAGCGAGACGCGCCGCCGAGAGGCCGACGGCGGCGGGGTGGGCGAGTACTGCGGCGAGCAACAGGACGAGAGTCATTTCTCCGATCCGCGCGCCTCCGCGTCTGCGCGTCCGGGCGTGCCGAGGCCGAGGGCGGGCTTCTGGACCCCGGCTCCCCTCGCGGCGGCGCCCGGGATCGTGACGGGAAGCCGACCGGTGATCGCCGTCTCGCCGAAAAGCGCGCGGGCGGCGGCCACCTGTGCGTCCGTCTGGCCGCCGTAGGCCGCGACGTA
>JBGPCK010000159.1:0-6260 GCA_041481715.1 Thermoanaerobaculia bacterium | reverse complement strand
TCCCACGAGTACGCGTTCTCCAGCGAAAGCATCGGCGCCGCGTGCGTCACGCTCGCGAAACCATCGGCGGGCTCCCCTCCCACCCGGCGGGCGGGCGAGTCCGGCGTCGCGAGGTCCGGATGCTGATTCTCGAGCGCCACGAGGTCTCGCATGAGGGCGTCGAACTCGGCGTCGGTGATCTCGGGGCGGTTTTCGACGTAGTAGAGCCGCTCGTGACGCAGCAGCTCCTCCCGGAGCTTGCGCGCGCGCCGCAGGGCCTCCCGCGGCGCGGGCCCCGACGCGGCTTCTCCCGATGCCTCCCCGCCGCGTGCCCGGCGCGAAGCCTTCTCGCTCATCGACTGCATGCTACAGTCTGGTCAATGCTCCGGGCAAAAACGCGAGGGGCGTTTCTCGCTCTGGCGGCGCTCCCGATCTCGGCCCTTCTCGGGGCCCGGCCCCTGACGACGCCGGTGGCGTCCTACGAGATCTCCTGCCGTCTCGATCCGGAGAAGAAGACCGTGGCGGGCTCGCAGCTTCTCACCTGGACCAACACCACGACCCGTCCGGCGTCGACACTCCGGTTCCATCTGTACCTGAACGCTTTCCGCAACACACGATCGACCTTCTGGCGGGAGCACGGCGGCCGCCTTCGGTCGCGCCCCATCCCGGACTCGTGGGGCTCCATCGAGGTCACACGCATGGCGCTGTCCTCCGACGGCACGGACCTCTTGCCGACGATGCGATTCATCGCGCCCGACGACGCCAACCCCGACGACCGGACCGTCGCCGAGGTCGATCTGCCGCGCCCGGTCGAGCCCGCCCAGACCGTCGTCGTCAGCCTGGACTTCGTCTCGACGCTGCCGCGCGTCGCGGTCCGGACCGGCTACAAGGGGGACTTCTTCCTGGTGGCGCAGTGGTTCCCAAAGATCGGCGTTCTCGAGGAAAGCGGCTGGAACTGCCACCAGTTTCACGCCAACAGCGAGTTCTTCGCGGACTTCGGCGACTACGACGTCACGATCGAAGCGCCCTCCCGCTACAAGGAAAAAATCGGGGCGACCGGGGCCAGGGTGTCGCAGAGGGAGACCTCCGACGGACGCATCTTCACCCGTTTCCGCCAGGAAAGCGTGCACGACTTCGCCTGGACCGCCGATCCCGACTTCCGGGTCCTGCGGGACATCTTTCGGGAGCCGGGGATCGGCGACGTCGACATCCTTCTCTTCATCCAACCCGAGCACCTCTCGCAGGCGCAACGCCACTTCAAGGCGGTCAAGGCCGGTCTCGAGGGCTACGGCCGGGTGCTCGGTCCCTACCCGTACGCGACACTGACGGTCGTCGACCCTCCGTGGGGCGGGCGCGGAGCCGGCGGAATGGAGTACCCAACCTTCATCACCGCGGGCACCTCGCTGATCGCGCCGGCCGCACTGCAGTCCCCCGAGGGCGTGACCGTCCACGAGTTCGGCCACCAGTACTTTTACGGCCTCCTCGCCTCCAACGAGTTCGAGGAGCCGTGGCTCGACGAAGGCTTCAACACCTACATGACCGACCGGGTGCTCAAGGCGGTCTATGGCGACGACCACTCGTATCTTTCGGTCTTCGGTATCCGGTTCCCCCTCGGGATCGACGTCCATCTGCCGCTGGACGGCGATCGGCGTTACTTCGCCCACGCGACCGACGATCCCCTGGGGCTCCCGAGCTGGAAGTACCGCGACCGCGAGACCTACGGCGCGCTCGTTTACGACAAGACGGCTCTGGCGCTGGCGACGATCGAGCGGCTCGTCGGCACGCCAACCATGGATCGGGCGCTGCGCCTCTACGCGGACCGCTGGCGCTTCCGCCACCCGAAAACCCGAGACTTCATCGCCGCGCTCTCCGACACCGTGGGGCGAGACACCGAGTGGCTCTTCGACCGAACGTTCTTCTCCTCGGGAGCCGTGGACTACGCGGTGCTCGAGGCGACGTCGGTGCCCGCCAAGGCCCCCCGGGGTCTCTTCGAGAAAGACGGGAAGCTGTCGGCGGGGCCTCCGGCCGCGCTCGCGCGCGCGAAGGGGTACGACAGCCTGGTGACCGTCGTGCGCAACGGCGACGTCGCGCTCCCGGTCGAGGTGCTCCTGCGGTTCGAGGGGGGCCGGAGCTACCGCTCGAGCTGGGACGGAGAGGCGCGGTGGAAGCGCTTTCGCGTCGAGAGAGGACCGCGCCTGCTCGACGCGGTCGTCGACCCGGACGAAAAGATCCTCCTCGACGCCGATCGCACCAACAACGGCCGCCGCCCGGAGGGGGATCCGCGCGCGGCGTCTCGATGGACAGCGCGCGCCGTGTTCTGGCTGCAGAATCTGTTCGATTTCGCGACGGCGGCCTGGTGAAACGCCCGTCCGCCCTCTCCTGCTTCGGCCGGGGCCTGCGGCTGTCTCTGTCGAAGCCCTATCTCGCCCTCTCGCTCTGGCTGATCCAGCTGATGCTCGCGGCCGCCCTGATCCTGCCGGTCTCCAACTCCCTGCACGCCAACCTCGACCACTCCCCCTTCGCCGACCGCATGGTCGGCGTGCCCGACTATGGCTGGTGGGAGACGTTCCGGCGGACGCACCCGGATCTGCTCGGCACCTTCGGCGAGACCGCGGAGAATCTGCTCTCGCCGCAAGGAATCGAGCCCGAGGCCCTCGAGGGGCTGCGCGGCATCGGCGCAGCGGCTTTTTCCCTCGCCCTGCTCGCCATCTTTCTGCACGCCTTCGCCCTCGGGGGCGTCTTCGGGACGCTGCGCGAGCCGTCGAGCTCGCTCGTGACCTTCGGGCGCGAGGGGATGCGGCGGCTGCCCGCCTTCCTCGCCTTCACGTTGGCGGCCTTCGCCGGCGCCGTCGCCTCCTACCACTGGATCTACGTCGAGACGGGCCGCGCCCTCGAGGACCGTGTGCAGGATCTGACGACCGAAGGCCAGGCGCTCGCCGTCACGGCGCTGCGTCTGATCGCCCTGCTCCTGGCGCTCGCCACCATCAAGCTCGTCGCCGACTCGGTCCGCGCGATCTGGGTCGCGCGGCCGGACCTGCCGCCCGTGTCGCGTTTCCTCATGGGGATCGGCGGGGCGCTGGCGAGGCCGCTGCGCCTCCTCGGCGTCCTCTTCTGGTACGCCCTGGTCACGGCGGGCCTCTATGTCGTCTGGATGGTGATCGACCCACCGGCGGGTGGCGAGGCGCGATTCGCGCTCGTTCCGCTCATCCTGACCCAGCAGGTCTTCGTCTTCGTGCGGTCGCTCGTCAAGGTCGGCTACTACGCGGGCATCTCGGAGGCGCTCACCCGCACCCCGTCGCCCGAATACTCGTACGTTCCATCCGCGGGAGAGGGCGCCGCGTCAGGGAAGGTGGAAGCTGTTGACGACGGCGCCGTCGAGCTTCCGTCCGGCAGCGTCTAGGCGAACCCGGTACAGAAACGGCCGGCGCCGGAGGATGCCCCGGCCGTCCAGCTCCCACGGCCCCGCGAACCAGGGCAGAAAGCGCAGGTCCTCCCAGACGATCACCGTTCCGCCGTCCGGCTCCGGCCGGATCGTCGCGCGCGGGAATCGGGCGAACTGCAGGTACGCCTCGACGTCCGGCAAGGCCCGCGCCGCCTCCAGCGCGGCCGAAGGAGGCGGCTGCGGAAACCGGCGGATCGTCATCCGCTCGGGAGGCGGATAGAAGTCCGAAAGGCTGTGCAGGATCTCGGAGAAGCGCGCGGGCGGGCGCGGATTCTCGACTCCATGCGCGAAGGGGCCGATGTCGAAGAAACCGACGTGCACGGAGTCCGGGTGGTCGGCCAGACCGAGCCACCGGAACGGCGAGAGAAACTGCGGCAACACGGCGAGGCGGGCGCCGTTGGGAGGCCGGTCGGCGCGCTTCCAGGCCTCGAGCGCGCGCGCGTGCAGGGTCGCGCAGAGTCCGATGTAAAGAGCGAGCGCGGCGCCGCCGGCCGCGGCGACGGCCCGCCCGCGCGTCCGAAAGATGACCGAGGCAACCAGGGTCGCGAGCGCGACGCCGCCGAAGATGGGATCCAGAATGAAGACCCAGTCGAGCGAGTAGCGCGTCTTCGAGAGGGGAAAGAAAAACATTGTGCCGAAGGACGTGATCCAGTCGAACAGGATGTGAGAGCCGATGCCGATGGCGGCAAAGAGCCAGAGCGTCGAAAGCCGCGCCTGCCGGAAGACGAGTCGGGCGAGGAGCGCGACGGCGAAGGCGAAGACCGGCAGGGCAACGAAGGAGTGTGTCCAGCCGCGGTGCAAGCGCAGGTAGTCGAGGCGCGTGTGTATGAAAAGCACGTCGAGATCGGGCAGCATCGCGGCCACGAGACCCGTCCACAACGCCACCCGCGCTCCCGGCCTGTCGGCGAAAGAGCGCGCCAGCACCGAGCCGGCGAGGCCGTGGGTCAGCGTGTCCATACCGCACCGGATGATAGCGGGAGCCGCACGCTGGAGCCGCGGGTGGCGGAGCCCTCCGGCCCTATAATTGGGAGGTGAACTCCGTTCTTCTCGTCGACGACAGCGGCCTGTTCCGGGAAGCCGGCGACGCCATCCTGAGGCGAACTTCCTGCCGGGTCCTGACGGCCTCGAGCGGCTCTGAAGCCTTGGCGCTGGCCCGCCAGGAGAAGCCGGACGTCGTTTTTCTGGATTCCGAGCTCTCCGGCATGAGCGGGATCGACGTTTGCCGCGTGCTCAAGGCCGATCCCCACTTCACCCGCACGCCCATCGTCCTGGTCACCGACGAGGACGGAACCGAGGTGCGGCGCGCCGCAGCCGACGGGACGCTGCCCCGCTCGTTCGACAACGCGGCCTTCTTCGGCACGCTCCGCCGCTTCCTCCAGCTCCTCCCCCGCAGCAACGAGCGCTCCGCCGTACAGTGGGAGGTCACCTTCTGGAGGGACGGCGCGCAGCACGCCGGAACCATCCGCGACCTTTCCCGCGGAGGCTTCTTCGTGAGGACCGCGATGCGGCTGCCGATCGGCGCCCGCATCGAGGTTTCCTTCGAGATCCCCGGGGAGCGCGCGGACCGAAACGTCGTGGCGGAGGCGATCGTCGTGCGTCACGGCCACGAGCCCGACCCGGGGGTTGGGTGCCGCTTCTTCCGGCTGACCCAAGGCTCACGCGCTTACCTGGAAGACTGCCTGCGGCTGCTCTCGCTGTCCGAAGCACCGGAGACCGCGGAAACGTAGTGTCGTCTTGCTCGTAGGGGCGGGGCTTGTCCCCGCCCGCGGGCGGCCGCACGCGCCCCCCCTACAGGATGGACGCGCGGCACGTTAGCCGACGCTCGTCGCTATCTCGCCCGATCAGGACGTCGATCCCTCACCCAGGTTCACGAGCTCGATCCCGGCCTGCCGCGCCACTGAAATCGATCGCTCGTCGCGGTAGAACTCGCCGTAGGAAACGCGCGAGAGGCCGGCGTTGGCGATCAGCTTGAAGCACGGCCAGCAGGGGCTGGCGGTCGTATAGATCTCGGCGCCGGCGATCGAGACGCCGTTTCGGGCCGCCTGGATGATGGCATTGGCTTCCGCGTGAACGGTCGCCACACAGTGCCCGTCCTCGATCAGACAGCCGACGTCTTCGCAGTGCGGGAGGCCTCGGATCGAACCGTTGTAGCCGGTCGAGAGGATCGTCCGATCGCGCACGATGACCGCTCCCACGTGCTTGCGCGGACAGGTCGAGCGTGTCGCCACCTGCCGCGCGATGTTCATGAAGTAGGTGTGCCAATCGACGCGTTCCGACATGGGCGGGGATTATGCACGGAAGCGTCGGGAACCGTAAATCCAAGACTGGGAACCGCGGCGTTCCCGGTTCACGATCTTCCCGCGATCCGGCTAGAGGCGGGGATATGGGAGAATCCTCCAGATTGAACCTGCCACGAGCGAGAAGCGACCGTCGGGTGGCCGTCACGGGTCTGGGTGCCGTGACCGCGATCGGCCAAAATCTGTCCGAATTCTGGAAGAACCTGACGGCCGGCGTCTGCGGCATTCGCCCGATCTCTCTGTTCGATGCCTCGGCCTACCGCACCCAGACCGCGGCCGAGGTCTCGGAAATCCCCGACGGGTTTCTCTCCGCGGCAGAAAGGCGCCGGATGTCGCGCGCCGACCGGATGGGCGTCGCGGCCGCGGCCGAAGCGATCGCCGCCGCCGGGCTCGATCTCTCCCGGGAGGACCCGACGCGCGTCGGCGTCATCCTGGGGGGAGGCACCTCGGGGCTGCTCGACTCCGAGGAATTCTACGAACAGCATCTGCGGGGCGAGAAGGGCCGTCCCTCGCGCGTCCTGAACCACCTGCCCGACGCGATC
>JBGPCK010000158.1:0-6279 GCA_041481715.1 Thermoanaerobaculia bacterium | reverse complement strand
CCGGGTCTCTCGGTCCCGTCGGGAGCCAAGGTGATCGACCTTTCGGGGTTCACCGTGCTGCCCGGCCTCATGGACTGCCACACGCACCTCGTGGGCGACTACTCCGAGAGCATCGATCCCCTCACGGATCTGCGCTCGACGAGCGCCGAGCGCGCCTTCGAGTCCATCCCAAACGCGAAGAAGACGCTCGAGGCCGGCTTCACGACCGTTCGCGACGTCGGCACCTATCGTGCCTTCGTGGACGTCGCCCTGCGCGATGCGATCGCGAAGGGCTGGATCGCGGGACCTCGAATGTTCGTGGCCGGGGCGTACGTCACGATCACGGGAGGCGGCGGCGCGGTGACGGGAATCGCGCCGGACATCACTCTTCCGTGGGACATGCGCTTCGGGATCGCCGACGGTCCCGACCAGGTCCGCCAGCGCGTTCGGGACATCGCCCGGTACGGTGTCGATCTGATCAAGGTCATCGCGACCGGGGCGTTCCTGACGCACGGCAGCAACCCGGGTTCGCCGGAGTACACCTACGAAGAGCTTCGAGCCGCCGTCGAAGAGGCGGGTAAGAAGGGACTGAAGGTCGCCGCGCACGCCCACAGCACGGAGGGGATCAAGCTGGCGATCAGGGCGGGCGTTGCCTCGATCGAGCACGGCACCTTCATCGACGACGAGGGGATCCGGCTGATGAAGGAGCACGGGACGTACCTCGTCGCCGACATCTACGACGCGGAGTGGATCCGGCAGCAAGCGAAGACCCTCGTGCCTCAGGACTTCGCCGACAAGCAGCCCGAAGCCGACGAAATCCAGCGCGAGAACTTCCGGAAGGCCGTGAAGGCCGGAGTCAAAATCGCGTTTGGCACGGACGCGAGCGTGTACCCGCACGGCCTGAACGCGCGCCAGTTCGCCTGGCAGGTCAAGTACGGTCAGACGCCCATGGAGGCGATCCGCTCGGCGACCGTTTCTGCCGCGGACCTGATCGGGCGGGGGGCCGAGATCGGCTCGCTCGAAGCGGGAAAGTGGGCGGACCTGATCGCCGTCAAGGGTGACCCGCTCCAGGACGTGCGAGTTCTCGAGAACGTCGCATTTGTCATGAAAGAAGGGAAGGTCTACAAGGATGCGCGGTAGGCCTCTCCGTTAGACTTCCTCCGCGTGCCGGCGAATGCCATTTCCACGATCCTCGGCGCTCTCACGGACTCCCGCGTCCGCTACGTCGTGGTCGGCGGCGTCGCGGTCGTCCTTCACGGCCATCTTCGCTTCACCGCCGACCTCGATCTGGTCATTGCGCTCGACAGGGACAATGTTCTTGCGGCGCTCTCAGCCTTGAAGAGATTGGGATTCCAACCCCGCTCGCCGGTGCCCGCCGATCAGTTCGCCGATCCGGAAGTCCGAGCGACGTGGATACGGGAAAAGGGGCTCACGGTCTTCTCCCTGTGGGGCCCCGATTATCCGGGTACCGATGTGGATCTTTTCGCCGAGGAGCCGATTCCCTTCGAGGATCTCTCGGGCCGCGCGCAAATAGCGGACCTTTCGGGCCGCCCGACACCTATCGCCTCGATTCCCGATCTGATCGCGATGAAGAGGAAAGCCGGCCGGCCAACGGATCTTGAAGACATCGCCGCCCTCGAGGAGATCGCGCTATCCTTGGAGCAGGATGAAGAGGACCGAGAGGGACCCTAGAGACGGTTTTAGAGAGCATCGGACCGAGCAGACGCGCTCCTGGCTGAAGCTCTCTCATGCCGACCGCCTGGCCTGGCTGGAGCAGGCCAAGGAGTTCGTCGCCCGCGCGGGCGGAGTCGCGAATCGAGCGGAGAAGGGCGTCTCTCCGCGCCGCTCCCGCTAGCAGGCTGCTGAAAAGGGTGATTCAACGAGGACGCCGACCGCGCCTCCTTCTCGAAACGACGTAGCCGGTTGGAATCGGAAGACAACTTCTCGGACAGAAGCTTGACCGCGACCTCGCGGCCGAGGCGCGTGTCCAGCGCCCGATAGATCTCCCCCGTCCCGCCCGCGCCCAGAGGCGCCAGGATCTCGTAGGAACCGAGGCGAGAACCGGCGGCAAGCGACACTTCAGAAGTGTCCGAGGCAAAAAGTGCAAGAGGGCACGGTTGACCCTCAGTTCACGACACCAGGTAGCCGCGCCGTCAGCGCTTCCGGACGGCCTCGAGCACCCGGTCGAGAACGAACGGCGCCGTCAGCGCGGGTTTGTCGTAGATGTTCCAGCCCGTGAACACCGCGATGAGGTCGAGGGAAGGCACGACGACGAGAAGCTGGCCGCCGTATCCGATCGCGGCGAATGCCGGCACGGCCGCCGGAAGCACCCACCACTGGTACCCGTAGCTCAGGTCCCCTTCCTCACCCGACGCTTTGATCCGGGCCGTCGTCGAAGCCTTGACCCAACCCTCGGGAAGGATTCGACTCCCGTTCCAAACGCCGTCCTTCAGATACAGGTAGCCGATCTTCGCGAGGTCGCGCGGCATCAGGTACAGGCCGCCCTCGGTGTCCGGGTGGCCGGTCGGAGTGTGCTTCCAGTAGAAGCGCGAGATTCCGAGTGGGCCGAAGAGATGCTGGGCGGCGTAGGCGTCGACGTGCTTGCCGGTGGCCTTTTTCAGAAGCTGCGCAAGCAGCTCCGTGACGCCACTGCTGTAGACGAAGGTGTTTCCTGGCTCGGCGGCCATGGGCTGATCGAGAACGAATTGCACCCAGTTCGTGCTCGCCTCCATGGCGGCGCAGCTGTTGGCAGGGTCCGTATACGGCACCGTGTTCTCGTCCCAGCGGATGCCGGCGGTCATCGTCAAAAGGTTCTTGAGCGTCCAGCGGCCGCGGCGGGGATCGTCCACGATTCGATAGCCGGCAAAGTACGGGAGGGCCTTCGCGTCGACGCCCGGGATCTCGCCGCGCCCAATCGCGATGCCAATGACCGCCGAGGTCACGCTCTTCGAGACCGACTGCATCGTGTGTAGGTCGCTGCGGTGCTCGTAGGGGTACCAGGCGGGGTCGTAGTAGTTGTAGGGCCCTGGAACACGGTCGGGAGCGGAGGCGAACAGGCGGTCGTAGTCGTTCTTGTAGGACTTCTCGTAGACCACCTTGCCGTTTCGGATCACCAGCATGCCGTCGACGTACCCGTGACGGCCGCTCGCGAGCTCCTCATCGAGCCTGCGCAGGACAACCGCGTCCAGTCCCTCGGTCTGCGGGGTCGAGGTCGTCCACCCCTTCGTCGGCCAGGCCGTGACGGCTTCCGCGGAAGACATGAACAGGGCGACAGACAGCAGAAGGATCACGGGTCGTTCGATTTAGGCAGGAGCGCCGGCCAGTTCACGAGCATCGACCTCCTCTCCCGCCGGCAGAGGGGGAAGCCAACGCCGGCGCCCAAAAGGGAAAGGATCTCGTAAGGGCCCAGGCGCGTTCCGGTGGTGAGGCTCATCGGGATCTGTGGAGATTCTATCGAGGAGCCGGCGCGGCTACGGACGCGATCCGGCCACGCCCAGCCCCGCCGCCCAGTTCTGGATGAGCGTCATCGGCGCCGGCCGCGCCTCCTTGTCGGAAACGATCATCAGAAAGCGCTGACCGTCGGGGGAGACGTCATAGTCTCCCCACGACGAGGGCGAACGGAAGAGCGGCTTGGGAGGTCCCGTCTCGATCTTCGATCCGGACACCTTGACGTCCACTGCCACGACATCGCCCTCGCCCGAGAGATAGAAGAGCTCCTTGCCGTCGCGTCGCCAGATGGGATTGGCCGCGCCGCCGGTCGAGACCTGCCACCGATCTCCCGGACCGGGAAACGGGAGCACATAGACCTCGAAGCTGCCCGATTCGCGCGACATAAAGGCGACCCACCGCCCGTCGGGCGAGAACCGCGCAAACCCCTCCATGGACGGCGTGTGCACGAAGCGATACGGCTTCCGGTCGCCGAAGAGCGGCAAGACCCAGAGATCCGAGCGCGTTTTCGGATCCACATCCTCGTAGATGAGGAAACGGCCGTCGGGAGACCAATCGTTCGGCATCAGTTGATTGTCGGAATGGAGAAGGAGCCGCTCACTGCCGGCGCCGTTCGAATCCTTGACCGTAAGATCGCCCTGGCCGGTGCGAGACGACGAGAAGACAATCTGCCGCCCGTCCGGTGACCAGACCGGAACCTCCTCGTTGTATTCGTCCGACATCAGACGGGTTTGAATGCCGCGTGAGAGATCGTGAACCCAGATGTCGTTTGCGGTCTTGGCCTCCTCGGTCTGAAAAGCCAACTTCTTGCCGTCCGGGGAGAGCCGCGGGAAACCATGCTCGCCGATCGACCCGACCGAAGCGACCTCTCTCCCGGACCGGTCGAGCCACACCATCTTCGTGGATGCCTCGTGGGGCAGATAGGCAAGAAGGTCAGGTCCCGTTGCGGAGAAGCCGGATTTCCCGGTACCCCCCCGATCGCAGAAGACTCCCTCCGCCACCGGAACGGGTGCGCCCGACACCCGGAGGCTACCGGCGTCGAAAGACTGCGCGACGAGCGTTCGGGAGCCGTTGACGAAGAGCAGATAGCCGGGCTCCGCAATAACCGCGCTCGAGTACGCTCGGACGAGAAGCCTCACTTCCGGCGAATCCAGCGATCCGAGGAAGACGGCGACGTCGCGGTCACCGGTCGTGGTCATGGAGACGAACAGAAAGTGACGCCCATCGGGAAGAAAGCTCGGCCACCGATGGCTAAACTCCTTGCGTCCCGGGTCGAGCCTCGTGACGGGCGTCGGCTCCCCACCGGCCGCCGACACTTTGAAGGTTGGCGTGAAGGGGCCCGGAGCGAACAGGATGACTCCATCCCGGTTCCAGGTTCCGCCGCGGCCGCCGGCTTGAACATCACACACCGTCCTCGGCGCGCCGCCGCTTGCTTCGATCGTGTGAAGCTTTTCCCAGGAGAAGAACCCGAGGAGCCTTCCATCCGGCGACCAAAACGGATTTTGAGCGCCGCTCATGTTGGACAGCTGTCGAGCCTCGGGCTGTGCCAGGGATCGGATCCAGAGTGCCGTGTTGTCTGTGGCGTCCGACGCCCCGAAGGCGACCTGTCTCCCGTCCGGCGAGAGCGCGACTTCCCCCAGCCTGAACTTCCCGCCCTTGGGCGGAAGGAGCGAAGTACGCAGGATGGGGGTGGACGGCATTCTCGAGCGCCAGAGCGCGACCGCGACGACGCCAGCGCCGATCGCGATGCCGCCGAGCAAGACGAGCGCGGCACGGAGAAGCCGAGACGGGAAGCGGGAAGGCGCGGCCGTCGCGAGGGAGCCTCCGGAGAGGGCCCCTTCCGAAATGCCGTCGCGCAGCCGCGCCAGGTCCCGGGCCAGGTCGCGCGTCGATGCGTAGCGTTCTTCCGGGTCCTTGGCGAGGCATCGCTCGATCGCCCACCGCAGCGGCACCGGAGTGGATGGGGCGGCCGCGGAAAGAGGTTCCGGTTCCTCCCGAATGATCGCGGCCATCCCCTCCGGCGCACTGGCGCGCGCGAATGCCCGCTTGCCCGCCGCCATCTCGTACAGCATCGACCCGAGCGAGAACTGGTCCGAACGAAAATCGAGCGCCTTGCCCAACGCTTGCTCCGGCGACATGTACGCAACCGTCCCCATCACGACCCCTGGCTCCGTCCCCGCCGAAGCGGTGGGTGCGTGGGTCTGCTGTCCCTCCGGCACGTCCGGTTGCGTCAGCTTCGCCAAGCCAAAGTCCAGGATCTTGACGAACCCATCCTTCGTCACCATGACGTTCTCGGGCTTCAGGTCCCGATGCACGATCCCGGCCCCGTGCGCCTTGGCCAAGCCGTCGGCGACCTGCGCCGCGATCGCCAGCAGCTTCTTCGTCGGCAGCGCGCCCTCAGCCAGCATCTCCCGCAGCGTGGACCCGTCCACCATCTCCATCGCGATGTAGGAGGTCCCGCCCGACTCGCCAATGTCATGAATCGTGACGATGTTGGGGTGGTTCAGCGAGGACGCCGACCGCGCCTCCTTCTCGAACCGCTTCAACCGCTCGGGGTCCGACGACACGACGGCCGGCAGAACCTTAATCGCCACCTCGCGCGCGAGCCGCGTGTCCCGCGCCCGGTACACCTCCCCCATCCCGCCCGCGCCGATGGGGCCGAGAATCTCGAAGGGACCTAAACGCGTGCCGCTGGCGAACGTCATTTCCGGAAACCCCCGAGCGCGCCCCGGGGCTCCGTCGCGGAGCGCGAAGTCTCCCGAGGTAATCGAGGGAGGAGGCGCGCGCCGCGGGAGCGAGCGCGAAGCGAGGGGCCAGGCCCGCGGTCGAGCCGGCACCCCGGCGAGCCGCGGG
>JBGPCK010000157.1:0-6325 GCA_041481715.1 Thermoanaerobaculia bacterium | reverse complement strand
CGATTCTATGGCCCGGCCCGAACGGGTGACGGATTCGCGCAAAACGCGCCATTGGCGCGTCGATTCGCGCGCGGGGCTACGGGCCGAAGGCCATTTTGTGTCGATCTTGAAGACGACAAGTCTTCCGGAGCGAGAGACTTCGTTGGAAAAGCGGAAGGCCGGAAAAACAAAACGCGCGACCCGCTTCGGGAGTCGCGCGATTCAATAGAGCCAGTATGACAAATGGGCAGAGCGGAGTCAACAAAAAACTTCGAGGGACCTCCGTCTCGTTAAGTCCTTTGCCGTGAACTGTGAACCCCGTCCTCAGAACTTCCGGCGCACGGCAGCGAGCACCTGATCTCGCAGCCGGAGAGCCTCGGTCTGGAGGTCCGCCGTCTCTCGCTGCATCTGCCCGACGAACTCGGCGTCGGCGATCCCGGACAAGTTGATTCCGACGTTCAAGAGCGCGGCCTCGGTCGCCGCCTCGAGCAAAAGGGCGGCCGAGCCGGCGTCGGAGACCGCGTTGGGATTGCCGCTTTCCACGAGCTCCGGCAGCGCCGCAAGCAGCCCTACGGTGGCGCGCGCGGTCCGCATCGGCACTTCGGTGGCCTGCCGGTTCGCCTGCGCCAGGCGGCGGCCGCGCTCGGATTTTTCCTCCGGGCTTTCCTTGGGAAGGCGGCGCGCCGCGACGACGCCCTCATAGGCCTCCGAGTCTTCGCGTGCAAGATCGCACAGGAGCGCCCGTGCCGACTGCGCGGCCTGCGCGATGGGTCGCACGGTCTCGTGAGCCGAATCGTACTTCTCCTTCGAAAGCGTCAGGGCGGCGACCATCTCGACCAATCCCGCGCCGATGGCGCCCGCGACGGCGGCCGCCGTGCCGCCGCCCGGCGTGGGCGTCTCCGAGGCGAGTGAGGCCAGAAAGGCCTCGAGCGAGAGTTTCGAGAAGTCGGTCATTCCATCCGGACCACGCGCCCGCGGCTGACGACGCCGGCGACGAGGTTGACGCCCCAATGATAGATGAGGTGGCGGTCATCGGGCGCGTCGATCCAGACGATGTCCGCGGACTTGCCGGGCTCGAGCGAGCCTGTCTCGGCGGCGAGGCCGAGCGAGGCGGCGGCGTTCAAGGTGATCGCCGTCAGGGTTTCCTCGACCGTCATGCCGGAGTCGAGGCAGGCGTGCACGGCGACGGCAGGCAGCGACTCGGTCAGGCAGGTGCCGGGATTCGAGTCGGAAGCGACGGCGACCGGCACGCCTGCCGCGATGAGAGCGCGCGCCGGTGCTCGCTGCGACCGCATCCACCAGGCCGTGCCCGGCAGCAGCGTCGCCACGGTGCCGGCCCTCGCGAGGGCGGCGACCTCCTCTTCGCCGATGCAGAGCAGATGATCCGCCGAGGCGGCGCGGAGCTCCGCGGCCAGAAACGCTCCTCCCGAGCGCGCGAGCTCGTCGGCGTGGAGACGAAGTCCCAGTCCTGCCCGTCGCGCGGCTTCGAGGATCGTCTGCGACTCGTCGACCGTGAAGACCCCGTCGTCGCAGAAGACGTCGCAGAAGCGAGCGAGCCTCTGCCGCGCGACCTCGGGCACGATCTCTTCCGCGATGACGCGTACCCACTCGGCGCGCCGGGATTGATACTCGGGCGGGATCTCGTGGGCCGCGAGCAGCGTCGGCACCACGCGCGGGAGGTCCGGGTCCTGCGCGGCCTCCGCCAGGATTTGTAGAGACCGGATCTCGTCCTCGGCGGTCAGTCCGTAGCCCGATTTCGCTTCGACGGTGGTCGAGCCGTGCGCCAGCATCCGGATCAGGCGTTGCCGCGTCCGCAGCGCCAGCTCCTCGGTCGAAGCCGCGCGCGTCGCGCGCACCGTCGCGTGGATGCCCCCTCCCTGCGCGGCGATCGTGGCGTAGGTCTCGCCGGCCAGGCGCCGGCCGATCTCGGGCCCCCGGTCCCCGGCCCAGACCGGATGCGTGTGTGCGTCCACGAATCCGGGCAACACCGTCTTGCCGGAGGCGTCGATCGTCACGTCGGTGGGGCTTCCGGCATAGCGTCGGCGGTAGTCCTCCTCGGGTCCGACGAAGACCAGCACGCCATTCTCGGCCCGCAGAGCGGCGCCGGCGATCCGAAGGATCTCCCCCTGGTCCGAGCCCCTTCTGGCAGCCTTTCCTCTCGGGGTGGCCAGCGCGGCGGCGTTTCGGATCTCGAGCGAAGGGATCGGCGTGGAGGACGTCATCAGAGTTCCGTTCCCTCTCCCGGGCGGGAAAGGGTCAGGGTGAAGGGAAGGCCTTCTCGATCCTCTATCCTCTAGCCCGCGCCTTCCTCTTTCTCCGTCTTGCGCGTCAGGTAGGAAAGAGGCCGATCCTTCTCGCCCTCTTCTCGGTCGAATTCGAGGACCTGGGAGAAGAGCTCGATCATTTTCTGAAGCTGCAAGCGAAAGTTGGCCCGCTGGATCTTGAGCTCCTGAATGGCCTTCTCGATCTCGGCGGAGCGCTGCAAGGCGCTGTGGGTCAGCCGCTCCCCCGCGTCCTGCGCTTCCTGGACGATCCGCTCGGCGTCCTTGGCCGCCGCTGTCCGGATGTCCTCGGAGGCGCGCTGCGCCGTCAACAGCGTCGCCTTGAGGATCCGCTCCCGCTCCCGGTGTTCCTCGTTTTCCTCGGTGAGGTGGCGGGCGCGGCCCTCGAGATCGGCGTTGACGCGCGCGATCTCCTCCATTTCTTCGGCGACCATGCTGAGGAACGAGTCGACTTCGACCGGGTCGAGGCCCTTCCACTTCCGGGAGAACTCGTGCTTCTGGATTTCGAGAGGTGTCAGGCGGGGCATGAAGGCCTCCTTCTCGCTAGGCTAAATCGCGCCCACGGCCAGGCGCGCGAGGAAACTGGAAAGCAGGTAGATGACGAGGATCACGAAGAGCGGCGAAAGGTCGATTCCGCCCGTCCGGGAGGGGGGCAACAGACGCCGGAACGGGCGACACAGGGGCTCGGTCGTCGCGTACAGAAAGCGCACGATCGGATTGCGCGGGTCGGGGTTCACCCAGGAGACGAGTGCCGAAATGATGACGAGCCACTTGAGGGCGTTCAAGAGGAACAGAGCGGTTTCGAAGAGCGCCCCTGCCGCCGATCCTCCGACGTTCATGCGGTCTCCCGCGGTCCGAAGAGGGCGGTCCCCAGGCGAACCTCGGTCGACCCCTCCGCCACGGCGACGGCGTAGTCGTGGCTCATCCCCATCGAGAGCTCGGGAAAGGCGCGGCCGAAGCGGTTTGCCAGCTGGTCTCGCAGCTCGCGGAGGCGGCGGAAGTGCGGGCGCGAGCGCTCGGGATCGGGATCGAAGGGAGGCACGGCCATCAATCCGAGCACGTCGAGGTGGGCGGCGGATAGGGCCGCGGCCGCAAGCGGCTCGAGCTCTCCCGGCTCGACTCCCGACTTGGTCGGCTCGGACGCGAGATTGACCTCGAGCAGAACAGGCAGATGCCGACCCATTTCCGCGAGGAGCCTTTCGAGGCGCTCCACAAGTCTTTGCCGATCTAGGCTTTCCAAGGCTGAGAAGTATTGTAGCGCCGTGGCGGCCTTATTGGTCTGCAGAGATCCGATCAGGCGCCAGGAAAGTTGCGGCAGCTCTTCCCGCGTCGCATCGATCTTGCGCGCGCCTTCGGCGACGCGGTTCTCGCCGAAGAGGATCTGCCCCGCGGCGGCGGCGGCCCGCACCTGGTCGGGCCCGTGCCCCTTGCTGACCGCGAGCAGTTGCACCTGACCCGGGTCGCGTCCGGCGCGCTCGGCGGCGCGCTCGATCGCGGCGAGGGCGTCGCGCCGCCGGGCGGCGATCGCTTCGGCCGAGATCTCCGTGGCGGCCCCCGCCTACGCTCCCTCGCTCGCGTCGGCGCCGAGGTTGGCCAGCCGGTCCGCGTTACGGTTCTGTTCGCGGCGCACGTGGACGATCGAGAAGCGCCGGAAGCCCTTCGCCCGGCGGAGGGCTTCGGAAACGAGCGGCTTCAAGTGCTCGGCCTTGACCCGGTAGTTCCCGTTGATTTGTTCGACGAGCAGCTTGCTGTCCGAAAGGATCTGCACGTCTTGGGCATCGAGCTCCTGTGCCCGCCGGAGCGCCATCAGGAGAGCGCGATACTCGGCGACGTTGTTGGTGGCGCGTCCGAGCGCCTCGAAGAGCTCTTCGGCGGATTCGCCGCCCTGCGGCTCGACCCAGACGCCCGCGCCCGCCGGACCCGGATTTCCTCGCGCCGCTCCGTCGATGTAGGCGCGGAATTTCATTAGCTTTCAGCTCTCAGCTTTCAGCTATCAGCCGGGCAGGGTCGGTCGTCATCTGGCTGACAGCTGACAGCTGACAGCTGACAGCTGAGAGCTGAAGGCTGATCGCTGACAACTCCCCTCACGGCTGCAGGTCGTAGTAGAGGATCCTCTTGCAGCTATCGCAATACACGATCTCGCGGCCTGCTTTCAGGAGCTGCAGCGCGGCGGGGCGGATCTTCACGTGGCAAGCGGAGCAGGAGAAGGAGTTTGCGATCTGGATCGTGCGCGAGACGGCGACGCCTCGCTTCTTGTCGAGGAGACGGTGAAACTCCGATCGATCTCGCGGCGCGATCTCGGCCTCGAGTCGCTTTATCTCGGCCTCGGCGGTGGCGAGCTCCTCGTTGATGACCCGTTGGGCTGCCCGCCAATCCTTGAGCTTCTCTTCGTGCAGCGCCGTCTCGGCAGGCAGGTTCTGCTCCCGAGTCGCGAGCTCCGAGCGCGCCGACTCCATCTCTTCCTCGAGGGTGAGCTGCCTCTCCTCGGTCGTGCGAATCAAACGCTCCACGCCATCGATCTCGTTCAAGACCGCGGAGTACTCGCGGCTCGACTGCACGCCGCGCAGCTGCGTCTGGTACTTCTTTTGCTTCTCTTTGAGGTCCGCGAGCTCCGCTTCGGCCTTTCGCGCTCCCTTGTCCGCCTCGGAGAGGCGAGCCCGGAGCTTCTCGACGGTCTCGACCTTTTCGCGGAACTCCCGGTCCACCTCGACCAGCTCGGCCGGCACGGTGTCGCGCTCCCGAACGCGCTCCCGAACGAACTGGATCCGGCCCTGAAGGCGGTAGAGCTGCTCGAGGACGGCGTTCACCGCGCTGCTCCCGGTCGCCCGTTAAGCAAAAAGGGTGTCCCGGTTACAGGACACCCCTGGTGACTTCCGTCCGTCGCTGCCTCGTCTGGCTTTTCGCTTCGTCGACTCCTCAAGCTCCCCGCACCCCTTCATGCCCCACGGTCTGGTGGGTCCACTCGGATTCGAACCGAGGTCTGACCGGTTATGAGCCGGTGGCTCTAGACCGCTGAGCTATGGACCCCGGTGCTCGGTTCCCAGGGCGGAATATATCGCAAAAGGCGGAGCCCCTCGCCCGATGGGGTTCCGACGCACCGTACCTGCTGGAGCGGTGTGACGTCCGGCTTCGAAAGGACAGTCCGAGGGCCTAGTGTCGTGTAACAGGAGTGCCGATAGCGGGCTCGGTCGCAGGGGCGGGGCTTGTCCCCGCCCGCGGGCGGCCGCAAGGGCCGCCCCTACAGAGCCGACGTGCGTCAGGGCTTCGGCTACACGACACTAGCGGATCGTCTCCAGGAAGGGGCGCAGCTTCTTGGCTCGCGAGGGATGCCGCAGCTTGCGAAGCGCTTTCGACTCGATCTGCCGGATGCGCTCGCGGGTGACGTTGAAGGAGCGGCCCACCTCTTCCAGGGTGTGCTCCGAGCCGTCGCCCACACCGAAGCGCATCTTCAAGACCTGCTCCTCACGCGGCGTCAGGGACTTCAGGACGCGCCGCGTCTGGTCCTGCAGGTTGGAGACCAGGACCGAGTCGATGGGCGAGAGAACCTGGCGGTCTTCGATGAAGTCCCCCAGATGAGAATCTTCCTCTTCGCCGATCGGCGTTTCGAGCGAGATCGGCTCTTGCGCGATCTTCATGATCTTGCGCACCTTGGAGACCGGCATGTCCATGCGCTTGGCGATCTCTTCGGCGTTGGGCTCGCGGCCGAGCTCCTGGACGAGCGAGCGGGAGGTCCGCGTCAGCTTGTTGATCGTCTCGATCATGTGAACGGGGATGCGGATCGTTCGCGCCTGGTCGGCGATGGCGCGCGTGATCGCCTGGCGGATCCACCAGGTGGCGTAGGTTGAAAACTTGTAGCCGCGCCGGTGCTCGAACTTCTCGACCGCCTTCATCAGGCCGATGTTGCCCTCCTGGATCAGGTCCAGGAACTGCAAGCCGCGATTGGTGTATTTCTTGGCGATCGAGACGACCAGGCGGAGGTTCGCCACGATGAGCTCGTGCTTGGCCTGGTCTGCTTCCTCTTCGCCCTCGCGCACCATGCGCTGGGTCTTCTTGACGTCTTCGTG